>NZ_JADDXT010000002.1:2153168-2460763 GCF_015330165.1 Zobellia roscoffensis
TCGCAATTGGCACTGAATTCCTATGAAAAGAAACTCATTAAAAAATGGATAGAGCAGGGTGCTAAATTCGAAAAACACTGGGCGTATATCTCCCCGGAAAAAGATAAACTTCCAGCAACCGAAAATACAGAGTGGGCACAGAATGAAATAGATGGGTTCATTCTGAGTAAATTAGAGGATAAGGGACTTTCGCCTTCCGAAAAAGCACCCCTAGAAACACTCATACGCAGAATAAGTCTGGACTTAACAGGCTTGCCTCCGCTTCCCGAAAAGGTAGATAAGTTAATTGCCAAAGGCGATATAAATGAAATTATAGACACCTTTTTAGCGTTGCCCGCCTATGGTGAGCGTATGACGCAATCTTGGTTGGATGTAGCGCGTTATGCGGATTCTCATGGGTATCAAGATGATAGTTACCGTACCATGTGGCCGTGGCGTGATTGGGTGATTCATGCCTTCAACGAAAATTTACCTTATGATGAGTTTCTGACCTGGCAATTGGCGGGAGACCTTTTGCCCAATGCTACCAAAGAACAGATTTTGGCTACGGGTTTCAATCGAAATCATCCAATAACTCAAGAAGGGGGTATTGTTCAAGAAGAATATCGTACCAATTACGTTCTGGATCGCACCAATACGCTAGGAAAGGGAATTTTGGGTATTACTTTGGAATGTGCGCAGTGCCATGACCATAAATACGATGCCATTTCTCAGGCCAATTATTTTGAGATGTTCGCTTTTTTTAACCAAGTGGATGAAAAGGGACTACAGATGACCGCTCCTCCAGCAGCAAAAAAAAGGTATTTTGCAGACCCACCTTATATTAAAATTTCCAAGGAGGAAACGGAAAATGTGCTTTCGTTCATTAATATGGATAGTCTTCCTCAAATTAATGTGATGGTGATGAACGATTCGGCACCAAAGACGACTTATATCTTAAATCGTGGGCAGTATGATCAGCCAGCAGATTCTGTGAGTCCGAAAACACCGGAGGCTATTTTTGCTTTCTCCGATGATTTGCCTAAAAACAGATTGGGTCTTGCCCAGTGGCTTACGGATACTAAAAATCCGCTTACGGCACGGGTGTATGTCAATCGTATTTGGGCTATGTTATTTGGTAAGGGGTTAGTGGAAACCGCGGGGGATTTCGGTGTTCAGGGAAGCCTTCCAACACATCCCGGGTTGTTAGATTGGTTGGCAGTAGATTTTATGGAACACAAATGGGACACCAAGTACTTGCTGAAGAAAATAATGCAATCCGCTACCTATCAACAGAAATCGGAATTACGACCGGAAATCAAAAAAGCGGACCCTGAAAATAAATTGTTGGCACGTGCACCTCGTTTTAGAATGAGTGGTGAAATGATTAGAGATTATATTTTGGCTACCAGCGGATTGCTCAATCCGGAGTTGGGTGGCCCCAGTGTAAAACCGTACCAACCTGCGGGTCTGTGGGAAGAAACGAATGCCGGTGGTAACCGGGGAATATTAACGAAATACATTCCCGATCAAGGCGAAGATTTATACCGTCGTTCTCTGTATACATTTTGGAAGCGCACATTACCACCGCCCAATATGACCATTTTTGATGCGCCCACCCGCGACTTTTCGGAAGTGAAAAGGCAAAAAACCAATACGCCCTTACAAGCATTGGTGCTGCAGAATGATGTACAGGTATTGGAAGCGGCAAGAGTTTTGGCACAACGGAGTATTAAGGAACAACCGGATAATCCCAAGTTGGTCGAAGACCTATTTAAACGCATTTTGGTTCGTAGTCCGCGTAAAGAAGAACTATTGACATTGAATACCTATTATCACAGTGCACTTGATCAGTATACAAACGATTTAGAGAGTGCTGAGAAATTGTTGGCCGAAGGCGATTACGAACAGATAGACGTAGACCCTGCAAAAGCAGCGGCATTGATGTTGACCGCTCAAGTTATTTACAACTTAGATGAAACCATTACAAAAGAATAAGGCTATGAAAGAGGAGGAAAAAAACAACGAAAATCCGTTAAAAGTAAACAGGCGTCATTTCTTTTCACAATTGAGCGTGGGTATTGGTTCCCTGGCCTTGGGGTCATTGCTTATTCCTGATCTGTTTAAAGGCGGAGGTGCACAACCTTTGGCACAGCAACCGCTGGGTATTCCTCATTTTGCTCCCAAGGCAAAACGTGTTATCTATCTTTTTCAAGCGGGTGGCCCCTCGCAATTTGAGAGTTTTGACTATAAACCTACGTTGAAGAAACGCATGGGTGAAGATTTGCCCGAATCCATAAGAAACGGACAGCGGTTAACGGGTATGACATCGGGGCAAGATAAGTTTCCGTTGATGCCGTCGGCCACAAACTTCAAGCAATATGGACAGAGTGGGGCTTGGGTCAGTGATTATTTTCCTCATATCGCAAAAATCGCGGATGAGATTACCGTGGTAAAAAGCATGCATACGGATGCTATCAACCATGACCCGGCCATTACTTTCTTTCAAACGGGAAGTCAGATTTCCGGGCGCCCAAGTATGGGGTCATGGATGAGTTATGGACTGGGTAGTGAAAATAAAAACCTGCCTTCTTTTGTGGTTTTGACCTCTAGGGGAAAGGGCAACAGTCAAGGTTTGTATTCCAAATTATGGTCTAGCGGGTTTTTGGATTCCAAACACCAAGGAGTTATGCTGCGTTCAGGAAAGAATCCGGTTTTATATCTGAATGACCCGGATGGAATCTCAAGGTCGGACAAGCGTCACTTGCTGAACGAAGTCTCCCAATTAAACAAAATGCATCATGTGGAAACAGGTGATGACGAAATAGAATCGCGTATTGCCCAATATGAAATGGCATACCGCATGCAAATGTCCGTACCCGATGTAATGGACATTTCAAAAGAACCGGAATCTATTGTAAAGTTGTACGGGGAAGATTGTCAAGTACCGGGCACTTATGCTGCAAATGCTTTACAGGCAAGAAGATTGGCAGAAAACGGAGTTCGCTTTATACAACTGTACCACCAAGGATGGGATCAACACGGTAATTTGCCCAATGCCATGGCGGGGCAGGCGAAAGATGTAGATCAAGCTTCCGCAGCGTTAGTGATGGATTTGAAGCAACGGGGTATGTTAGAGGATACGTTGGTAGTTTGGGGCGGTGAATTTGGAAGGACGAACTTCTGCCAAGGTAAGTTTGATCCAAAAGATTTTGGTCGTGATCACCACCCACGTGCGTTCAGTATTTGGATGGCTGGAGGAGGCATCAAGCCAGGTCTCAATTACGGTAAGACCGATGAGTTTGGTTATAATATTGTTGAGAATCCGGTGCACGTGCATGATTTTCATGCCACCTTAATGCATGCCATGGGATTGGACCACGAGCAAATGACCTATAAATATCAAGGAAGACGTTTCCGATTGACCGATGTTGCCGGGAATGTAATCAAAGACCTATTAGCATAACCAATGACCCGTATTCTGAAAAACCGTTGGGTAGACTATGCCATTTTGGGTCTATCCGTATTTCTTATTTTTTGTTTGATTTTCGATGCATATATCGAGCTGCCTAATCTTGTGGCGTGGTTGGGGCGTTGGCATCCGTTGATTCTTCATTTTCCGATTGTACTTCTGTTGATCGCTGTGTTTTTAGGGCTAACAGGAAAAAAAGTTCCAGATCAGTTACTCGTAGTTGCGGTGCTCTCGGCTTTAGTGACTGCCATTTCCGGGTTTTTTCTGGGGAAGGAAACCCCGGTAAAAGGAGATTTGCTCTTTTGGCACCAATGGCTGGGTGGAGGTTTGGCCTTAGTAGCTTCCCTTTGGTATGTTCTGGCGAATAGAGGATTGAGCGGTACGGTGTATACGAAGGTGCTTCAAGTTGTCATGGTCGGTTTGGTAGCGGTTACGGGGCACTATGGCGGAATGGTCACCCATGGGGAGGAGTTTTTAGCACTTCCCACTACTAAAAAAGAAAAAGAGATTCCAGAAAATCCTGTGATTTATGCGGATGTTGTAACCACGATTTTAGATGATAAATGTGTGTCCTGCCACAATCCCAATAAAAAGAAGGGCGAACTGCTCATGACCAATTTAGAAGAGTTGCTAAAAGGAGGGGAGAGCGGTCAGACGCTTATTCCTGGGGACCCCATAAAAAGTCAGCTGATCAGTAGATTGCACCTTCCCACGGAAGACGAAGAACATATGCCACCGGAAGGCAAAGCACCGTTGACCCAAAATGAAATAGAGATTTTGGAAAGATGGGTGGCACTGGGAGCTTCGGATACGTTGCGTTTTGACCAATTACCAAAAAGTGAACCGCTAGTAGTTCTTGTTAAAGATCTTATGGAACCAAAAGCGGAATCAAAATGGGAGAAATTGCCGGTTGTGGCGGATAGTACGTTGCAAAATTTAGCATCAGATTATTTAACCATTGAGCGAATGGCAGCGAATTCTAATGCGTTGAGTGTAGATGTGTATTTACCTCCAGAATATGCGGCAGAACCTATTATAGCTTTAGAACGAATAGCAGCAAATATTGTGGAGCTAGATTTAAGCGGATTGCCAATAGGCACGGTAGAGATGGACTTTGTCTCAAAATGTCAAAATTTGGAATGGCTGGAAATTGATAAAACACCTGTTACAGATGCTGAGGTTAAAAAGCTGGAAACTTTGAAAAACCTTAGACTTTTAAAAGTGTATGAAACTTCCATCACAGATAAAAGTATAGCAGTTTTTAAGAACGCTCAAAGCTTGAAAAATCTCTATATCTGGAAAACGGATATATCACAAAGCGCACTTGAAAGCTTTAAAAATGAAAAACCTGGCCTTTCCATTAATTACGGAATCAACCCGGAAATTGAAGCCTTTTTTGTAGCTAGTGATTCGGTTGCGGTGTCCAAATAGTGGTTGGTACTGTAAATGCTTCCTGTATTAAACTATATAAGGGCGTTATCCGTGGAGTAGCATACTTTTATTGAATTAATAAGTAACTTTAGAGCTATAGGTAAACTTGAAATACCTCTAGCTATGAAAACAAAATCCTATATTCTCATACTCTTTCTGTTAGTGGCGGGCTTAGTTCTCGCATCTATGTATACCCCTTCGGAAAGTGATTATGTTTCTGTTCCTCCTTCAAAAAAAAATAGCGAAACTCCTTCTGATGTGTCATTTCATAAAATGATGGATGTGTTGACGCACCCACGTTGCGTTAATTGCCACCCGAACGATCATGTGCCCAAACAAGGGATTGAAGGCGACCCTCACGACTTTGGGATGAGTAGGGGAGAAAACAATCTCGGCTTTGAAGCCACAAAATGCACCACTTGCCATCAGACGGAAAACAATCCGTATTCCGGCGTACCTGGGGCGCCACATTGGTCATTGGCTCCGCATTCTATGCAATGGCAGGGACTGGATAGATTTGAAATTGCAGCTTCCATGATGGATACGGAACGTAATGGCGGCCGTACACCCGAGGATATTCTACATCATTTAACCGAAGACAAATTGGTGTTATGGGCTTTCCATCCAGGAGTTGATGCCAAAGGGGAACCTCGGGAAGTGCCTCCGGTATCTAAAGAAGACTATATTAAAGCCGTGGAAGCATGGTTCGAAAACGGACACATTATTCCATCCAAATAAAAGAAAAAAATCGACTATGAAAATTTCAATGCAGGTCAATGGGCAGTCGCATGTTGTTGAACTTACCGATGAGTATACCCCTTTGCTGTGGGTTATCCGAGATATGCTGGGACTAAAAGGCACCAAGTTTGGCTGTGGAAAAGCAGCCTGTGGGGCATGTACGCTCCATGTAGATGGCGAAGCCGTTCGGTCCTGTTCCTATCCCATAAAATTTGCGGAGGGGAAAAAAATCACGACTATTGAAGGGCTGGGAGATGCCACAAATCCGCATCCCGTACAACAGGCCTGGATAGAGGAAATTGTGCCACAATGCGGCTATTGCCAGCCGGGTTTTATGATGGCTACGGCCGCATTATTGGATAAAATCCCAAATCCAACAGACCAAGATATAGATGATAATATCATAAACGTTTGTAGATGCGGAACGTATTATAGAATGCGTAAAGCCATTCACCTTGCTGCTGAAAAGCAGAGTGCTTTAAAAACAACCAACGAACCCACAAATTCTTAGAAGATGGCAGATAAAGAATCCTCAGGAAACAAGAAAGTATCAAGGCGAAAGTTTTTGGTACGTGGCGGTTTGGGTACGGTGGGCGTATTGGCCGTAGGAACCTATTTGTTCAGAAATCCGATCAGAAGGGCTGTTTTGGAGAAGGTAAATTCAATGGATATTGAGTATTTAGGCAGCACAGACAATCCCATGTTATGGTTTGAGTTGGGCCCGGCTAATGAAATCATTCTACATTCACCAAAAATAGAAATGGGGCAAGGTACTTTTACGGGCTTGGCGCAAATGGCTGCGGATGAACTGGAAGTTCCTTTTCAGAATGTAAAAGTTGTACATGCCACTACGGATACAGGAAATATTGACCAGTTCAGCACGGGAGGGAGCACGTCTATTTCAGGACTTTGGCAACCGTTACGGGAATTGGCGGCCACTTTTCGGGAAATGATGAAGCTTAAAGGGGCAGAGAAATTAGGGGTTCCCGTGTCCGAAGTTACCGCAGTAGACGGTAGGGTTTCGGCAAATGGAAAAAGCCTTTCCTATTCGGAAATTGCAGAAGGCGTAACCAGTTGGACCATTCCGGATACTCCTGTTTTAAAAAATAGAGATACCTATCGCTTTGTTGGAAAACCTTTGCCACGGGTAGATTTAGAGGATAAAGTCTATGGCTCGCCTATGTTCGGTTTGGATGCCGAAATGCCAAATATGGTGTTTGGGGCAGTAGTTCGACCTTCAAAAATAGGAGCAAAATATATCAGCGCCACCACGGATAAAGCCGAAAAAATGCCCGGTGTCCTAAAAATTGTCAAGGAAGATGATTTTGTTGCCGTAGTTGCTAAATCCTATATCGAAGCCGAAAATGCCAAACAAGCAATTGAGGTGGTCTGGGAAACCCCGGATAATTTACAGCAAGAGGAGATAGTGGCTATGATGACGGTGGGAAACGGAAACTCCAGTATTATTCAAAAACAGGGCGATGCTCTGGAAGGGGATGCGGTTGTGCAGATGGAATTTAGAAGTCCCATTGGTGCACACGCCCAGATAGAACCCAATGGGGTGGTCGCTTCGGTTGTAGGTGAGAAGGCTACGATTATGATTTCTACGCAGGTCATTGGTATTACGCGCAAAGAAGTGGCGTCCCGTTTGGGATGGGATGAAGAGCAGGTGAATGTGATTCCTACCTATTTAGGTGGTGGCTTTGGAAGACGACTGCATACACCTCACGCGGTTCAGGCAGCGGTGATGTCCAAAGCTGTGGGTAAACCTGTAAAATATGTGTTTAGTCGGGAAGAAGAATTTCAGCATGATATGTTTCGTCCGCCTACCCATCATATTGTAAAAGGAAGTCTGAACGAGGAGGGATTATTAAGCGGACTTGAACATCATTTTGTGAGTGGGGATGTGGGTAATAATTCGGCATTGCTACCTAATGTGGTACCCACTATTTTGGGTGCGGATGTGGGAGCCATTAGAGGCGCGTTTATTCAGTATACGGCCGTACCCAATTTTAGGTCTGTGTATTGGCATGTAGATTTGCCTTTTGCTACCAGTTGGTGGCGTAGTTTAGGTTTATTGGCCAATACCTTTGCCATAGAAAGTTTTGTAGATGAGATGGTGCTGAAAGCAGGAAAGAATGCCATAGAATTCCGTTTGGCACATATTGGCGATGATGTAGCAGGCAATCGGTTAAAAAATGTGATTCGTACCGCAGGTGAGAAATCGGGATATTCCGAAGAAATCAAAGCGGATAGAGCTATGGGGTTTGCAGCCTCGGTAGATGCCGGCACACCTTGTGCGCATGTGGTTGAGGTTTCCGTAGCGGATAACGAAATAAAAGTCCATAAAGTTACGGTAGTTTTAGACCCTGGCCTTGCTGTAAATCCGGATCAGGTGAGGGCGCAGTGCGAAGGCTGCGTAATTATGGGCATGAGTGCGGTACTGTTCGAGCAAATGAAAGTGGTGGACGGCTCCTTGACCCCTACTATTTATGGCCCCTATGAAATGGCATTAATGAAACATGCACCCAAAGAAATAGAAGTAGTATTGCTTCAGGGGAAAGATACACCG
The DNA here is from genome assembly GCF_015330165.1 of Zobellia roscoffensis. Taxonomy (NCBI): domain Bacteria; kingdom Pseudomonadati; phylum Bacteroidota; class Flavobacteriia; order Flavobacteriales; family Flavobacteriaceae; genus Zobellia; species Zobellia roscoffensis. The sequence continues at coordinate 2,161,361 of NZ_JADDXT010000002.1, forward strand.
GGCCCTGTGGGCGAACCGCCGTTGGGACCCATTGGTGCGGCGATTGCCAATGCCGTAAAAAGACTAACGGGCAAACGTCTGCAATCCATGCCCTTAAAATTGACATAAATTTAAAGCATAAAAAAGGCTTCCAAGAAATGGGGAGCCTTTTTAAATTCTTCATAATCGATATATAGTTTGTGCTAATTTTTAGACGATATGTTTCGGTAGGATGCGTAGTAAGGGTATACCCAAAATGTCGAAAAAAGGTAGCATTGCGTTCCAAACAAAAATTTCGAACTCTTCAAAAAGTGCCGTCAACTGACTGCTGAAAAAAGAATGCCGTATAATTTAAAAATTCGGGAGCAATTGGGAACAGTAGCATACGAGAAATAGGAAGCTGTTTTCAGGGTCATTTTGGTCATGTTTTATCAATTCAAAATGTTAATGAAATGTTAATTCAAAATTAAACAATAAATAGGGTTCATTGGTTGAAAATCTGTGGTTTGCATCTCGTTTTTTAGAAATCTCTTAATAAAAAGGAGTCAATTTTAACATAACTGTAGCAGTAAAAATCAGCTTTGGATAATAGGAGGTAGATTGGTTTTGCAACGGTAGATTTTATGTTAGCTTTGGCGTTGGAAATACCTACACTTTAGTTTTCTTTTTTTAGGGAAGTTAAAGGTTTCCTCGGGAAAAAATAGATGAACCGGATATAGTGAAAAGCAAACATTTAGATGTTTGTTTTTTAATATTGAAAAGTGGTTTTTCCCACATATTTTATGTACTTATGCACCCCCCTACAGTATTTTCGCCAGTGATGAAAAAAAGTATTGCTATGGAACAATGGTATGTATTGAAAGTTAAAAGTGGCTACGAGAAAAAAGTAGTCCAAGGGCTTTCAAAAATGAATGTGCAAGTCTACTGCCCCATTGTAAAGGAGGTCCGTATTTGGAGTGACCGAAAAAAAACCATAGAAACCCCCTTAATTAAATCGTATGTCTTTATTAAATGTAGTGAAAAGAATAGGCCTTTGGCTTTTTCGGTTCATGGGGTGGAGCGCTATTTATATTGGTTGGGCAAACCGGCCCTAGTGCGAGAAGAAGAAATAGAGGTATTGAAGCAGTGGACGGAAGATGATGCGGTAGAAGATGTGGCGTATACCAGTTTGCAGCCCGGTGATCGGGCCACCATTCAAAGAGGCCTTTTAAAAGATCAAGTGGCCATTGTGCGCCATGTAGGCAGAACACGGGTTTCATTGGTGTTGGAGGATATGGGCATTGTAGTGAATGCTAGATTAAGAGAGGTAGTATAATGAGGTTGTTGAGCTAAGGAATCAATAGTAAATAGATTTGTTTCCTGAGTAAGACTAAAGAGGATAAAGAAAATAATTCACAGCGCTATTTGTGTGTCCCTTATGTGACAGGCAACGGCGGAGCCGTTTAAAGTGCTAAAGTTTAGTAAGTGAATTTAATAGGTCTACACGTCTTTTTCAGTGCCCCGGTTGTGAGAGAGAAATAGATAGAAAGCGTGTGAATTTTCATGGTATATACTAATATAATACAAAGCTTATGGGGATAGGGAATTTGAATGTACTAGGGTATCCGGTTTTTGATGGAAAATTAACAGAGGTAGATTGGTCAACCCCTAAGTTGACTGTGAATACTATTAATCAATATTCGTATTGCATTGCCCATGAAGATGATACTTTTTCAAAGGCGCTAAAAGCTTCGGATATATTACTGCCGGATGGTGTGGGTATTGTGTGGGCTGCCACATGGTTAAGAGGTGAGAAAATTAATAAGATTGCCGGGGCTGATATTCATGAATATCTTTTAAAACACTTACAAGGTACCGGAGGGCGCTGTTTTTATATGGGCTCTTCCAATACAGTTTTAGAGAAAATAAAGAAGCGTGCTGGTGAGGAATACCCCAATATAACGGTAGGAACGTATTCACCACCCTACAAACCAGAGTTCACGCCAGAGGATAATGCTGAAATTCTTACTGCCATAAACTCATTTTCTCCAGATGTGGTGTTTGTAGGCATGACCGCTCCCAAACAGGAAAAATGGGTAGATGCCAATGCCCAGTTTATAGATAAAGGAATTATTTGCTCCATTGGTGCCGTGTTTGATTTTTATGCCGGTACCGTACAGCGGCCGGGAAAGGTATGGCAAAATCTAGGTTTGGAATGGTTGGGCCGGTTTGTAAAAGAGCCTAAACGGATGTTTAGACGTTACTTCTATTACGGGGTAATTTTCGCTTACCATTTGGTAGCCAGAACCGATAAGAAAAAAGGAGAACTACCCGCACATAGCGAGGAAAAAATAAAAATAATTAAGAAATAGAGTTCGTTCTGGGCGATGACCTTTAAAAGAAAAACTTTTAAGTCTTGTAACGAAAAATTTTGAACACGTATCATATATGTCTACAGCCCATAGGGTTATAAAGAATACAGGCTTTCTATATGCCAAAATGGCGATAACCATGTTTATCTCCTTATATACCACACGCTTGGTATTAAATGCATTAGGAGCTTCTGATTTTGGGATTTTTAACTTGGTGGGTGGTGCCATTGCCATGCTCGGGTTTTTACATGCCGCTATGTCTAGTTCAACACAGCGCTTTATGTCTTTCTATGAGGGGCAAGGTGATGTAGAAAAACAAAAATACATTTTCAATGTAAGTTCCGTATTGCATTTTGGTATAGCCATAGGGTTGGTCATAATACTATTGGTAGCAGGGTATTTCTTTTTTAATGGCATTTTAAATATCCCTCCCGATCGTGTCTTTGCTGCCAAGGTTATTTATGGCTCTTTAATTTTAAGTACGGCTTTTACCGTAATGAGCGTGCCATATGAGGCAGTATTGAATGCGCATGAAAACATGCTCTATTATTCCATTGTGGGAATTGTAGAATCACTATTGAAATTAGCCGTGGCATTGATAATTGTGTATTATGCGGGAGATAAATTAGTGTTATATGGTATTTTAATGGCAGTAATTCCCTTTGTTAGCCGTACGGTCATGCAAGTGTATTGTCGCCGCAAATATTCGGAGTGTACAATCGCTCCAAAACGATATTTTGAAAAAGGACTTATGAAAGAAATGACCGGTTTTGCAGGCTGGAGTTTTCTAGGAACAGCTGTTGCCATGCTAACAAGTTATGGTCAAGGTATCGTATTGAACATGTTTTTTGGGACCAAAATTAATGCTTCACACGGAATTGCCACGCAGGCCAATGGCCAAATCAATGTCTTCTCCTATAATATGATGAAAGCGCTCACCCCAGTTATTGTAAAGAGTGAGGGTGAAGGTAATCGAGATAAGATGTTGCAGGCTACTTTTATGGGAAGTAAACTTGCATATTTTTTGTTGGCATTGTTTGCTATCCCTATTATAATAGAAATGCCGTACATTTTTAATTTATGGTTAAAAAATGTGCCTGAATATGCCATCGTTTTTACTAGGTTGATTCTAATGAGTTCTATGGTAACACAAATGTTTTCTACCATAGCCGTAAGTATTGATGCTACAGGGAGGATAAAGGAGTTGCAAATCGTGAAGTCTTTAGTTGAAGCCATGCCATTGCTTGTAGCATATATTTTATTTAAAGCGGGCTACTCCCCAACCTATATGTACGTCATGATGTTTATAATGACGTTAATCAGGTCTTTTGGAGTCATAACGTACTATGCAAAAAAAGAAGCGGGCTTAAATGTTCCAAAATTTTTAAAAGATGTATTGGTACCAGTTGTCATCGTTACGGTTCTTGCCTTGGGAGTTGCTCTCGTACCATATTTTTATATGAACTATGGGGTTTATCGTTTGTTCGCGGTTTTTGCAGTCTATTTTCCGGTCTTTTTATTGGCTTTATGGTTTTTTGGTTTTAATAAATATGAAAAGAATATAGTGTCAAGTCTGGTAAACAGAGTTTTAAAGAAAAAATAATATTCGTAATCTCTACATTCATTTATGATTTCGGTAGTCATTCCATTATACAATAAAGCGCATACTATTATCAATACCTTGGAAACGGTCATTAGTCAAAGCTTTGTAGATTTTGAAGTTGTGATTGTTAATGATGGTTCAACAGATAATGGTGTTGACATTATAAGGCAGTTTACTAGCGATTCGCGAATTAGAATTATCACTCAAGAAAACCAAGGGGTTAGTGTTGCCAGAAATAAAGGAGTAGAGGAAAGTAAGTTTGAATATATTGCTTTTTTGGATGGGGATGACGAATGGAAACCTGATTATCTGGAGAAAGTGAATCAGGCCATTACCCAACATCCGGAGGCGGGTATGATTTGTGCAGGAGGTGTAGTAAGAAACAATGATGAAATTGAACCAAGACTTGCTAAAAAATATACGGATACTATGGCGGTCAGGGATTTTTTTGAAAACCCTCATGTCTTTTTACATACCAGTGCCGCAGTGGCAAGAAAAGCAGAATTTTTACAATCAGGTGGTTTTCCTGTTGGAATGAAAAGAAATGAAGATTACGCTTGTTTTTTTGCTTTGGCCCTAATAACCCCTGTTGTGTATATAGGGTTTCCGTTAACCGTTTATGTGGGTATGGTTCCCGGTCAGGCCACTCAAACTTCAACGAGCAAAGTTATTTCACATATTATAGATCGGTATAATCATGTTCATAATAAATGGAAAAACACTACGACCAAAAACAAAAGCTATCCGGTATTTTTACGGTATGAGTTAAGACATGAAATCTTAAACTTTATTAGAAGGGGAGAGTATGATATGATTGTTTATCTCCTTAAAAATTTAGATAAGGATATTCTTGGTAAATTCAGTCCGTTTGAGTTTCAATGGTACGCCAATAAAAAACTCAAGCAAGTAAGTGTGTTATTTATATATATGACCAAGGTGCGTTGGCGTATGCGCGGGTATCCATATTTGGGAGAGTAATTAAGGATTAATTGGTACTAGAAATAAAATAGATTGTTAAGGTTTGTTATTCTTATTGGACTAATTATTTTCTCGGTATATCCTTTGATGGGTATACTCACCTTTATACTCGTTAAATTGGTGCACAATAAGAAAGATTCTTTAACGGATACCCTTCTATTTGGTTTAATAACACTCTATGCTTGTTTGGTACAATCTACACGTATTTGGAAACCGGGGCAGCCGTCAGATTGGTATAACGAGGCCTATTGGGGGCTTTTTGAACAAGTAGGCACCACTCCGTTTTTTTCCTATGTATTCGGGTTTAAGGAACCGGTTTGGAATTTTATAAATTATATAGGTTATTATATAACCTCTGGTGATTATGCAGTTTTTATTAAAGGTATTGCCATCATTACTATATTTCTTTCTTGCTATTCTATTTTTTTATTCTGGCGAAAAACCAATACTAATCCGGTAACCTTAGTGGCGTCTTTGTCATTAATTGTATTTTTTTTGGAATATATAGGTAATCTTAACAATATAACACGGCAGTCATTTGCATTGAGTATAGTGTTGTACGCCTTAACAATTAAGATAACAAAGCAAAAAACATTATGGTCTTTACTTATAAGTGCATGTTTTATTCACACCTTTAGTTTTCTTTATTTAATACTATTTCTGATAAAACCACTTCATAATAAGTTGATAGGAAGTAACTTAAAATATTTCTTGTATGCTCTAGCAGGTGTGGGAGTTGGAGTTGCGATGTTGCCTTTTATAGGGAAATTGCTAAGTGGTATTGGTTTTTTTGCGTATGGGTTTAAACGTTTGGAACAGAATTCGACAGGTGCGCTAGACGATACCGTATTTAATCTGGGCCCCTTATATATTACCGCAGCGGTATTGATAGCTATCTGTTCATACATGATATGGACGACTAGGATGAAAGTATTTAATTTTTACACCAATGTATTATTGGTTCTTATGGTGGTATGTGTATTGCTGGCCAATACGTCCGAAGGCTTGGTTTCCCGTTTGTACATTTCCAGAATGTACCTATTGCCCTTTGTATTGCCCTATGTATTGCTAGATAAAAAAGATATTCATTCACTTTTTGTAGGGGCTATGGTTTTCTTTTTCGGTATTCGCTTTGTAATAGGGTTTGATGGGTTAAGGGGGGGGAGCTTTTTTCCACCTATTCAAAGCTTATTTGGGTATTCAATTTTTGATTTTATTTTTTGATATTTCACTATTATGAACAAAATATTAGTTTTAGCATTGAAAGTCCTTAGAAAGGGATATGGAAAACTTGTTACGGTAAAACCTATACTTAAACCAGAATTCGAGCAAGATCCTAAAAAGGTGTCGCAAATAGTTCATCAACAATTAGTAAGTGACAAACCCTGTATGATTGCTCGTTTTGGCTCTACTGAATTAAATATGTTGGTTAATTACCTAGGTGTTTTGGATAAAAGAAAAAACATCTTGAAATACATTCAAGGCAAAAAGCAACCTTGGTGGTGGGAAGAAAATCGGATACAACAAATGCAACGTTGGAGCGGATTTTTCCCGCCAACAGAGGCTAAAATCCAACAATTTTGCGAATTGATGTTGCAAGACATCCAGGTAGTGGATGTATTAGGGAGTTGGATCCCTGAAGAGTCTTATTTTAAGGATAAAATGAGCGAAGCACAAATAGTTAAATTGGTGCTTTTAGAACCTTATACATCTCAAAAACCATGGAGTAGGGCATTAAAAGGAAGAAAAGTACTGGTGGTACATCCTTTTGCGGAGCTGATAGAGGCCCAATATAAAAAGCGAGAATCTTTATTTGATAATCCAGAGGTCTTGCCGGAGTTTGACCTACAGACCATACCGGCGGTACAGAGTTTGGGAGGGGAAAGCAATGGGTTTACCGATTGGTTTGAGGCCCTACAATGGATGAAAGATGAAATTGATAAACGAGATTATGACATCTGTTTAATAGGGGCAGGAGCCTATGGATTTCCTTTGGCAGCACATGTAAAAAGGCAAGGGAAAAAGTCTTTCCACTTAGGGGGGGCGTTACAGTTGTTGTTTGGGATTAAAGGTAAGCGATGGGAAGATCCCAATTATGGTGTAAGTGAATGGGGGATTCCTGAAGGTTTTTATTTAAGACTAATGAATGAGTATTGGGTAAGGCCTACCCCTAAAGAAAAACCTAAAACAGCAGATGCAGTTGAAGACGCTTGTTATTGGTAATGAATTTATAATTAGCAACGGTAATACTTTAATTTGAGTTTCGGGAGTATTAATCAAAAAAATGAAAAGAAAATAAGTCTTTAAATTTTTAATTGTATGGGAAATTTGGGTAGAATTGACTATTTGGATTATGTAAGGGGAGGAGCAATTTTTCTGGTGTTAGCTCACCATAGTGGTATTTTGGGGCCTTATATTTTGGCTTTTCATATGCCTTTATTTTTTGTTCTTTCAGGCTATATTCTAAATGTGAAAGGAAGAAAGGATGAGCGGTTTGTTATCCATTTTAAAAAACGTTTTAATAGATTGATTATTCCATACTTACTTTTCGAAGCTTTAATTCTTCTTTCATCAATAATACTTCATTATGGATTTAAGGCGTTGCAATTAGAAGATGTATACCATATTGAGATAGGTTATGCAGTCAGGGACATCCTTTTATGCCTTGAGTCTCCTCGATACATTGGAGCAATAAATTTGCTGTGGTTTTTTCCATGCTTATTCGTTGCCGACTTGCTTTTTTTCTTCGTTAAGAGGTTGATAAATAGATTGTTTAAAGAGGGTGAAGTTCATGCTTTTCCGTATTTTATTATTTTTGTTGCCCTTGCTCTTCTTTCCTATCTAGAAAATAAATTCGTACATATTCGTTTACCTTTTACTCTTGATACATCATTGATGGCAACTAGTTTTATTGCTTTAGGATACGCAAGTAGAAAATTGGTTGATAAAATTTATAATCAAACAAAATCTTTTCAATTAGGGTATGTGATTTTTGGTTTAGTGGGTGTCATCTTTTCTGTAAAAATGAATACTGGTTTATTCTTAATGTTTGTAAATGATTATGGGAATTATTTTTATGCTATGTTGGGTGCTGTAAGTGGAGTTTTGTTTTTCTTTAGTCTGATATTCTTATTAGAAAAAATATTACCTAAGTCTGGTCTAGTATATTTAAGTATAAACTCACTCATATTCTTTCCAATTCACCTTTTAATTTTGACGTTTATGAATAAAATTTTTACTTATTTAAATATATCGGTAAATGAATGGAGCTTGCCATATATTAGAGTAATATTAACCGTTCTTTTCATGATACCTTGCATATACATAATCAATAAATATTTTCCTGTTTTAACAGGAAGTAAAAAAGTTTTAAAATATTGATTTTTACGCTTTTATTTCTTTATCGTAGATAGGATCGAGTTAAGTTTGGGTTGGGTAATATAAGTTTTGAGAGGCCCATTACAAGAATCTAATTTTATTTGCTATTTGTCTGAAACTTATTTCTGAGAATAATTTAAAATTCTAGTCTTTTGATAAAAATAATCAACTATGTTATCTGTAAAGTATTGAATCCTTCGATAAGTTTAAAAGGGATTAATTTGTATAATTTTTGGATTAGAGCGGGGAAATCCAATGATGTAAGTCTCATATCTAATAAGATATATAAATCTAGATTGAATATTGTTGGAAGTAGAAATAGAGTAAACATTAATAACACATTAGTTTCGGATTCTATAATATCAATTACGGGAAACGAGAATACGCTTAATGTAGAAGAGGGAGTTAAGCTACGAAAAGCAACTATTACTATAAGGGGTAATAATTGTGAAGTAGAAATTAAGCAAAATACAACCTTCGCTAGCGTTCGAATTGTAAACGTGGGAACAGACAATAAAATATTAATTGGTCAGAATTGCCTTTTTTCAGATTATATAGAGATATGGGGGAGTGATACGCATGCTATTTTTGATAAAAATAACAAGTGGATCAATAAAGAAAGGCCAATCAGTATAGGAGATAATGTTTGGGTAGGAAGTCATGTCAAAATTTTAAAAGGTGTTACTGTAGCAGATGGTGCAATTTTAGGAATGGGAAGCATGATAACCAAAGATGTATCGGAAAGAGTAATTGTAGCTGGTACGCCACTGAGGGTAATAAAAGAAGACATTAATTGGTCATTAGATTATCCAATCCAAGAATGAGAATTGAAATTAACCGTTTGGAACGTAATTATTTTATAAATCACTTTATAGGAAAACCGAAAAATGAAAGTTATTCACATATTAAATGAACTGAAATTTTCAGGAGCAGAAATTATGTATGTGTCTGCTGCTACAGAGTTTAAAAAACTTGGATGTGAGCTGCTTGTTGTAAACACTGCTCAAAATATGGGTGAATATGCAGAGCAATTTAGCGAAGCTGGTTATCAAATATTACATTGGCCCTATAAGGCTAATGGTATAAGAGAGAATATTGCTTATGTACGTGAAGTAATCACTTTTTTGAATACCGAAAAAATTGATGTGGTACATATACATCGGTCTTCAATGAGGCTGTTAATGTCGTATTGCGCATGGAGAGCGGGATGCAAGTCCGTTTATACGTTTCACAATGTATTCCCTACCAATTGGTATTCATATGTTTATCACGTAGGTCAACGTTGGCTTATTAAGAATGTTTTTGGTTGTAAGTTTCAAACCATAAGCGATTCTGTTTATCAACATGAAAAGAATTTTTATTTTAATAATACCTGTAAAATCTACAATTGGTACGATAATATTCGCTTTTTCCCTGCAACCAAAATTGAAAAATTAGAGGCTCGAAAGCAACTAAATATCCCCGAAGAAGCATTTGTTATTATTTCAATAGGTGGTTGCAGTCATATAAAAAGACATTCTGATATAATCAAAGCAGTATCTGTTATAAAGGAAAAGTATCCCAATATAATTTACTTACATTTAGGTGAGGGGGATACATTATGCGAAGAACAGAAACAAGTTAAAAATGATGGCTTAGAACAGAACGTGAGGTTTGAAGGGAATCAGAATGACGTTCGTAAGTTTCTAATTGCTTCAGATATATATGTCATGCCAAGTAAACATGAAGGTATATCTGTAACCACAATAGAAGCTTTGGCAACTGAAATTCCGTCAGTTTTGTACGACGTACCGGGTCTTCGGGATTTTAACGAAACACTTAATACAGCAAAGGTTATTCCTGAGAATTATAAGGAGTTAGCTAAAACAGTGGTTGAGTTATACGAAAATAGGGAGGAGCGAGAGCAATTAAAGAAGAACGGAAAGGAGTTTGTTAATAAGGAATTTTTTATGCCTGTTAATGCAAGAAAAATAGTAGAACTCTACCAATAATAATTAATGAAAAAGACAATTGCTGTATTACTTACGGTATTTAATCGTAAAGCCAAAACTCTTGAGGCATTACAAAATTTGTTCGCTCAGGAAATCCCTGATGAATACCTTCTAGACGTATATTTAGTTGATGATGGCTGTACGGACGGTACTGCTCAGGCCGTAGCGGAATTATACCCTTTAGTACATATCATTACTAGCAAAGGAGACTTATTTTGGAATAGGGGAATGCTTTTGGCTTGGAAGAGCGCAGCACAAGTAAAGCCCTATGATTTTTATGTTTGGCTAAATGATGATACTATTTTAAATGCCCAAGCCTTAACCACTTTGCTACAAACTTCCGAAAGCAAATCAAACAAGGCCGTAATAGTAGGGACCACCTCTTCTTTAAAAGATGCGAAAACCATTACATACGGTGGGAGGGCCAAAAATGGGCAATTGGTGATGCCTCAAGAACAAGCAGTTTCTTGTGCCTATTTTAATGGAAATGTTGTCTTAATTCCAAAATATGTATATGAAAAGGTAGGGGCCAATGACCCTGTTTTTCACCATGCTTTAGGCGATTTTGATTACGGGAAAAGGGCAAAAAAATTAGGAATAGAAAATATAGTAGCTCCAGGAATATTGGGGCAGTGCGATACCCATGAGAGTTTGGCAACCTGGTGTAACCCGGAAAAAACATTTAAAAAACGCTGGCAAGCTTTTCGTTCGCCTTTAGGAAATAACCCAGAAGAATTCTTTGTTTACGAAAAAAGGCATAATGGTTTAGTGATAGCATGTTTTCACTATGTAACCAACCATGCTAGGGTAGTTTTGCCGCAATTATGGAAACTTAAAGCATAATAATGTTAGCACCAATCTGTTTATTCACATACAACCGTTTAGCGGAAACTAAAGAGACTGTTGAGGCACTAAAGAAAAACCTTTTAGCAAGTGAGAGTCATTTACTTGTATTTTCGGATGGTGCAAAAAATGAACAAGCTCAAGAAAAAATAAAAGGTGTCCGTCAATATTTAAAAACAATAGAGGGGTTTAAATCTATTCAAATTTTTGAGGCTTCTGAAAACAAGGGGCTGGCTAACTCTATTATTTCGGGGGTTACAAATGCTTTGGAACAATATGGGAAGGTTATTGTATTAGAAGATGATTTAACCACAGCTCCAAACTTTTTGAACTTTATGAATCAAGCTCTAGATTATTATGAGACAATTGATGTTGTACAGTCAATTAATGGGTTCTCTCCTGAAATAAAAAAACAAAATATGTTTGATGTGTTTTATCACACAAGAACATTCCCTTGGGGCTGGGCTACATGGAAAGACCGATGGGATGCAGATATTTTTTCAAAAGAAAAAATTAAGAAAGAAATAAGTGAGGATAAAACTATTTTAATGAATCTTCAAAACACTTGTGGGAGTGATATAACCAAGATGTTGTTGGATTCCATAAACGATAAAAATGACTCTTGGTATGTGAGATGGGTTTATGCACATTTCAGAAAACAAACAGTAGGGGTTTATCCTAAATATGCTTTAGTTAACAATAGTGGATTTAATGAGAACGGCACACATTGTAAAGCAATTAATCCTTATAAATCTGTAAATGATACCGATTTTAGAAATAAGGTGCAATTTAATTTTAATAGTCAAGTTCGGATTGATCCAATAATAAACAAACAATTCTTAAGATATTTTTCTAAAGAGTACAGAGTATTGATTCGACTAAAATTGTTGCTTGAAAAAGGAGGTTTAAAAATTCTTTTAGATGATATAAAGTCTAAAATTTAATGCCTCAAAGGCTTTTTGGATAGTTTCACTTTTGTGGTAAGTTTTTTTATCAATTATTTTAAGATATGATTAAGCGGGTATTTGTAAAGCTGAGAGACGTATTTCTTACAAAAGTAAAATGGAGAAAATTTACCTTTGGTAAAAATTTCCATTGCGGAAGAGGGGTTTTCCTTTGGGCAAAGGATACGCTTACAATTGGAGATAATTTTTATATAGGAAAGTATTCGATTATTGAGACCAATGCATTAATTGGAAATAATGTCATTTTTGCCAATCACGTTTCGATTGTAGGTAAGTTTGATCATCATTATCAGGAAATAGGTGTTCCTATTAGACTGGCAAGTCAAATAAGAGACGCTGATTATAATTGGAAAGGGTCAAATCAATTAACAGTCGTAGAGGATGATGTATGGGTGGGTCTAGGTGCCATTATTTTGTCAGGGGTTAAAATCGGTCAAGGTAGTATAGTAGCGGCAGGCTCCGTGGTAACGAAGGATGTGAAACCGTATTCTATATATGGGGGTAATCCGGCGAGAAAAATTAGTGATAGATTTGAATGTAAAGAGGATTTGGAGAGCCACATTTCTTTATATAAAAAGAATTTTTCGGATAAAAAGAATTAAGTTTTTTTTAGAGTAAAAAGAGGTCTTGCGGTACCTTGTAATAAATTTGAGCTCTATAGAAGTTTTTAGCAATACTACATAAACTGCTTTTACAATATTAGATTAGTGATGAAAGAGAATCATACATATCCCAATAGAGCAACTGAAAATTATATTTCGGAAGGAAAGCCTTTTGAAATTAGAGAAGTCATAGAAGAATATCTACGCTTTTGGAAATGGTTTGTATTGAGTGCGGTATTGACCTTGGTATTGGCCGTAGGGTACTTGAAACTTAAGCAGCCCGTATACAAAGCGGTAGCCTCGGTAATTTTGGAAGACGAAGAAACAAAAGCTCCCGGTGGTGACGCAAGTGGTTTTGTAGACTTGGGCATGTTAGGAGGGCTGGGTACCAGCAGTATTGAAAATGAGTTGGGCCTTATCCGGTCCAAACGTTTAATGACCAATGCGGTAAAGGCGTTGGACCTGAATATTGGATATTTTGAGCCCAAAGGTTTTGGAGCAAAAGAGCTGTATACAGATGCTCCCTACAGATTGCGTTTGGTACGTTTGGATGAGGTAGCGTTGCAAAAAACTATGCTGGCAGAGCAAAATGTGTTGGAGATACAAAAGGTAGATGAAAATACGGTAACCATAGAGCAAGCGGAGAGTGATTACAAGGCAACCCACAAATTGGGCGATATTATTGAAATGGGCTTTGCCGATTTTGTCGTAGAATCCAATGTGGTATTGGATACCTTGGCTACGGAGGATTTGGACTTGGATATGAATGTGGAGGTACAATTCTATTTGGTAGATCAGGTGGCCTCAGCTCAAAGAGGGCAGCTAGAAGTGGCCCTAATGGATGAAAACTCTACAATGATTGAATTGAACATAGAGGGGAATGTTCGCCAAAAATCAGAGGACATCTTGGATCAATTGATTTTTGAGTACAACCAAGAGGCTATTGAGGATAAAAATCTGATTGCGAGAAATACGGCCTTTTTTATTGATGAACGATTGAGTATTATAAACTCGGAATTAGATTCGGTTGAAACAGGCAAGGAGAAGTTTAAAACTTCCAATATGTTAACGAATATTGAAGCGGAATCCTCAATCATCATCCAAAATGTTAGTGACTACAACAACAAGCAACAAGAGGTGTTGACGGAACTGGAAATGACCAATGCCATGATTGAGCATGTTGGTTCTAATAAATTGAATTTATTGCCAGCGAATATGGGTGTGGCGGAATCGGGAATGGTGCAGTTGGTTGATGAATACAATCAGCTAGTGTTGGAGCGAAACCGTCTGTTGAAAGGAGCAACGGAAACCAACCCTTTGGTGGTAAATCTGGGGAATCAGTTACAGGAAATTAAGGAGAACATTAGTGAAAGTTTGAGAAGAAGACGTTCCAACCTTTTGATCACAAAAGACAATTTAAGCCGCCAGGCCGGTATTTTGGGCTCCCAAATTTCTGAAGTACCGTCTCAAGAACGTGAGTTTAGAGGTATTGAGCGCCAACAAAATATTAAAGAAGCACTGTATCTGTTCTTGTTGCAAAAACGAGAGGAAAATTCCTTATCTCTAGCGGCAAAGGCACCTAAGGCAAAAATAGTGGATAAGGCGTACAGTTTAAATGCTCCTATTTCCCCTAACAAAAAAGTGGTTTTAGGAATAGGCCTATTAGGAGGTCTATTTATTCCGTTTCTTATTATTACGGCTAATAAGTTTTTAAACAACAAGATAAATTCTAGGGAGGAGCTAAAAGATGTTGCCAAAGGAACGACCGTAGTGGGTGAAATACCTCATGTAATGGCCGCAGAGTCTACAGTAGTTTCAGTAAACGAAAGGTCTGTACTTTCGGAGTCCTTTAGTATTTTACGGGCCAATCTTAATTATGTCATGCCGGATACGGGCGCTTCTGGAAAAGGTTCCTGTATTTACGTTACCTCTTCCGCACAGGGAGAGGGAAAAACCTTTACCGTTATTAATCTGGCCTTAATATTGGCAGAGTCCGGTAAAAGTGTGGTAATGGTGGGAGGAGATTTAAGAAACCCACAACTGCACAGACATGAAAACAAACCTATAAGTACGGAGGGATTAAGTACGTATTTGGCAAGTTCCAATACAGAACTGTCCAGTTATTTGGAAGATTCCAGCCTGAACAAAAACTTAAAGGTATTGCCCTCTGGCCCTGTGCCGCCTAATCCTATACAGTTATTAGGAAAAGATAAAATGGGTGAGATGTTGGAAGAGCTAAAAAGCAGCTATGATTATGTAATTGTAGATACCGCCCCGGCCATGATCCTTGCCGATACATTCTTGATCAGTAAGTATGCGGATCTAACGCTTTACCTTGTCCGCGCGGGCCAAACCGAAAAGAAAGTCCTGGATTTTGCCTTGGAAGCAAAAGCAGAAGGAAAATTAAGGAATATGAGCTTCCTGTTGAACGACGTTAAGATTGCAGATGCTACGTATGGTTCTAAGTATGGCTATATGTACGGTAACGAAAAAGCAAAAAAATAGACCAAGCCAGTATAGCACGATAAAATCCCATACAATACGTGTATGTCGTAACGAATGAAGCGCCCAAAAGGGCGCTTTTTTTATATGTAGGGGTAACGTTGAAAAAGCAAATAAGGCGTCTAGAAAGTAATCAAATGAAGGTATACGTGTAAATCTACGTTTACACGAAAAAGACCATAAAAAAAGGCTTCCAATTTCTTGGAAGCCTTTTTGGTTTCAGATGCAGGGTTATAATCGACCTTAAAAAATATATTCGTAAGTGTATTCTTGGTCGTTTATAGTTTCTTCATGGATTGTGTTTTCATCGTTTGTGCCGTAAAACTTCATTTCTACGGTAGATGCATCTTCAATATAGAATTCTAACTCAACCCGATATATGTTTTCAGGTACCTGAAGGGTAAGTGTTTTTGTTTCTCTGTTTATGTCTTTGTAAACAGTAGATTTTACTCCCTCGGAATCATAAAGGTGCATCGTGGCAAATACGCTAACGTATTCGGCTAGTTCTCCTGTTTTAAATTCAATAAGGTAAGGTTGCTCAGTAACTTTTTGACCTTCTTTAAGGCCTTCCCTATACATAGCGTTGACTCTGCTGTCATCATGGAAATCCGTTTCTTTTAAGGTGTAGTCGTCATCAAGAAATTCAATTTTATTTTTTAAAGTGGGGTTTTCTTGCCAATTCTCGGTAGTTTCATCGGCATCCGGATAAAACTCAATGAGTACATCTCCATCGGTAACATCCCAAAAACCGTCATATATGGTAATATCACCACCGTAATCATTTATATAAACAGCCGTTCCATCTTCATTATACGAGTAGGTGTTACCCGTAAAATCTTTGTTGGTATTCCAAGTGCCAATGAGTCTCTGTTCCGTTTCACTTAGATTGGATAAATTTTCGTTGTCCTCGTCTTTACTGCATCCAACTAATGAGAGAACGGCAGTGAACAATAAAAGGGTACGTTTCATAATAAAAAATGGGTTTGGTTAATTTTTAATTTGTTTTGTATGAGGTAAAACAACGTAGGTGTATGGGGTAATATTGTAGTAAACAACAGGGCTGGAGAGCGTATGGAAAAAATAAACGGAGTGTAACTGTTGCTTAGTGCTGAAAACAAGCTTTCAATATCTCGGAAGTCCATATGTTTTGGGGCGGGCACTAGGATTAACTTTGGTTTTATTAAGCGGCTCAATAGTACAAATGAGAAACCATGAGCTATAACCTTGTTTTTTATAGCTCAAATTTCATCTAATTTTGAGCTATATATGAGTTAGTTTTTATGCAAGTGTATAAGAGTCTCTCTTTACAACTTCATTTACCACAAACCTATTAGCCTTATCCTTCCATAAAACAAAGAACCACGCCGAAATGGGCGTGGTTTCTTAATTTAAAGTGATGGCACTAGGATTACCTTCCGGTGTTCCTAGGCGGCTCAATGTTGCAAATTATAAACCACGAGCTATCGCTCTGGTTCTTCGTCTTATTCCAAGATTACAAGACTGTTGGTCTTGCATCTTTCCATAAAACAAAGAACCACGCCGAAATGGGCGTGGTTTCTAACTTAAAGTGATGGCACTAGGATTACCTTCCGGTGTTCCTAGGCGGCTCAATGTTGCAAATTATAAACCACGAGCTATCGCTCTGGTTCTTCGTCTTATTCCAAGATTACAAGACTGTTGGTCTTGCATCTTTCCATAAAACAAAGAACCACGCCGAAATGGGCGTGGTTTCTAACTTAAAGTGATGGCACTAGGATTACCTTCCGGTGTTCCTAGGCGGCTCAATGTTGCAAATTATAAACCACGAGCTATCGCTCTGGTTCTTCGTCTTATTCCAAGATTACAAGACTGTTGGTCTTGCATCTTTCCATAAAACAAAGAACCACGCCGAAATGGGCGTGGTTTCTAACTTAAAGTGATGGCACTAGGATTCGAACCTAGGACCGCCTGCTTAGAAGGCAGGTGCTCTATCCAGCTGAGCTATGCCACCATTTTTAAAGCGGTGCAAAGATATATTTTTTTCTAGAAAAAGAACCCTCTTGCGTTTAAAAAATAGGTTGTAGACCTAAAAAAATAAGCTGACCGAGTGTAAGGTGCTAGTTTTTAAAGTGTTTGCTGTTTGAAAAAGGTGTAAGCTCAATTTCTTAAAAGCAGCTTATTCCGAGCTTTCTAGTTTAGATTCCAATAGCTTTTGCCGTATGATTCCAAATTCCTTATTCAGCTCATGCTCATCTATAGGCTTTCTAAGAATGTGTAACGGCTCGGTTTTTTTGGCATTCTCCAAAGTACTGTAATCTGAATTTCCTGTTATGTATACAAAGGGAATATTGAATTTCTCTTTGAGTATTGCAGCGGTTTCAATTCCGTTTAACCCTCCAGAAAGGCCAATGTCTAATAGAACTACATTTGGCATATACTGTTCTACAATAGAAAGGGCGTCTTCTCCATTGTCCGCCGTTCTAACATGCGTATGGTCTGCATTGGTAATAATATGCTCTATAAACATCTGAATGATTAGATTGTCTTCTACGATTAGGACTTTTAGTTGCATAGCGTTAGGATATCTGTTCAATTTCTTGAAACGTTATTATATAGTGCGTGCCATTTTCAGTATTGTCTTTCTCTATAGTTCCTTTTAATTGTAGGGTTAGCATGTGTATTAATTTTAGCCCCAAGGATTTGGTGTTCCTAAAATCTATTTCGTCTGAAAAACCGGTACCATTATCTCCAATGTGTAATAGGAAGTTGGGGTATTGCAATTTTTCAAACTTGATTGCAATGTGACCTTCATTTTTATTTTTGAATCCGTATTTTAAAGAATTGGTAATAATTTCATTGATCATAAGTCCTAAAGGCACCGAAGTATCTAGATTTAGGTGCAATTCTTCTGCCTCGATTTTTAAATCTATTTTTTTGTCCGACCCCTTCATTGAGGAGACTAGGGTAGTGGCCAATTGCTGTACGTAATCGCCATAGTTTATTCGGCTAAGGTCTTTGGAACGGTACAACATTTCATGAATAATGGCCATGGAGTTGATGCGGTATTGACTATACCTGAAAAGCCCTTTTATTTTATCGTCTTTAATAAAACTAGACTGCAAGCTAAGGAGGCTGGTAATGACCTGTAAGTTGTTTTTTACCCTATGGTGTATCTCTTTCAAAAGGGTATCGCGCTCATTCAGCCTATTTTTTATGGTCTGATTTAAGGAATCTATGCGGGTGTTCTTTTTATAAAGCAAGTAAATAATACACAAGAACAGTACCACTCCAACGGTTAAAATAGTGGCTGTGGTATAGGTAGACTTTTTATATTCGGTCAGTTGTTTTTGGATGGAAAGATTATCCAGCTTAGTATATATGGTCCAAAGTTGATTGCCCTCAAGACTTATCTGTCTTTTATAATAAAGAGCATTTCCAAAGGGGTCTTTTTGGTTAAGATCAGTAGTGGAAGGAATATATAGTTTTTGGTCTCCGCTATCGCTATAAAAAATCTCTTTTTTAGAGTTGAGAAATGTAATGTCTTCTCCTTTAAAACTATCTAGCCAGTTTTTAGCATTTAAATTAAGGCCAACAATGCCATTTAGCGTCTGATCAATAAATATGGGCGTGAAAAAACGTATGGTAGGTCTGTGCGGAATTTCAACTTTGTTGTTTTCAATGTTGAGATTCATATGGGAGACGTATACCTCTCCTTTGTTTAAGTTTAAAGTCTTTTTAAAATATTCCCTATTGCCTTTAAATTGAAAGGAAGAGCCAACGGAACTGTCTTTGCTTTCCACCTTTATCACCTCCATGCCTTTTATATCTATATACCTGGCCTGAAAATAGTTGGGGTCTATATTAAGAAAGTAACTTAATTTCTGCTGCGGAATTTCTAAAGGCGTGTTTGTTTTGAGGTCTAACTCTATGAGATCTCGTAAAAAGACAACATTTTTCTTACTGATACTGTATAGCTCATAAAGACGCGATTCTGCGTCTTTGAGCTTGTTTTTGGCGGTAATCTCTTCAACTAACGTAATATTCTTATGAAAAAGATCTATGCGTTGGAGGGATAGGTTCCAAATTATAATACAGGTAATTAAGAACAACACTGCCGATGTGATGATTAGTTTTCTTCCCATCAATAGCTAATTGTTCTCGTATTTTGTGTGGTTTGGTATCAAAATAACGATGTTAATAGGTGGTTTGGTCTTTTAAATATACTTTAAATTATAGGCACCATGGTGTTAAGAAGAAGTTAAAAATGTAGTCCTTTTACTACCTATTGGCTTGGAAGTTAACAATTGCCTTTTTCATTATTCTATACGGCTGAGTATCAAAATTCTAGTTAAGAATGAAGTGTGGTCTATTGTTCATAACAAATGTAGGATGTTATTCTGCGTCCAATAAAATGTCTAGAATAAGAATAGCAGCTTCTGTAATTTTTGTGCCTGGACCAAATATGGCAATGGCGCCACGGTCAAATAAATAGGGATAGTCCGGTTTGGGAATGACACCACCCACGACTACCATAATATCATCACGGCCGTAATTTTTTAATTCTGAAATAACTTCGGGAACCAAAGTCTTATGTCCGCCTGCTAAAGAAGAAATGCCCAGAATGTGTACATCATTTTCTACGGCTTGTTTAGCTACTTCTGCCGGAGTTTGAAAGAGTGGGCCTATATCTACATCAAAACCTAAATCCGCATAGCCCGTTGCAATTACTTTTGCTCCACGGTCATGCCCATCTTGCCCCATTTTTGCAACTAAAATACGAGGACGCCTGCCTTCCTGTTCGGCGAACAGGTCTGAAAGCTTAGATGCCTTTTTAAAACTCTCGTCTTCTTTTATTTCTTTTGAATACACCCCTGAAATAGATTGAATAGTTGCTCTGTACCTGCCAAAAACCGTTTCTAGGGCGCTACTTATTTCGCCTAAAGTAGCACGGTGTCTAGCGGCTTCTACTGCTAAAGCTAATAAATTTTCATCTGAAGTAACTTCTTTTGATGTCGTCATTTTTTGATGTGCGGCAGCGGTAAGTTCTTGGAGTGCTTGCGCTACGTTTTTTTCGTTGCGCTCGTGTTTTACCTGTTGAAGACGGGCTAGTTGAGTTTTACGTACAGCATTGTTATCGACCTCCAGAATTTGAAGGCCATCATCGTCTTCTGTTTGGTATTTGTTTACGCCAACAATGGTGTCTTGACCGCTATCTATCCGCGCCTGTTTTTTTGCTGCCGTTTCTTCAATGCGCATTTTGGGTATGCCCGCTTCAATAGCTTTGGTCATACCGCCCATTTCTTCAATCTCTTCAATGAGTTTCCATGCTTTATGAACCAAATCTTCCGTTAGTTGTTCTACATAAAAACTGCCTGCCCAAGGGTCTACCGTTTTTGTGATTTTTGTTTCTTCTTTCAGGAATAGTTGGGTATTACGCGCAATACGGGCGGAAAAATCAGTAGGTAAAGCAATAGCTTCATCTAACGCATTGGTGTGTAAACTTTGGGTACCTCCCAATACGGCGGATAGGGCTTCAATAGTAGTGCGTGCCACATTATTGAACGGGTCCTGTGCCGTAAGGCTCCACCCACTGGTCTGGCAGTGCGTACGGAGCGACATGGATTTGTTGTTCTTTGGGTTGAACTGTTTTACCAGCTTTGCCCATAAAAGACGTCCTGCCCTAAGTTTGGCAATTTCCGTAAAATGGTCCATGCCAATACCCCAAAAGAAAGAAAGCCTAGGTGCGAAACTATCAATGTCAAGTCCCGCTTTTAGACCTGTACGAATGTATTCCAGTCCGTCTGCTAAGGTGTATGCCAATTCCAGTTCTGCCGTGGCGCCTGCCTCGTGCATATGATAGCCGGAAATGCTGATGCTATTGAATTTGGACATATATTCGCTGGTGTACCTAAAAATATCCGAGATGATGGCCATGGAAGGCGCAGGCGGGTAGATATAGGTATTACGCACCATAAATTCCTTTAGAATATCATTCTGAATGGTTCCGGTCAGTTGGTTTAAAGAAACCCCTTGTTCCTCTGCGGCAACAATATAAAAAGCCATAATAGGAAGCACGGCCCCGTTCATAGTCATGGAAACGGACATCTCATTCAACGGAATACCATCAAAGAGAATCTTCATGTCCTCTACCGTGTCTATGGCCACACCAGCTTTGCCTACATCGCCCACCACACGGTCATGGTCACTATCATACCCACGGTGTGTTGCCAAGTCAAAAGCAATGGAAAGTCCTTTTTGACCTGCTTTTAGGTTTCTTCTGTAAAAGGCATTGCTCTCTTCTGCGGTAGAGAATCCCGCATATTGTCTTATGGTCCACGGGCGTTGTACATACATAGTACTGTACGGGCCACGTAAAAAAGGAGGTCTTCCGGCAGCAAAGTTCAGGTGCTCAAAATCCACCTCATTTAGCAAGGTGTCCGGCTGTGTAGCCGTTTTATTAAAGGCAATATGTTGAAAGTCTTTTCTCATGTAACGTACATCTGTAAGTCTGGGCGGTTTTTAGCCCTGCCAACCTTCATTTTTAAGTCGTTCCCGCTCTAGGGCTTCCGTCAGTCTACTTTCTAAAATAGGTTCAATCAAGGTTTTTTCTTTTCGTCGTGTACCAAAAGGAGGTTTCTTCAATTGGTTTTTCATACGATCATCAGAACTTGAGTATCTATTGGAACCTACCAAGACCTCTTTTTGGCTGTTGAATTTCTCCTGTTCTTTTTGGGCGCTTTCCCTCAATTTTTTCTGAAGGGTGTGGTATTTTAGCTGTTTTAGAAATCCGCCGTTGGCCTCCATATCTTTAAAGAGTATAAGCGCTTTTTCCGCCAGTTGGTCCGTTAGACTTTCTATGTAATACGAGCCTTCTGCGGGGTTTTGTAGCGATTTAAAATAACTCTCCTCTTTAAGGAGTAGCAATTGATTTCTAGCGATGCGTTCCGCAAATGAATTGTTCTTATGATAGATAAAATCATAGTTGAGGTTACAAACGCTATCGGCACCACCCAAAATAGCGGACATACATTCCGTAGTGGTGCGGATCATATTCATATTATAATCATAGAGCGTCTTGTTTCGTTTGGAAGGTGTTGCTTCTATGTGGCAATGAGCGGTAATATTATATTCTGCAGCAAGTAATTTCCAGAGTTTTCGTAGGGCATGTATTTTGGCGATTTCAAAAAAATAGTTGCCGCCCATGGCCATTTTAAAGGTAATGGATTCTAATTTTGAACCAAAGCGATGCAAATATTCATTGGCATGGGCTAAAGCATAGGCGAGTTGTTGCACCATGGTTCCCCCCGCATTTTGGTACAGTTCTGCATTTACGGTAACCACATTTTTTGGCGATGGCGTTTGAGTGACTTGCAACAGTTGTGACAGGATTTCAAAATCCTCGGCCATATTCGTAAACCAATTCCCCGTAGCTGCGAGATGCCCAATAGGGTCCATGTGAAATGAGATAGGAGAATTTTCTTGGGATAACAAGTGTGTCAGTTTCTGGATGTCTTCAGTAGAAGCGCTTTCAAATTGACAATGAATAGCAACCGATTGGCAATCGATATCCTTGAGTAGTGCTTTTAGATCGGTATCTGGCGAAGGCAAGGTGAACCGTATACTTTCTGCACCACCGGCAATGGCGCTAATCGCATGCTTGTTCGCCAAAGAAAGCTCACGAACTACAATATGTTGCGTTATGAGCCAATTGTTATGAGCTGTTGGCGAAGACTGTTTTTGACTTGCCAAATCATCGGCATGATAAAAGGGTTTTACTTTAATACCCTCTGGGGATTCCCAAACCAATTTTTCATTATAATCGGCACCTTTCAATTCATATTGAATGTTTTGTTTCCACGCTTTCGCGGAAACTTCTTGAAAATCAGTAAACAATTTTTGTTTTATGCCCATAGCCTATACCAATCGTTCATGAAAAGTACGATTTTGAGGGCGATTCAAAAAATATGGTTAAGAAGTTTCTAGTGCAACATAGTGAAGTATGTGGCTCTAGTTATAGCTTTGGTTAAATGGAAATATTTTTTGAAAGCAGGAAAGCGTAGTACTGTTTTTTGAGTTAATACGCTTTTTCTTCCCCACGCACGGCATTGATAACTGTTTGTATGATGATTTTTATGTCTAGTCGTAAGGACCATTTTTCTACATAAAAAATGTCTAGTTTGGTACGATTTAGAATATCTTTTTTCTCTGAAATTTCACCTCTGTATCCTTTTGTTTGGGCAAGACCTGTAATACCTGGTTTTACAAAATGGCGTACCAAATACTTGTCTACAGATACTTCATAGTCATAGGTGTGCGATTCCATATGCGGTCTGGGGCCCACTACGCTCATATTTCCTAGAAATACATTCAAGAACTGGGGCAGTTCATCTATACTGGTCTTTCTGATAAATTGGCCCACACGAGTTACACGCATATCACCTTTTGTCGCCATTTTAGAATCGGCATCCTTGGAGGGGCGCATAGACCTGAATTTGTAACACCAGAACGTCTGCCGCCTTAAACCATGCCTTTTTTGTTTGAAATAAAGCTTTCCGGGAGATTCCAATTTTATTAAAACGAACATTATGGGAACCAACCAGGATAAGAAAGCTATAATAACAAAAGATGAAAAAGCAATATCAAAAGAACGCTTCACTACCCGTGCAAATAGCGTGTCTAATGGCACTCTTCTAAGGTTGAGTACGGGTACGGTATCATACAATTCTATAAACATACCCCTAGAGTATATTTCCTTGTTGTCTGGAATAATTTTTACCCGGATGAGGTTGTTATCTGCAAAGTCAATAAGGTTACGAAGCTCCTTATTATTGAACTTGGAGGCAACAAGGTAGATTTCGTCTATATTGTTTTCTAGGATGTAAAGAAAGCAGTCTACCACGGGACCTAGATAGGTAGGGCTACCTGATTTTTTATCATCAAAATACCCCATATAGCGGTACCCTAATTCTGCATCATCAAAGACGTGTCTTATTTTTTTAAGGTTTTTATCACGCCCAATAACTACAGCTTTTACTGAGTTTCCACCCCACAAGCGGTATTTTCTTCGTAACCAAAAGAAAATGACACGATAGACCGTAAGTGCAGTACAGATTATAAGGTAAATGAACAGTTGCTGTTCCAACGATTCATATATTCTACCAGTTATACCAAATAATGCGAAATAGGCAAGACCATAAATTAAGTAGAGCTGAACAACTATATGAATGTTGGTAAAGAAGCGTTCCTTACGTTTTCGGGTGTAATAACTTAATCCATACGTAATAAGCAACCAAGAAACATTGTAATGTAAAATGTAATATACATTGGTATAGGTTTCCGGTGTTAAGAAAAAAAGAAACCCATTTATGATACATAGGTGTACCACTATAGATATTGGTATGACCCAGTCGGAATTTTTAAAGCTTTTTATCACCTCTGTCGCTGTGTATTAAGGGTAGTAAAACGGTCCTAGGATTTAAAGCCGTTGGTCGTAAAAAACACACAGCATCTCCAAAATTTTTCGCTAGTAAGAATTGACTAAATGGCAATAACATAATTACAGTAGGTTTACAAGTTTAATAATGTTTTACATCTAGCGCTGTAGGGCGTTTTTTATTTTGGGGGAGGTTAGTAAATGCAGCCGCAAATATAGGATTTAGGGTAGTACAGCCAAAATTAAAAGTGTTATTTAATCATTATCTCATGCTCATAGAATCGATTTTAAATCTCTAAATTGCAAGTGGTTGTAATGTTTTCAGGGTTTACGGAGCGTTCCTAAATTTGCAATTTTTTCTATAAAATTATTTAAGCCTTGAATTTTGAATTTTACATGTATTAGTCGCTTTGTTATGTGCCTAAAAAGTATGACTAGGTGTTTGTTTTATAGTTTATTACGAATGTGCAGGTTTGTAAGGTGAAATTTTGATGATTCTATAATAAATAGCTTAAGAATAGCATATTTTAAAACGGTAGCACAGAGGGGTGTATGTTTATTAAAAAGTCCGAATTGATAAATAAAAAAGGGAACGCACCCCTACGTTCCCTTTATGAAGTTATATAGTATCTATTTTAAGATCAAATAGATAAACAACCTACTTATGAGTTACAAAGATGCAGTAGTTCTAAGGACGTTTTTGACTCCAAAAAATGAAATTTTAACACATTTGAACGTAAAACAATATCCTCATTTGAAACCTCAAGAGTGGACATAAAAAAAGGGAGCGTTCCCCAACGCTCCCTTCCCGAGTTATATCATACCTACTTCAAAGATGAAATAGGGATTCAACCTACTTATGAGTTACAAATATGCGATAGTTCTTTGATGTATATTGATTCAAAAAACATCAAAATTGACGCAATAGCTAATTACTAATTAATAACGTAGCCCAATATCCAGTAGAGAATAATAAATACCACTACACTTCCAATACATCCGCATTTTCCTCCTCCTATTTTTTTGGCGCCCCAACCGGCCAAAATGGCTTTTAGTATGTTTTTCATATAAATTAGTTTATGAGGTCTTTACAGGACCTGTTTTATATTTGGTGTTGTAGTCCATCCGTAGCTTTTGTAGTGTGCTGTTTATATCTTCTGCCTGTGATTGCAACAGCGCATTCGTGGTCTTTGGCATTCCGCTAAAGGCTAAAATATTTTGGTACTGCAACACGAGCGTTTGTTCTTTATCGGTAACCAAGACATTAACCTGTGCATCCGTTAGGTTTTCTTCTAAGAGTTGCCTTTCCATTGGTTTAAATATAGGTTGGTCCGTTGTGAAAGGGTCAATTAGTTTTCGCTCCGTTACGGCATGGTATTCGTCCGTTAGAATTTTGGTGAAATCCCCTTGTTCAAAATGGCGTTTTTTAAAATAGGTTTGATAGGTAGGGTAGCGGTCCGATTGTATTAAAGTGCCATACACCTTTTCTGCGGCTACCATTTCGGTTATTAATTCGTGTAATGCGTTTTTCCAAGTACTGCGTTCTTTCTCCATTTTCTTTAGATTTTTAAATTATGAATTCGTGTTTCTGTAAATCAACCGAAAGCCGATTCTACGGCACCTCCATCAATGCGGACATTGGTTCCGTTTACGTAACTGGCATGCTCAGAACATAGGAACGCTACAATGGCAGCTACTTCTTCTGGCTTTCCTCTGCGCTCCATGGCAATATGTGGTCTTTTGTTTTTTACGAACCACTCTACGGCTTCTTTTACCGAAATGTCCTTTTCTTTAGCGAGTTCTTCCATCATGGCATCCGTCATAGGAGTTTCTATATAGGCCGGTGAAACACAATTGAACAAAATGTTCTCTTTGGAGTACGAACGGGACAAGCATTTGGAGAGATTAACAATAGCCGCCTTACACGCGTTATATGGACTCTCCTCTACATAAGGCTGAAAGGCATTTTCACTAGCCACCATGACCATACGGCCCCATTTTAGCTTTTGCATTTGAGGTACGAATGCACGTGCTACACGAACTGCACCCATTAAATCTACTTGAATGGTTTTCATCCAATCATCATCGGTCAGTTCTAGAAAATCACCGGCCGCACCACGAGCTCCAGCGGAATGAAAAATGATATGTGCACCACCAAATTCGGTTTGGACTTTTTCGGCTAAATCCAATACTTCTTGATTTTTAGAAATATCAGCAGCTATGCCCATTATCTTGGCACCGTCTTTTGCATCTTTTTCAATCTGTTTTACAGCATCGTCCAGTTTTTTGCCATTATCCTTATCGGAAAGCACAATATTTACACCTTCCCGTGCTAAAAACTTAGCGGTTTCTATACCTAGTCCGGAATCCCCTCCTGTTATGAGCGCTGTTTTTCCTTTTATTTTTAAATCCATTGTTTTTTTTTTGATTCGTAATTTTCAATTTAATGTTTGTCTTATCCGTTGGTCGTAAACCCTGGATAGCAAGTCATTCCCCCATCTACAAAAATGGTTGTTCCGTTAATGTATTCTGACTCGTCTGATGCCAACCAGCTGGCCACACTTCCAATATCTTCGGGTACACCAATACGTTTGTAGGGTATCAGTTTCAGCATATCTTCTTTGCCTTGTTCCGTGCTCCATACATCCTTATTAATATCGGTTTTAATAGCCCCGGGAGCAATACTATTGCACCGTACTTTATGGGGAGCATAGGCTTGACAGATACTTTCCATCAACATTAATAGCCCACCTTTTGAAGCCGCGTAATTGGCATGTCCCGCCCAGGGTATTTCTTCATGTACCGAGCTCATATGAATGATTTTTCCCAAAGAATTGGAAACCTCTTTTCGCATACCCCGTCTTAAAAATTCATTAAGGGCCTCTTTGGCACATAGGAACTGCCCGGTAAGATTTACATCGATCACTTTTTTCCAGGCCTCCAAAGGCATTTCATGTAAAGGATGGTCTATTTGTAGGCCTGCATTAGCCACACATACATCTACGGTTCCAAAATGGGCAATCGTTTTTCTGAATAGGTCTTTTACATCCTCTTCTTTACTTACATCGCATTTAAGAACAATAGCTTCACCGCAACTGGAATTATTGTTGATCCAATCGGCTACCTCTTCCGCCCCTTCTTTAGAGCTTCTATAGTTCACCACAATATTGGCGCCTTCGGTTCCCATGGCTTTTGCTACAGCTGCTCCAATACCACCACTTGATCCTGTTATGATACAGGTTTGGTTCTGGAGTCTTTTATTTGGTTTTTGCATGTCTTACGGATTAGATTCTAAAATTACATTCGCGAGTGCAGCTGGGATTGCCCAATACATAAAATTGATAGCTCAATGCAGTTGAAATGTAATGTGGTTGCTACCAGAGGCTTCGGTTTTGTTTTTGCGGCATAAATTTTAGGTATCAAGCCTACTTTCGGAAAGTGGTAGTTGTTATTTTGGAGAAGACGGCAATTGATGTAATTGTCTATTTATTAAACGAAGAATTAAAAAATATAAAATGATAAAGCCGAAAACGGAAGTGCCTGATTTAGAACTACCACTTATTAACGATACGCAATGGAATTTGTCCGCTCAAAAGAGTAAATCCTTTACAGTTCTTGTTTTCTATAGAGGATTGCATTGTCCGGTATGTAAGAATTACCTTGAAGAGCTAGCAAAAAAGTTGAAAGACTTTGCGGATAGGGGAGCCCATGTGGTAGCTGTTAGTAGTGATAGTGAAGAGCGTGCCAAAAAAGCAGGTAAGGAATGGGATGTTCCTGAACTGCCCATTGCTTATGGATTACCTATTGAAGAAGCCCGGAACTGGGGGTTGTTCGTTTCTAAGGCAGTTAAGGATTCAGAACCCGATACGTTTTCGGAACCAGGTGTTTTTCTGGTGAGACCGGATGGGACTTTATATGCAAGTGCTATACAGTCCATGCCTTTTGCACGCCCCAATTGGAAAGACATACTGAACGCCATAGATTATATTGAAAAGAATGATTATCCGGCAAGAGGTGGTGAATAAAAAGAAGCATTATCTAGCATATTTTGGATTTGATTAAAAGTATGGTCTCAAAACAGTTAGAGATTGGCGTTATGGTCTGTTCTACTAGTAATGTTGCAAAGTATTTCGTAAATTTAAGAGAGAAGATGCGTACGCTTCTAAAAACGAAATATGAACTAAATGAACAGGATTATGGAATTACATTACAAAATTTATAGGAAGGTAAAAATATATTTCAACAAGGTGCATGGCGCTTTGCCCCATCTTGAAACTTTAAAAGAGCGACCCAATTTATCTTTTGGTACTGATATGATTGTATCAAGAATTGATGAAATGGAATTGATGCAAACACAATTGGTAAGCTTCTTTCTGGATCCGACCTTGAAAATACCGTATGTACCGTCTTCTAGATGTTTGGCCTTAACCAACTGGTATGATAATAATACACTTGTTTCATGTGGAAATTTCAATTCCTTTAGGAGGGAGTTGCAAATAGAAGATGAGAGAGTGTTACAGGAATCCGGTTACATTATTGCCGATTCGCTCTTGCCTTCCAAACTGAAAACTGTGTTTGAAAAGCATAGGAATAGACTTAAAAAATTGAGGCTAACAAAAGAGTCGCTAACAGAATTTTAGATGAAAGAATACACAGGACTGAGATATGAAAGGATTGGTAATGGTAAGAAGACTATCGTCTTTGTGCATTATTTTGGTGGTGATGCCGGCAGTTGGCAGTGGTTGGCCAGAAGATTAGGAAAAAAGTATAGCTGTATTATGCTTAATCTACCGGGTTTTGGCGGAACAAAACCGCTAGCGGAACCGTCAATTTATGGAATGGCTCAGTACATAAACGTGTGTATAGAGGAGTTGAAGTTAAAAGATTATATCTTATGCGGTCATTCTATGGGTGGCAAACTCGTGCTTTACGCGGCTCAAATAAAGAACGCAAATCTGCCTAAAAAATTAATGCTAATCGCACCATCGCCACCAACCATAGAAAATATGTCCGATGATGAGCGCAAACGGATGCTGAACCATCCCAACAGAGATGAAGCTGCAAACACCGTACATGGTGCCACACAAAAGAAATTGGGAAAGAAAAGGTTGTTGTACGCTGTTAATTCTCAATTACGAATAGAGGAGGAGACTTGGAAATGGTGGTTGAATACAGGTATGAACAACAATATTGCCGAACGTATTAAAGGCCTTGATATTCCAACAGATGTTATTTTCTCTCATGATGACCCGGTAATTTCTACAGATGCTATCTATGAAGAAGTCCTCCCGTTTATACCAAGCCCATCTACAATAGCTTTAAGCCGAGTAGGGCATTTAATTCCAATGGAAATGCCACGGCGATTGGCTAGAATTATCAAAAAACTTAATCGATAGCAGATTATCAATTTTATTGGGTGTCGCAGTTTGATACTACTGATTGCGGAAAAAGACAACATCAGTAGTAAATAAGTTAATATATGATTGTTAAAAGCGTAAAAATCATGTGCTTATTACTGATCTTTGCGGTTCATGCAAAAGGAGAAAAGAAAAAATAGGTGGTTACGGCGCTTAGGACGGGTGTTCTTGGTTGTGCTGTTCTTGTTTTTGGGGCTAGTGCTTTTTATCCGTAGCCAGTGGGGACAGGATATTATTGTGGGTAAACTGACCAACTACGTCGCACAAAAGACCAATACCAAAGTAGAGATAGACCGTTTGTTCCTTACGTTTACCGGAAATGTCTTTTTGGAAGGTCTGTATTTGGAAGATACCCAAGGAGATACTTTGGTCTATTCTAAAAACTTGGAGGTCAATCTGCCTTTAACACCTTTAATCTTTGGTAATGAACTCAATTTAAAATCTGCCACTTGGGAGGGGTTGCAAGCCCACATCACTAGAGCCGAATCTTCTGAAGATTTTAACTTTACTTTTCTCGTAGATGCGTTTGCCACAGCGGACACTACCACCACTACAACGGCTAGCGAACCTATGCAAATTAGTATTGGGGAACTGGATTTCAAAGATTTTAATCTGGTTTATGACGACCAATTTTTGGGTATTGATAGTCGCATTCAATTGGGGGAATTGATTTTGGATGCCGACGAAACCGATTTGGAAAATTTACGATTTGAGCTCGATGAACTGGAGGTCTCAAATACCAATATCCAATACAAACAAACAAAACCTTTTACAACTGAGGATACTACACAGACTACATTGCCATTCTTGGCGGTAGACCGTCTTCAGCTTAAAAATGTAAAAGCAGACTATTCTTCCGTTCCAGATTCGATTCGTGCGAAATTGAACGTACAGGATTTTGAGCTGCAATTACCAAAAGCCGATTTGGCTACCAATGATATAGCTGTAGATAGAATAGCGTTAAAAGGCTCGTCCGTTGCATTACAATTGCCTGCTGCTACAACAACAGATTCTACAGTAACAAATAGTTCCAATGCCGCTTTTGAATGGCCAAAGTTCATGGTGCGCGTAGATGAGATAGATTTTAAAGACAATACCCTGGATTATACTATGGGTGACGCCAAACCCGAAGAAGGGAAAATAAACCCGAATGTCATCTCATTGACCAATTTTAAACTTCAGGCGAATAGCATTAGTTATGAGCCTCAAAAGGTAAAAATGGACCTTACCGCCCTATCCTTTATGGAAGCAAGTGGAGTTGCATTGAAGAACTTGACTTTTAATGCAACTATTGATGACGCTTCTGCTGCGTTGAAAAATTTGCAATTACGTGTGAACGAGAGTTCCCTGGGTGGGCAAATGACTATGAACTACCCCTCTGTAGAAAAAGTAATTGAAACTCCGGAGCAGACGCAGGTAGATATGAAGCTTCAAGAGGTGTATTTGAACTTAAAAGATGCATTTACGCTACAACCAGAACTTGCTGAAAATGCCTATTTACAGTCGGCTGCGCAACATCCGGTTATGGGTGCTGTCGCTTTAAAAGGTACTTTAAAGAAAATCGACTTAAAAAATATGCAATTGAATTGGGGCGAAACAACGCAGTTCGTTGCTCAGGGAAACATCCAAAATGTGACGCAACCCGATTCGCTCTATTTTAATTTTGATACCATTAATCTGAATACCGTAAAAGAGGATATTGCACAATTTGTTTCGGAACAAGAGTTGGGTATTTCGCTTCCCAGAACTGTAACGATTAACGCTGCTGCAACCGGAAAAATAGATGA
Source organism: Zobellia roscoffensis (assembly GCF_015330165.1). NCBI lineage: Bacteria > Pseudomonadati > Bacteroidota > Flavobacteriia > Flavobacteriales > Flavobacteriaceae > Zobellia > Zobellia roscoffensis. The sequence goes on from NZ_JADDXT010000002.1 coordinate 2,193,169, forward strand.
TTTATCGGCGGAGGCAAGCCTGGAAATTCCTGAAGGTACTATTGCTGTGAATGGCAAGTATCAAGATATTCAAGAGATGCGTTTTGATGGCAATGTAAAGGTAGATAGCCTACAACTGAACAAACTTTTGAATAACCCGGAATTGGGTGCCGTTTCATTTACTATGGACGTTTCAGGTGGCGGAACAATGAACCATCTGGATGCAAAATTGAAAACAGATTTTACGCAGTTGACATTGAGTGATTATGATTTTTCGGATTTAAAACTGGAAGGTGAGATTAACAATGGAAAAGGGGGAATTGACTTGGCCTTTAAAGATGATAATCTAAATTTTTCAGCAAAAAGTAAAGTGGTTCTAGATTCCATTAATTCAACTATGGATTTGAATTTAAACGTCATCGGAGCTGATTTGTATGCGCTGGGAGTCACCAAAGAAAGTATAAAAGCAGGACTGCAGCTAAAAGCGTCATTCCAAGGAAATGCAGAGGCGTATCATATAGATGCGCAAATTGAAAATGGGATAGCGGTTTATGATAATGAGCAATACCAAATGGGCCCTGTTAATTTAAAATCTTTTATTGATGCTACCCATACGGATGTATCGGTAGATAGTGATTTCTTGGTTGCAAATTTAAAATCCAATGCTTCGCCAAAAGGGTTGAGCGATGCATTAACATATCAATTCGAAAACTATTTTAAAGACTCCATTGCAGAGACTACGGCAGATTCTGTTCAGGTGAAAATGAACGTAAAACTATCGCCAACGCCTTTTCTTACGGAAGTATTTTTACGAGATGTGGACCGGTTAGATTCCGTTTTGGTCGATGCAGATTTTAATGCACTTACCAAAAAGCTCAATGCCAACGTACATGTGCCTTCTGTTTCCTATCAAGGGAGCTCTGTTGATAGTTTGAATGCGAAAATTACGGGCAATGCCACCAACTTAAATTTTAATGCTGGTTTTGCAGGGCTTGTATCCGGTCCCGTAGCTATAAAAAAGACCTATTTGAAAGGCGACCTAAAAAACAAAAAGCTTTTTCTAGATTTTGTAGTTATGGATGATAGCGAGGCTATTGCACAAATCTCGTCCCAACTGACACTTTTAAAAGATACCACGCATATTCGTATTGAACCTTCTAATTTGGTTTTAAATAAGAAAAAATGGTCTGTACCAGAAGATAATCAGATCGCTGTTGGGGATAAACTATTGAAATTTAGAAATGTAAATTTCACCCGAAATGACCAATCATTAATACTTAGCGATGAATTGCCCAATCAAGAAGAGGAACATATAGGAATTAAGTTCGACAATTTTAAACTACAGACTTTTTTGAGTCTTTTGAATCCTGATGAAACCCTGGCCTCTGGTTTGGTAAAGGGGGATTTGATTATTGAGAATCCCTTTGGAGCTACAGGTCTTATTGCCGATTTTAAAATCAATTCCTTGGAAGCATTACAGAATCCTCTGGGGACTCTGACGCTAAGGGCTAATTCCACAGGCAATGCAGCTTACGATTTTAATCTCGCCTTAAAAGAGGGTGGGGCGGATTTGGATTTAAAAGGAGATTACGCAGCTGCCGAAAGTGGGGCCAAGCTAAATTTAGATTTGGACTTGAACCGTATAGAACTGAAAACATTGGAGGGCTTTACCCAAGGTGCAATTAAAGATAGCCACGGTGCATTTTCTGGAAAAATAAACGTCTCAGGAACTACGGCTTCGCCTGAGTATGATGGGGTTTTAAATTTTTCCGATGTCGATTTTAATGTGGCCGAATTGAATTCGGTTTTTAAAATAACCGACGAAAAACTAAAACTGGATACGGAAGGCGTCTATTTTGATGATTTTCAAATAGCAGATGCCGATGGAAGTGATTTTGTCGTGAAAGGGTCAGTCCTTACCAAAGATCTTTTAAATCCTGCTTTTGACTTACAGCTGAATGCGGAAAATTTTAGAGTGCTCAATTCTACAAAAGAAGACAATGAGTTGTATTATGGTGTGGCCAGTATGGATGCGGATATAAAAGTGGAAGGGGATTTAGATTTACCAAAGGTAAGCGGTAAACTGCGTGTCCGGAAGATTACGGATATTACGTATGTAGTGCCAGAATCGCAATTGGATGTTGAGGAGCGAGATGGAGTTGTGCTTTTCGTTAATCGTGAGAATCCGGATGCTATTTTAACACGGAATGACCAAGAAGAGACACCTTCGTTTTTTCAGGGAATGGACGTTAGAACCGTTTTGGAAATAGCAGAAGATGCAGATTTTCATGTGATTATAGATGAGCGCACAGGAGATAACCTTGCCATTTCGGGAGATGCAGCTCTCAACTTAAATATTGAACCTAATGGCAGAATAAGCCTTTCCGGTAGATACGAATTGAAATCCGGACATTATGAGACTAATCTCTACAATCTAGTAAAACGCCGATTTGAAATAAATCCGGGAAGCACCATTACTTGGCAGGGAGACCCTATGGATGCAAAATTAGATGTAACAGCGGTTTATAATATTGAGACATCTGCAGAGCCTTTAATGTCTACTGTAACGTCTGGAGAAGATATTAGTGTGAGCTCAAAATATCGTGAAGTGCTTCCGTTTATGGTGTATTTGAATGTAGATGGAGAACTCTTGCAACCCGAGCTATCTTTTGGTCTGGACATGCCGGAAGACGAGCAGGGGGCACTAAGTGGTGCTGTTTATGGTAGGGTACAACAATTGAATGGGCAAGAGGCAGAATTGAACAAACAGGTGTTTTCATTACTGGCATTGAATCGGTTTTATCCAGATTCCGGTAGTGATGGAAGTTCGGGAGGAACGGCAGCTATTGCCAGAGATAATGTGAACAAAGTATTGTCTGGCGAGCTCAATGCTTTTTCTGATAAAGTTTTTGGTAATACAGGTGTTGAGGTAGATTTTGACCTGGATAGCTTTACGGATTACCAAGGTGATAGTCCACAAGACCGTACCCAACTGAACATCAACGCAAAGAAAAAACTCTTTGATGACCGTTTGGTGGTCACTGCGGGGAGTGCGGTAGATGTAGAAGGTAGTGCACAATCCGGACAAGAACAGACACCTATAATAGGTAATGTAAGTTTGGAATATTTGCTCACCAAAGACGGTAGATACCGCCTACGTGGTTTTCGTAAAAGTGAGTATGAAAATATTATTGACGGTCAGTTGATCGTGACCGGAATGGCCGTTATTTTTAATAGGGAGTTTAACAAGTTTAGTCAATTGTTCAACCCTATGAAAAAGGAAGGCAAGGAAAAGAAAGCAAAAGCAGATGCTGATAAAGAGGAAGAAAAGCCAAATCAGGAGGAGTAATATGAAATTGAACACCACATATATTTCAAGAGTTTTTATATTGCTTTGTTTGGCGGCCCATTATGCATGTAGTGTTGGGAAGTATATTCCTGAGGATGAAACGTTGTTTACAGGTGCAGAAATAAAAGTAGATTCGGAAGAAGAAAAACGGGCATTGAAACCTGTGGAGCAGGAGCTGGGCACGCTTTTAAAACCAACAGCCAATTCTACGGTTCTAGGAATGCGTTTGGGACTCTATTATCATTATAAGGCGCAAAAGGAAAAACCGGGTTTTTTAAACAAGTGGCTGAATAAAAAGTTTGGTGAGGAACCCGTGTATATGAGCGATGTAAATCCTGACAGAATAGAGGAGTTGATGCTTAACCGATTAGACAATCGCGGATTTTTCTATAGCCAAGTATCTTCCGAAATGGACAGTACAAAAAAATATGCCTCGTTAAAATATACGGCGCAGCTGCCCAAGCCCTATACATTACAACAATGGCAAATAGATAAGGATAGCCTACCTATTTATGACGAAATAGACTTGGCAATGTCCAATACGAAACTAAAAGCTGGTGAGCGCTTTGATTTGGAGCTTTTAAAATATGAGCGAGAACGTATTGATACCCATCTTAAGAGTAGAGGGTATTATAATTTTAATCCTGATTTTCTAATTTTTGAGGCCGATACCAATCGCTATGATAACAGAAAATTCGACTTATTTCTAAGACTGAAAAAGGGAACACCACAGAAATCAATTATACCCTATACAATTGACTCTATTGCGGTCTATCCTAATTATTCCATTGAGCAAGATACCCTGTCAAGCCCCTCTGAGGTGACGGAGGAAAACGGAATTTATTTTATTCAAGATGAAGAGTTCTTCAAGCCCAAGCGTTTGGAACCCTATATTCTTTTTGAAAAAGGACAGAAGTACAATTCTGAAACGGCACGTTTAACGAGCAATAGACTTTCAGCTTTGGGGAGTTACAAGTTCGTGAACATACGTTTTAATGAAACGGACACTACAAATACCAATGATACCGGCTCTTTAAATGCAGATATTTTCTTATCGCCATTAACTAAGAGGTCTATTCGCACAGAACTCCAAGCGGTAACCAAATCCAACGGTTTTGCAGGTCCCGGAATTGCCGTGACCTATAATAATCGTAATGTTTTTAATGGCGGTGAAACGCTAAGTTTAACAGGAAATTTTGCCTACGAAACTCAATTGTCAGGAGGGGATAATGCCGGACTCAGTAGTATTGCAGGCGGACTCAAAGCAGATTTGTTGTTGCCACGGCTTGTGCCTTTTTCACCCAGTAGATTTAATTATGCGGTGCCCAAGACTAAAATAAGTTTAGGAGGTGATATCTTAATGCGGAGTAAATTATACACACTTACTTCGTTTAATGGGTCTTTTGGGTATACCTGGAATGCCAATAAATTTGTGTATCACGAATTAAATCCTATTAGCATAACCTATGTGAACCTCACGGATACTACTGCGGAGTTTGAGGAAATTCTAGATAACAATGCATTTTTGCGGAGCAGTTTTGAGCAACAATTTATAGCAGGGCTCAATTATACCTTTACTTATAATGAGTTAGTAGACCAAAATAAAGATCGCCCTATTTATGTGTCTACAAGTTTGGATGTTGCCGGTAACACTTTAAGTCTGTTGAACGGAGGAAAAAGTACTGCTTTTGGATTGGAATATGCGCAATATGCAAAAGCAGATATTGATTTTAGGTATTATTTAAAATGGGGAAAAGAAAGTGCTTTGATAAGTCGCTTGTACGCAGGTTGGGGCATTCCATACGGTAACTCATCTACTTTACCATTTGTAAAGCAATTTTTTTCGGGAGGACCTTATAGTGTTCGTGCTTTTCCAATTAGAGGTTTGGGCCCAGGTACATTTAGTAGCGCAGAAGATAGTACCAGTTCATACTTTGATCAATCCGGTAATTTGCGTTTAGAAGCCAACATAGAATACAGGTTTCCTATTTGGTCCTATTTAAAAGGTGCATTTTTTATAGACGCAGGTAATGTTTGGTTGACCAACGAGGTAGAAATAGATGAAACGGAGTCAGAGGAAACCATTGCTTTTAATCAACAATTGACCACAGAAGGGAAGTTTGGATCGGATTGGATGAGGGAGTTAGGTGTAGGCGTAGGATTCGGGCTTCGAGTGGATATTCAAAGTTTTGTAATTCGATTTGATTTTGCTTCACCGCTACAAGTACCCTACAATCCGGAAGGCGAGCGATTAAGAACACCATTTTTTGATGGAGGAAGTGGTAACCTTATCTTCAATTTTGCTATTGGTTATCCTTTTTAAAAATTGCGTAAAGGTTTTTGGTCAGGACACAACAGGACGTTTTTAGCTTGAGTTCTAAAAATAGTGGCAAATATGTGCTATTTTTGTTGGCTTACCAGTGCCGTATCCACATGATCCATACACTTACTTACGAGTCTAGAGCAATTAAAGAGTTGACCGTATTAGATATTGAAGCTATTCTTGAAACGGCTAGAACATTTAATGACCAGAATGATATTACGGGATGTCTTATTTTTTACAAGAGAAGATTTATTCAAATATTGGAGGGAGATAAGGAAAGTATTTACAATCTATTTGATATAATTAAACAGGATAAGCGGCACAAGAATGTTTACCTCTTATCAGAAGGAGAAACAGGAGAGCGTAACTTTCCCAATTGGGGTATGGTCTATTATCCATTAGAGGAAAATGAAACCAATAGGAACGAGTATGAGCAGTTTAAAAGAAATCTCCTCTTGCTTGCCGATTTAACCGTGCATTCAAATCGCACTTCAATTCTTTTTTGGAAACGAATGAAACTATTGATTACCGCCCCACCGGATATTTCATAAAAACATAAAAAACGGCGAAATAATCGCCGTTTTAACTCTCAATGTAATTCAGATTGCTGTTAATCGAATTGCTTTAAAGATGCTCTTAACATCCATGCCATTTGTTCGTGTGCTTGTAGTATTCCTGTAATGAAATCGGCAGTACCTTCATCATTATGTGCCTCTGCGTTATCTCCAATACTTTTTCGGATGAATTTGATTACCTTATCATGGTCTTTTAATAGAACTGTCATGAAGCTTGCACTATCTGTCTGATCCGGATTATTTTCCTCTAAATTGGACAACTCCAAGAATTCTTTTAAAGTGCCCGGAGAATAGAACCCTAACATACGGATACGCTCTGCTACTTCATCTATAAAGGTTTCTAATTTGCCATATTCCTCTTCAAAGAATACATGCTTAGTGTGGAAATCTATGCCTTCTACGTTCCAATGTGCGTTCCGGGTTTTTGTGTAGAGTAAAAATTCATCGGCCAATAATTTACGCAACATTTTTACAACAGCTTCACGGTTTGATTTTTTTATACCTATCTCGGTTTTTTCAGCTTCTTTAACTTCCATAATATTGTGTTTTTTCTTGTTTCTTACTGCAAGTTAAGGTGGAATAGCTGTGCTGGTTGACCTGAAAAATTTATTATTTACTCCAAAAAATTATGATTTAAAATAGGCGTTTGAGGATGGTATTAGAGTACTCTTTTATTTTATAAAGGTCGTCTTACATTACGTTCATTCTTATTTTTAAGGTTAAAATAAGGAGTATTAATTTGTAAGGAAAAGAGATATGAAGACGTTGAACGACTTATTTGAGCATCAACTTAAAGATTTATATAGTGCCGAGATTCAGCTGCTTGAAGCGCTACCTCATATAATGGAGCATACCAGTGATGAACAATTAAGGCAGGCTTTTGAGAACCATTTAAAGGAAACAAAAGAGCAGAAAAATAGAATTGAAACTATTTGTAATGAGTTGAATATTACGCCAAACGGAGAAACATGCCAAGCTATGAAAAGTCTCATTAGCGAAGCTAGAAATTTTATAGACGAAGCAGAAGAGGATAATGAGTTAATGGACGTGGGTCTTATTGCAGAAATACAACGGGTACAACATTATGAAATTTCCGGGTATGGAGCGGCCGTTAGGTTTGCAAAGGAGTTAGGGTATAGAAATATAGCCAAGACTTTGCAAGAAACTCTTAACGAAGAATATGATGCGGATAGTACTTTGGAGAAATTAGCGGAAACCCGTTTAAACAAAAAGGCTATAGGAGGGAATTCTTAAGTAGAGTAGAGACTACTAATTTTTTACCCGAAGTATGTTATCGCGGCGATGTATACTTTGGGTTTTCTATGCAGTACAGTAGGGGCTAGGTTAAACTTTATTATCCATTACGGATTTCATATTTGAGCATAAAAAAACCGGCAACTATGTGCCGGCTTTATCAACAACCAAACTATTCTAACGAATATTTTATGCAGATGCAGAGGTTATATTCTGCTTATCTTTATACTGCTTGGGGCTGCAGTTGTATTTGTTTCTGAATATTTTTGAGAAGTAGCTACGGCTTGTGAATCCTATGCTATATACTACTTCAGAGATATTTAAATCTGTATTTTTTATTAATTCTTCGGCTTTTTCAATACGGACTTCTCTAATGTAATCCGTAACTGTTGTACCGTGCATTAATTTAAAACCTTCTTGTAATTTACAAGGTGATAAACCGGACTTACGACAAAGTTCTGAGATTGATAATTGTCTTTCAGGGTAGTTGTGAACAAAGTCAGAAATCTCTTTTACAGATTCCATTTCTCTCATGTTTAGACTACCTGTCTGGTTTTCTCTATTTTTTAGATCATCCGTATGTTGTTGTACCTCTAAGGCCAATATCATATGTACTAATCCTTCAATTAATAAGCTTCGTACAATACCTTGTTGCTTAATTGCCTTTAATTGTGCAATCTGGTCAGCAATTTTTAAGTTATAAGAGCCTATGTAAATTGTGTTCTCAGCAGGCTTTCCATTCAACATTAATTCTTGTAGCCTGTAATTAAGACCGTTTTTCTTGGCTGTTTCGCCATGCGCTACCGTTCTAACAACAATTAAAGATGTTTTTACATGCACGTCCTTTTGAAAGTAAAGAACATTATCTGTATGGCTGGCATTGGTTAAAATACCGGTCTGAAAGTTCTCTAAAACGTTTTTCTTGGTTTCATTATTAAAGCTATGGGCTATTTTACCTGCTGAGCAATAGGCAAAGCAAATAGGAGCATTTTCCTCAGATCCTGTTATTAGGGTAAAGTCTTGATTGAATTCCATATCAAATTCTAAATATGAAATACCACCTTTAAAAGTGATTCCTCTAATATGGCCTCGGCCTAGTTCGTTATCCAAGGTTAAAATATGCTCTTTTACGTTTACCGTAAGTGAACCACCAAAATTATGGTGAAGTTGTTGAAACATATTTTTAATAGCTGCAGATGATAAAGTTATAGTTGTCATAGTGTTCTTGTTTAAGGTTGTAAATTTCTTCTTTAGGTTGAAACCTGATTATCCTTGGATTTGGTGATGTCCACTATTGGTCATCTCCATAATTTCCGGCGTTGTGTTGTTAGGTGAAAAATCATGAATTGATCTAACACGACCTACTCTGGCCAGCTGCTCGGATACTTTTTCAATTAGATTTTTCATAGTTACCAGATGTATTATTGTTCTGGTACAAAGATCAGGGAGAGGCCCACTTTTTCTGTTACACAATTTTCGCATTGTGTTATACAATTGTGGGTTTAGGGCCTAAATGCTGTTAAAATGTCCTAAAAACGGAGGCTTGGAGCTATAAATTATAGCCATGCTAAATGCTAGGGGAGTTGAGTTTTAGAACTGAAACCAAGAAATTTGAAGCGTCTTAATTATGCAGGTAGATAAAAAATAAAAGCAGAGCCTTTACCTAGTTCGCTTGTTGCGTATATAAAACCACGATGATTTTCTACAATCTTTTTACAAATTGCAAGGCCAATACCTGTGCCCGTATATTCTGATTTTTGGTGCAAGCGTTGGAAGACTTCGAATATTTTTTCGGAATGTTCTGTAGAAAAACCTATACCATTGTCTATGATGGTAATCTTATAATAAGTATTGGCCATCTTAAAGAAGTCCTCGGGAATCTGTTTGGCGTGTACCTTCTCTGCCTGAATGGTAAGGGAAGGTGTTACATCTGCTACTTTGTATTTAAGCGCATTAGAGATGAGATTATTAAATAACTGTTCTAATTGATAGGATACGCCTTTAAGAGTAGGAAGGTTTTCACTTTTAATATTAGCTCCTGTATTTTCAATATTTGTAGAAAGATCTTCTTTTACCTTTTGCAGTACTTGGTTTAAATCTATAAGTTCAAAATCTTCATGTTTTGAATCAATTCTAGAATAGGTTAATAGATTTAAAACTAAAGCTTGCATACGTGAAGCAGCGTTTACCACCTTTTTAAAATAGACACGTCCTTTTTCGGACAAGTGCTCTGCCTCTGTACTTTCTATACGTGAAATGAACATTTGTGTCTTTCTAAGGGGCTCTTGCAAATCATGACTGGCAACCCGGTTAAAGGATTCCAGCTCTGCATTACTATGTTGTAGCTCCATGTTACTGGCACGTAATTGCTCTTCTGCCTCAATACTCAACGAAATATCCTGAGCAACACCGGACATAACTTGTTTATTATTTTTTTGAATAAACTGCCCATTTACTTTTAGGTGTTTTATCTCCCCTGTTTTGGTAATGATACGGTACCTGTGTTCCGTAACGTTTAGCTCGTTCGTAGACTTTTCAATGCTTTGGTGATACGTCTTTAAATCTTCAGGATGAACAAACTCACCATATTCTTTTAATGAAGGCTTAAAAGCTTTGGGTTCGTGGCCTAACATTCTGTAAAAATTGTCCGAAAGCTCAATTTCGTCTGTACCTACATACCATAAAAAGCTACCTATTTTTGCAATTCGCTCTGCATCTGTAAGAATGGAGTTTTGTATGGATAGCTCTTGGTTAAGGGATACAACACGGTCTGAGTTTTGTTTTTCTTCCGTAACATCTACTACCACCCCTACTGAAGCTTTTCTTCCGTGACGTATAAGTGCGCGTCCATTAAGCTCTATATGCTTAACATCTCCTTGCTTGGTAATAATGCGGTATCCATTTACTTGAGATGTTCCGTGTTCAATGGTCTCAGTACCCAAACGGTTATATGTTTCCAAATCTTCTGGGTGAACAAACTGTTTATAACTATCATAGCTAACCTTAAATGTATTTGGTTCATACCCTAAGATACGGTAGAAATTATCTGATATAGAAGCCTCTCCATTGTCCAAATACCAAATGTAACTACCTATATTGGCTACATTTTCAGCATCTATAAAAATTGAGTTTTGAGTTTCAAGTTGTACGTTCAACTGTAGGAGTTGGTCTGTTTTTTCTTTTTCTTCTGTTATTTCCCTAGTCGTTAGAGTAATACCATCTCCTAACTTAATGGCGCGTGCGCTAAACCACTTTGAAGCACCTTCTACCTCATACGGTACTTCATAGGATGTAGGGTTGCCAGTTTGGACAACACCTGTTAAGTAGCCAAAAATTTCAGATTCATAAATAGTTGGGAAAATTTCGGAAACCTTCTTATTGATTATATCTTCCGGAAGGTCTCCGGTAATTGGAGTTATCTTATCATTGATGAATAGAATTTTGAAATCGGTGATTTCATCTTTCTCGTTCCTAATACTTTCAAAATTCATAACGACGTGAGAAATGCTCTTGAAAATATTGTTCAAAAATGCACGGTTATCCAAAAGTTTAAGATTTTGGTCTTCTAGCCGTTGGTTGAGCAATAACTGCTCCTCTTTTGCTTTTTCTTCTGCGGTAGAATTACGTGCGGTTACCATTATTCCTTGCGCTAAGGGGGTAATAAGCGATTTAAACCATAATTTTTCACCTTGTACGGAAATTTGCCGATCTAAGGTTACTTTTTCCTTCTGCTGGAAACAGCTAACCAATTTTTCAAATTCGCCATTAAGCATTAGAAAGGGGAAAACCTCAGAAATAGGCTTGTCCATAATATGTTCCGGATCCAATCCTAAATAATCACGGTTACATTCGTTCGCAAATATTATTATAAAATCTATAATCGCCTTCTGTTCATCATAGATAGGCTCATAGTAATTTACAATGTTATCCGTAGTAGCAAGTACACTCCTAAGAAAATTCTCTGATTGCCGAATACGTACTTTATTCCTATATATTTTTAGAAAAGCGAGTACAAAAATAACTAGGGCAAAGAAGGCAAGTAACAGAGAGGTAAAAGGAGCTAAATATTTATTGGAATCATATTCCTCCCTTGTGTTTTTTATGGATAGACGCTCTTCGGCCAACATTTGGTTTCGTATGTTCCGAATGCGGTATAACGTAAAGTTGATATTTGTTTTCTTTGATAATTGTGATTCTCCAATATCTATTCTGGTGTTACCAGGATGGTTTGCTAAACTTCTAAGTTCTGCATGTAAGGAATCCAATAAGGTTTCCATAGGAGCCAAGCGGGTCTGTTGGGAGGGGTTTTCTTTAGTAAGGTCCTTAAGTGTATGTAATATGGTTTCCCCTTCTTTTACGTAGTCTTCAAAAATGGTGTTCGTTCCATCAATTTTTTGAAGCTGATTTCTGAATTCTTCTGATTCTGCTTGCGTAGAATGAGCAGAGAGTTCGCTAATGGCATTGTTTACCTGAAGCGTATGGGCTACTTTTTCGGCTAAATCTTGCATGCGCATAATTTGGTAATATGCCATGCTCGCCGTAAACAGAATAATTACAAATGCAACGAATAATAGTACTATATATGTTTTTGATGAGGAATATATTCGTTTAAAATCCATAAGGTCTATATGCGAAATAGAAAGGTGTCTTTGTTAAGGTTAGACGTGTGATATTGCCAATTTAATTGCAATATACGTTCAACCGAAGATTGCAATTTAACAAAGTTATTGGGCTTATTTAGATAAATGTTTGCTCCATTTAGAAAAGTTTCTTCTACATCTTTTTCAGAAGAAGAGGTAGAATATATGGCTATGCAAAGGTCTTTTAGGTTTGGGTTTTGCCGTATCTCTTTTAAACATTGCATACCATTTTTTATGGGCATGTTTAAATCTAGAAAGATAAGATTTGGCAAAACAGTATTAGGCAAGGTTAGATAATCCATCAATTCCTGACCGTGATTAAAAAGGGATAAATTAGTTTTAATACTAATTTCATCAATGGCCTCGCTGAAGAGCATTCTGTCATCTTCATCATCATCTGCCAAGACTATGTTCAACAGTTTGGGGTTCATAGGTGGTTGTTAGGGTTGGGGATTGTTACTCGGGTTCATTTTCTTTTTCATGATTCTTAAAAAGGCACTTGGGGTAAGTCCGGTGGTCTTCTTAAATTGGCCGGATAAATGGGCCACACTACTATAGTTTAGTTGAAATGCAATTTCTGTAAGCGTGTGATCTGTATTACACATTAATTCTTTTGCTAAATCAACCTTACGTAAGATAATATAATTTTCAATAGAAGTATATGTGCTTTCAGAAAATAAGGATGAAAGATGCGCATAGGAGTAACATAATGTATCCGCTAAATAAGTTGAAACTTTAACGGACTTCAATTCCTCGTTTTTTAACAATTCGTCTATGGCATTTTTTATGCGCTCTACTAAAGTTGTTTTCTGATCATCTAGAATTTGAATTCCATATTTTTTAAGGGAATTAGAAAGCAAACTTCGTTTTTCTTCTGTGAGATTTCCTTTTATTTCAACTTCACCAAGACCACCTAATGTATATAATATACCCAAAGCATCAAGATGTTCTTTTAAAAGGGTCTTGCAGGCCTGGTTAAAATCATATTTTACAAAAAGAATCATATACGTTTGTTGGTAGTTTTCTTAAGAGGAAAGATATGTACTTTATTTTTAAAAATGAGAATATTACTTCCCTTAGAGGTATAAAAAATTCTCTCTCAATTTTGTTTCGTTTAGATATTAATATTTTGAGTTAAACAAAATTGAAAACAGTTGTAAGTGCCAGTAATTATAGGGAGTGAAGGCTTTTTGTTTAAGAGCTATTGTAGCTTTAAATAGAATGGATGAAAAAGTGGTTGTCTTAAATTTTTCAGGATATGGTTAAAAAAAAGTGGACGTCTCCTAAAGGAAACGCCCACTTTTACAACCAACCAAACTATTTTTAATTGTCGTCTACAGCATCTTCAATACCATCTTCAACATCTTCGGCGCCTTCTTCTATGGCATCTCCGGTGTCATCAATTGCGTCTTCTATTTTATCTCCGGCATCTTTGTTTTCTTCTCTACAACTAGTTAGCGTAGACAAAGAGGCAGTCATTAAAAAAATAGACATTAGATATATTATACGTTTCATATGTTTAGGTTTTATAGATTAATACTTGTTATACGGATTTCCGTCCGGTGAATAATGAAATAACAAAAAGAATAAGAAAAATAAAGAATAGGACTTTGGCTATACTAGCAGCACCAGCTGCGATTCCACCAAATCCAAATACTGCGGCTATGATTGCCAATATTACAAAAGTAACTGTCCAACGTAACATATTATTAGGTTTTAGATTCGTAATTTTTTAGTGTCGTACTTATCCGACTTCTATGTTACAAATATGGTCTATGTTGGCGGTTTGTCTTAGCCCTAAAAATTTTGATTTTGCCTTAAAACAATAAGGCTAAGTCTTAAATACTCAAATCTATACGGTTACTATATAACAAGTCATGCAAGGTTATTGGCAGAAAATCTTCTCTGTCTAAAGTAGATAGGTTGTCTTCTGAATCAGAATTTAAATCGTAGAAGAAATCTTCCGAAATGGGTTCAGCTGTTAAAGTGAAAATAGCCTTTTCTGTTGCTATTTCGTCCAGAGAAATAGTCTGGTTTAACCAAGTTTTTTGTTGGTGCTCGGGTACTATAATAGGCATCTGATTACTGCTATTGTTCACCTCTTCAAAAGTCGTATTTGCTTTTACTGTAATTATTGAGCTAGTTAAAAAACCATCTTCTAGCTCATTGCTGATACCAGCAAGACAAAAGGGCTCGCCAGATTCTTTAGTCATATGAAAAAAGAGAAGTTCTCCGTCTGCAATAAAAGTGGTATAAAACCCAGTAACTATCATTAAGCACCTTTCTGTTTCTCGAGTCTGGGCGTACCATGGTTTTGACTCTAGAGAAGCTGCGGGAATGGTTAATGTATTTACATGTTTTTGAAATACGGCCCAGTCTCCTTGAAATTTCTTAGGTAACATACCCCAAATAGAAGTGGTAATGGTTTTCTGTTGGCTAGAGGTAATAATGGGAACCATACTTTCTTCAAGCCCGTTGATGATTGTTTTGGGTCTATATATGTCAGGAAATTGAAAAAGGGCGCCATATGCTTCTTCAATCTGCTTTCTTTCTGCCCTAATGGATAATTTGTTGAACATAGATATTTTTAAAAAGTTAGTAATGTAAAAAAGGGATACAATTGCATCCCTTTTTCTTTTTTTCTATACTACTCTTATAGTACGCTTTCCAAACTTTTAATGTTGGCTAGATCAGTACTTATTTTATTCATTTGCTGGGTGAGTAGCGTAGCGGTAGAGGTAGGTAGCGAGGTATCATTTAATACTTCTTTGTACTCATCTATAGCCGCTTTTTCTCCGGTAATGGCTTCTTCTAGCATAGATTCATCATTATCTCCGCTAAACCATGCTTTTACATCCATCCAGCTACGGTGCATAGCTCCTGTGGCACTACCACCTTTATCAATCTCTTGTCCAAAACGTACCATTTCGGTTTTCAATTCGTGACCAAAATTGTAACGCTCTTCTCCTTTATTCCTAAAGAATGTTTTTAAATCGGTACTTCTAGCATGATCAGCAGCTTTTTTAAAGCCTTTTTCCGCATCATACGTTTTCTCTAATATGTTGTTTAATTTTGTCTGTACTTCTTCAGTATATGTACTCATAATATTCTTATTTTATATGAGCGGCATCTCGTTTTTGGGGGATGTGTGCCGCATAACATCTTTTTACTTATCGTAAATTTAGTAAGATGTTACAGCAGTGATCCATCTGAAAAAATGAAATTTTGATGCAATCGCTGAATATGGATTTTAGGGGTATTTTATTGTAATTCAATGTAAAAGAAAATACAAACCTGCGTTAAAATTTAGGGGTGTACTGCTCAAAAAGTTCCAGCATAACCTTTTCGGAAGTAGAAAAATAAGCCGATTTAGAATCGGTTTTATTGGTCTTGTCAAACCATTTTTTTAAAGAACCATCCTCATAGGAAGTAACTAAGACGGGATGAACATAATATTTACGACAAACATTTCTGGTATTGCCCAGTGCTTTGGCGGCAGCATCAAAACCAATGAGCAGGTTTTTATTAATTTCTTTTTCGGTTTGGGTGGCGGGAAGGTCAAATAAAGTATCAAAAAACACCACGGAAGCTGCCCAGGTTCTAAAATCCTTAGCGGTAAAAAACGCTCCACTTATATCATGTAGATATTCGTTTACCATAGAACTGTCTACAGATTGCTTATCTCCATCGTCATCATAATATTGAAAAAGCTCCCATCCAGGTATGTCTTCACAACGACTTATAAGTCGCGTTAGTTTCTTGTTCCGCACGGTAACCGAATGTTTTTTGCCTTTTTTGCCAACAAATTCAAACTTAATATTGTTCTTAAAAATTTCAACATGCTTTTTGCGCATAGTAGAAAGTCCATATGATTTATTGCGTTTGGCGTATTGTTCATTACCAATACGAATATGGGTTTCATCCATAAGTTTTACAATTATCGCTACAACCTTGGTTTTTGACCAAGTACGTAATGCCAAGTCTTTATCTGCTTGTTTTCTAATAATAGGTAGTTTTTTGCCGAACAAAGCCATTTTATAAAACTTGGTCTGGTTTCTGATTTTAACCCAAGTGGGATGATAACGGTATTGCTTTCTACTTTTTAAATCTTTACCTACGGCTTGAAGGTGCCCATTGGTTAAATGTGTAATTTTTACATCTTGCCATGCTGGCGGTATGACCAGATTGGTAATGCGCTCTAGCTCTTTTTTGTTCGTTACCGGTTTTTGTTTGTGTAGGTATATAAAGTCTTTCCCTTTTTTAAGCCTGGAAATGGGCATTTTTTTATTGTCAACATACACCAAATCGAGATTTTCAATCGCCAATTCTGGAGTTTTCAATAATTGACTTAATAAGGTCTCAGTGGTCATTGTTTATAGTAGTTAATGGTAGTAAAGCACTGTGTTGGTTAAAGATATTCCTTAAATAGTTTCTGGTTTGGGCTCAATCAATTAATAGATTAACGGCTTTAGTGAATTGCATGGAAAAAGTAAAAAATGGATGTATATTGAAGTAATACGACCCAAAAACTATTCGTTTTTAAGTTAAAAATGGTGTTTTTGAAGAAATTTTAAATAAATCAAAAGAAAAAAACTATGGAAGATACATTAAGAGACGAGAAAATACAGAACGAAAAAACAGAATTTGCAAAGGAAGCCCATGATGATAAAGAGGAGTATATTTTTCAAAAGAATAGCATTACCAAAAAGGGCTTTTTTATTGTTATAGCCGCGTTAGTTATTTTGGCTGTGGCATTAATAGCTTCCGGTATTGCTTTTTAAATAGCGATATATTTAAAGAGTATTTTTATTAGAGAATAATAAATAGTTACAGCCCTTTAGTTAGGGCTGTAACTATTTTATTTTTAGATACTAATTGTTTTAGAATAACCTTTAGTACCGTATAGCCGGGTACTGCTACCATCATACCTACAATTCCAAAAAGTAAGCCCGCACCTAAAATCACCAAAAATATTTCTAGCGGATGAGATTTTACACTGTTACTGAATATAATAGGCTGTGAGAAGAAATTATCTATGAGTTGCCCAACTGTTACGCCAAGCAATACGTAACCTATTTTAGGTAATATTATGCTGTTAAAATCTAATCCAGGGTTACTGGTTATGGTAAACATTATCATAATTATAGCACCTATCATAGGGCCTAAATAAGGAATAACATTAAATAAGGCGCACATAAATGCGATGAGTACTGCATTCTCCAAGCCTACTAAAATCAATGTTATGGAATACAATGAAAATAGAACAAATAGCTGCAGTAAGAGCCCCACAAAATAACGTGATAATAGATTCTTGATTTTCGCTAAAGAACGCATAGTTCTCATTCTATGGGCATCTGGTATTATTGTGAGGATTGACCGCTGTATGATGTTACTGTCTTTGAGAAAGAAAAAGGAAATGAACAAAACGGAGAACAAGCCAATGCCAATGTTATCCAAAACCTGCAATATAGATTTGAGAAAAGAAGGTACCAAATCTTTGCCTAAGGTCTGTACGCCATCTTTGTCTAAAGTTGCATCTTGGACCAAATCTTCTACCACCTTTTTTGTAGTACCAAAATATTCACTGACCATTACATAAAGCTTGTCAAACTCATTTTGAATAATACCAAAATCAAAGAGATAAAGATTTTTACCTTGTTCTGTTAGAAGTGGTATAATCAAGGCAATAATACTCGCAAAGAGTGCGGTTAGAATGAGCATTGTAAGAATTACAGCTACAATATTGGGTATTCTTAGGTGCCTTTTAATGATTGAAACAATAGGTCTGCCAATTAATGCTACAATGCCTGATATGAGTATGTAGGCTACAATACTTTGTAATTCATAAATTAGGAACATGAGCAATATAAATCCGCATACTACGGCTATTGCTTTTAAAATTCCATTGGCTATTTCTGCTGATTTCATATGTTGGTTTTAAGGTATTGGATGGCATTTTAAATTAGTTAGGTCTCAAGCATAAAAACCTATTGACGTAGGAGTCAATAGGTTCATGTATTTGTAAAACCATTTACGATGTTTTAGGACTGCTCTCCACTTGAAATAGTATTCATGTTTAAAGTGTTCTTTCCAAAATCCAATGTTCGGATTGGGAACGGAATATTAATATCCTGAGCATCAAAATGAGATTTAATCAGTTTTACGGCGCCATGTCTGGCAGCGTGTTCCTGTAGCGCACCCTTCATATCAATCCAAAAACGGACCATAAAATTGATGGAACTATCACCAAACTCTGTGAAGAAAAATTCAACCTTTTCGTTTTTATTCTGGGGAAAGTTTTCTCCAATAATTTTTACCACTAAATCTTCTACGGATTGTAAGTCACTTTCATAACCTACACCGCAACTTACGACAATACGGCTTCGGTCTGTTAGTGAATAGTTTTTAAAGGAGCCATCAATAAATTTTGAATTAGGAATAACTACGTAGTTATTATCCGGTTGACGAACAACAATGTTCCGAAGACTAATTTCTGATACAAAACCTTTGATGCCATCACTTTCAATAAAGTCATCAATATTAATTTTAGGCATAAAAGAAAGAATAAGTCCGCCAAAGGTATTACTCAATGTACCTTGTAAAGCAAGTCCTACAGCTAGACCAACTACCCCGGCACCCGCAAGAATACTAGTAAGTACTTTGTCTAGCTCAAGCACTCCTAATGCCACGAAAAACCCGATTAAAACCACCGCGAGAAATACAAATCTGGCAATTATATCTTGAATGGATTGCTGACTAATACGGTTAAGTAAAAATTTCTGCAATAGCTTGCGAACACCTCTTGCGATAAAATAAAATAAGACCATTATAAGAATAGCCATTACAATGTTTGGGAGCTTTAGAATAATGGCATCTAGCCATCCGTCTAACTTGCTCCATAATTTGCTTATTGCGTCTTCTATTGAAAATTTACTTTCCATAATTTTTGTGTTATAACATATTGGTTAATAAAAATGTAGCTACTACGGCTAGAATGAGGCTTAATAGGCCTCCTAGTCCTAAAAAATGACTAAACCTGTAGTTGCCCAAACTATATATTAGGGTGTTGGTCTGATAACCAACGGGTGTGAAAAAGCTGAAATTGGCAGCAAACATTACAGCCAGAATAAAAGGTTTGAAATCTAATTGCATGCCCTGCGCTACTGCTATTGAAATGGGTGTCATTATAATTGCTGTTGCATTATTACTGATTACCGCACTTAAAATCATAGTCGAAAAAAATAAGGTTCCAATAACCACATACCCTGGTTGGTCAAAAAGGAAGACTAAAAGTTTTTCCGAAATATAGGCATCCGCACCACTGTTGTGCATTGCAACACCTAGGGGTATCATACCTGCCAATAAGAAAAAAATCTGCCAATTTACTTTCTTGTAGACCGTGGTAAGGTCAAGGTTTTTGGTCACTAATAAAATACAAACACCAGTAAGGGCACTCACCACTATAGATAGTATACCAGTAGCGGCAAGACCAATCACCAAAAGCAATATGATCAGAGAGAAATTACGTTTACTTTTAGAGTTGGCGTTTCCTTTTTCGAACTCCTGAAGCAATAGTACATTCTCTATTTTACCTAACCGTTCCAGTTTTCCTTTAGATGTTTCTAAAAGCAACCGATCACCTACTTTTAGAACTAATTTGTTCATACTGCTACGTACCAACCTTTCGTTAAGCTTGGTCAAGGTTTTCCTTTTTTTAATGGCAATGGGCACCATGTCTTGCATCATTAAGCTTCTAAGCTGTCCTAGTGTTTTTCCTAGGAATTGGGCGCCAGGAAGCATTAATAATTCTGCAAAAACCCGTTGGTCCAATTCATCCTCATTAGTATTTGTTTCATCGTTTAGTTCTGTGTCTTGTATTGGAGCGTAATATTGCTCTTGGTTCAGACTTAAATTTTCTGATTCGTTAATGCGCGACAAATTTTCCAAGTCGCATAGTAGTAATAATTCATCATCCGCTTTAAAAGTGATGTATTTTCCAGGCGAATTATGAACTCTATTTTTACGGGTCAATTTCAAAAGAGAAACATCAGGATTTTCAAAAAGAAAACTTTCTTGAATCGTTTTTCCCACCAATTGCGAATCTGCATTTATATGAACATTGGTTACGTAATTGTTCAGATGATAATCATCATCAAGATTTTTGCCTTTTCCCCAGGGTAACCAGCGTAGGGTAAGTGTGAGGTATACGATTGAAATTCCAAGGAAAATCAACCCTAGTAAAGAGAATTCAAAAAAGCCTAATTTATCCGCGCCCAAATCTGTTGCTACTGAGTTAACAATGAGGTTGGTTGAGGTACCCATAAGAGTACAAGAGCCACCCAAAATGCCTGCAAAAGATATGGGAAGTAACAGTTTGCTTTGTGACACATTGTATTTCTCTGAAAGCTGATTTACAATTTTAATGAAAACAATTACAACTGCCGTAGTACTTATAAATGCTGAAATGCCTGCGGTAACAAACATAAATATGGGCGCCATAACGTAAATGGGTAAGCCCTTAATTTTACCCATGCTAGAAGTTAGCCAGTTAATAACACCGTTCTCTTCTAGGGCAATGGCCAAAATCATTAAAGCAAGCACGGCAATAGTGGCGTTATTAGAAAAGCCGCTTATGGCTTCTTGCGGAGTCACCAACCCTAGCAGGGTTAAGGAAACAATAATTAGAAAAGCAATTTTGTCTACGGGAAAAATTTCAAATACAAATAATACTACCGTTACCAACAGTACACAAAACATTAATGTTATTTCCCAAGTCATTTCTTTTCTGTAGCACCATGAAATATATACATGAAGCCTTATTAGTTATCGCTTTAGTTTTTTTCTTTTCTTTTTGCCCTTTTTTGATTCTTTAGGTTGTAACAATTTGTAACCTAAATAGGCAAACTGCATACCTACAAGCGCAAGTTTTATTTTCCTGTTGTTGGCCAATGCCGAGGCAATGCCAATTAGTGATGTGGGTTTCATGTTTTGTTTTTTAAGTTGATATCTTTAAAAGTGAAGGCTTAGTGAGCCGACATCTTTTCTTTTACTTTTCTAAGCTGATCTTGTAAATCACGAATAGTTTCGCTCATGGCCGCTTCAAAAGTTTCTGAGTTTGATGAGGCAAAAATTCGGGGTCCGGGCATGCTTAAACGTATGTCGCAGAACATCTCTTGGTCATCACTTCTATTTTCTTTTTTAAAGAATACGTCAGCACGGTGCACAAAATCAAATTTGTTAGCTAGATTTTCTAACTTTTCCTTTGCGAATCCTTCTAGTCTTTCGCTTGCGGATACATCGTGGTATTCATATATAATTTGCATAGTGTTCTTGTTTTTAATAATTAATTGTTACGCTTGTAGGAGATATTTTCCCATAATATTTTGTGGTGATTCTTAGTACATTCGTGCCGAATCAACTGCTTGTTTTAACTCGTCATGAGGTAAGGACTTGCCATATATAGCTTGGTCAGGGTCCATGATTTGCGTGTCCGTAAGGTTACCAATAAAGAGGGTGTCAAAACCCATATCTTCAATTAGTTTTTTTGTGATATATCGGCTTTCGATATCCTGTGCTGCATAGGGTATAGTCAACTTTTCAGAGTTCCTAAACGCCCTGTCACGCAAGTGTTCCGCTTTAATGGAGTTAAAGGCTTTGGCGGTCTTTGCCGTACTAAACTTCATAGCAGTATATTCGGAAGCCGTGTAATTGGCATCTCTCACTTTTTGAGCTACCTCACCATCTCTTTCGGGATAGGGGTTGGTGGCATCAATTATAAGCTTGTTACTGTATTGTGACGAATACTTTTTAGCTAGGTTATCAATTGATTTGAAAGGCATAGCTAATAAATAAACATCTGCATTAGCTTCAAATGCCTCTTCTACATGTACCGCTTTCGCATTGTTCCCCGCACCGTTTACTAAACTATCCAGTTCCTCTGGGTGACGCGAACTAAACAGTACTTCATGTTCTGCTTTTGCCCAATGCGTACCTAAACTTCCACCAATATTTCCACTTCCTATTATTCCTATTTTCATAACTATATTTTTATGTTATTTCCGCTATTGCGAAAAACTATCTGTTAATAAATTTTCTGGGATTATCGCCCAAAAACAATGTGTTGAGTCAGGAAGTACCGGTCCTTATGTGCCTAACTATCCTGAAACTTTCATCATATTAAGTATATAAGCGAAGACAGATGAGTTCGATTAAGAGTATTATTACTGCTAAAGCAATTGGCGCAAAGTAATGATGGATAGCGTTAATTTTTGGGGAAGTGTGGCCATTCATTACAGACTAAAGGCATATATTTTAAATTGAAAAATGATATGGTGATGCCTATATAGAATGACTACTTTCTTTACCATATTCGTCTTTATAAATCTGAACGATTATCAGAAATAAGCTCACGAACAATGGGCCGAAAATAAGACCTATAAAGCCGAAAAGGGGAATTCCTATAAGAACACCGATCATTGTAATTAATGGGTGTACATCATCTAATTTTTTAAGTATATAAAGGCGAATAATATTATCTGTGGAACCTACCACAACAATACCATAAAGTAGTATACCCCATGCTTGAAAAGTGTCTCCTGCAGATAGCGTTAGAACGAATACGGGCAGCGTACCCAACATATTGCCCACAAACGGAATCATGGAGCCAATAGCAACGATAACCGACCAAAAAAATGGATTTTCAATTCCGAAAATTAGGAAGCCTATTAATGCCACAATACCTTGGGCTATGGCAACCAAAGGAATACCAAGAGCATTAGCACGCACCATTCTTCTAATTTTACTACCTATAGTTTTAAGGTTGTCTGTGCTAATAGGAATATATTCAAAAAGGGACTCGCGCATTTCCTTGCGGTTCGTCAACATAAAATAAAGAAAGAAATACATGATACCTATGGCGATGACCGAAGTGAAAGTACTTCCCGCAAACCCTTGAAGGTTTTTAGAAAACCAACCAGAAACTGCGGATACATCTATGGAGGAAGACAAGTCGTACCCAACATAGCTTTCTACACTCTCTAGTTGTGATTTTACGGCTTTTGTAACTTTCTCAGAGTTATTTACCGCTTGACTCACTTTGTTCCCCAACATCAACACTGCTCCCGAAACCGGTATTAGAATAATTATGACCGAAGCAAACATCAATAGAGCTGCTGCAAGGTCTGGTTTCCATCCTCTATTAACCAATTTAGCCATTGGTTTTTTTAGTAATACGTACAAAGTAATGGCTCCTAAAACACCTGAAAAGTAAGGAGCCATTTCTTTAAATATAAGTCCGCCTATACAGACAATCAGCAATAAAACAAAAAGTTGACGAATAACTTTGGGATGGATGGTTTTCATGTGTCTTATTACTTTTTAATTATGAAGAAAAGGGTG
Organism: Zobellia roscoffensis; assembly: GCF_015330165.1. Lineage (NCBI taxonomy): Bacteria > Pseudomonadati > Bacteroidota > Flavobacteriia > Flavobacteriales > Flavobacteriaceae > Zobellia > Zobellia roscoffensis. The sequence continues at coordinate 2,216,686 of NZ_JADDXT010000002.1, forward strand.
AGCTTAATTATTCCGTAAGGCATGAATCAGTTCGGCCTTATCCATCGTTGAGCGACCATCAATACCAACGCTTTTAGCTTGCTCGTAAAGTTGTTCTTTCGTCCACTCTTCATACGGCTTTGATTTTCCGCCCTTTTTACCACTATTTGGCGTGTTGGCAATCCGGGCCGATTTTTCCTTGCTGTAACCTTTATCTCTCAGGGCTTCATACTGATTCTCATTTTTTACGCTGGGAATATCCATAGTCTTATGGTTTTAGATTCAACTTATTTCTGTTGGTCGGTGGGCATGATGTAAACATCATTAATGTTTGCTCTAGCTGGCTGAACCAAGGTGTAATAAATAGCCTCGGCAATATCTTCAGCTTCTAGAAACGTCATTTTTTGCATTTCTTTGAACATTTCTTTTATATCCTCGTCGGTTATCGTGTCCGTGAGTTCGGTAGAAACGGCTCCCGGTTCAATTGAAGTAACGTTGATACCGTATTTTGGAGCAAGTTCTTGGCGTAAACCTTCAGAAAACATCTTTACAGCAGATTTGGTTGCACAGTATACCGCACCTCCGGGGAAATAATTACGTGCCGCACTTGAAGATATGTTGATAATATTACCACCCTTGTTTTCAATCATGGTAGGAAGTACTGCTGCTACTCCGTTCAAGACACCTTTAATATTTACATCAACCATCTTTTCCCACTCATCTGTCTTTAATTTTTCCACGTAGGACAATGGCATTAGACCCGCATTATTGATAAGGGCATCTATAGTTTTATATTCGGAAAGTGTTTTTTTGACAAGATTTTCGTAATCGGATTTTTTAGTAACGTCACCAGTAACAATCATAGCTGTACCTCCGTTACTTTCAATTTTTTCCTTTAGCTCCTCTAGCCTTTCTTCTCTTCTGGCGGTTAGCACCACTTTGGCGCCTTCACTGGATAATTTTAAGGCCGTTGCTTCGCCTATTCCACTTGATGCTCCTGTTATTATAATTACTTTATCGGTTATATTCATGTTTTATTTTTAAGATTTATTACTATTGATTGCAAAGTTTTAGAAAACCATTGCGATAGCTTAATCACATCAGAAAAAATATTGACTATAACCGTAGAAGAGTGTAAGTAGTGCTTCTAGTCATTAGGACTGCAAAAGAACCTATTTACTAATTTTTTCAGTGGATTCAGTTGGCACTCCGTGACCGTACCTTTTAGCATAAACCCATGTAAATTCGGCTCCAAAAAATAGAATTAAGCAAGAATAGGAAACCCACAAAAGGATTAAGACAATTGTGCCCGCTGCCCCATAAGTAGAACCAGGGTCTGCCTCACCAAAATAATAACCTAGTAACGATTTACCTAATACAAATAGGACCGCGGTTATAAGGGCGCCTATCCAAACGGTTTTCCATCGTATTTTGGCATCAGGAAGGTATCTAAAAATTAGGGCAAAGAGTACCGTTATTATTCCAACGGAGACCACAAAATCTAACAGGTAGGCAATGTATACTATAACCTCGGGCAGTATACTTCGTATATAGGCGTTCAAGGCCGAAATAGCTGCCGTAACTAGAAAACTAACCAATAGTAAAAAACCTATGGCAACAATGAAAGCAAAGCTTCTAGCCCTGTCAACAAGCATTTTCATAAAATTTGAATCAGGATTTGGTTTCACTTTCCATATCTGATTTAAAGAAAGTTGTAAGTGATAAAATACTCCGGTAGCACCAAAAATTAGGGTGCCTATTCCTAAAATACTGGCCATAGTACTCCGGTCTTCATTTTGGGTTTCAACCATCATAGATTGTATGGCTTCTGCGGCATCACGACCCAATGCACTAGAAATTTCTTGGGTCAGTTCTCCTTGAACAATTTCCGTGCCCCATACCGAACCCACAAGGTTTATAATAATGACTAAAAGTCCGGGTAATGAAAGTACCGCGTAATAGGCTACAATTGCGCTTAGTCTAAAGGGGTCATCAGCATCCCAAGCTTTATAGGTGTCTACAATTAGCTTTGGCAGGTGTTTTAGTTTAAATTTTTTATCGGTCTTTGTAACTGTCATAAGCTATGCTGTACGTGCTATTTGAACGTGTGATTTTTGAATAAAATTACTTAGACAGTTCACAAAACATTAACCGATATGCTTAATGTTTTAATGGGATTGCATAATGCATAGAAATAATACTAGCCTCACCGAAATTGTGAGGCTAGTATTGGTATGAGTACATGCAGTTGTTTGTATATCTCTTATTTATGGAAATATACTTTCTTACGAATTACCTCCTTACCGGTATCAATTACCATAATGTGAACCTTGGTGGCCAAATCATGAATTTCTATTTGGAGCAGATTATTTCCTGATGTTACGCTACCTGCGCTTTTCTTCATTACCAATTTACCTGATAAATCAAAAAACTGAACATTTAAAGTAGCATCATAAGGTATATCAATGTCTAGCTTTATACTACCTTCGTATGACTTATGATACGTGCGTAATACGGTTTTGTTCGGAGTTTTATTCGTTGGGGTTTTGCAATTTAAGCCTTCATCGATTTCACCGTCGCCGTCGTTATCTAATCCGTCACATTCTTCGGTGTCATTGCAGTCTGGTATGCCATCTCCATCAGTATCCGTAGTGTCATCGCAATCATCACAATGGTCTGGTTTGCCGTCCCCATCACTATCGGCACTATCATCCCCTCCGTCACAAACGTCGTAACAGTCAGCTACGCCATCACTGTCGGAATCAAACCCTTCATCGATTTCACCGTCGCCGTCGTTATCTAATCCGTCACATTCTTCGGTGTCATTGCAGTCTGGTTTACCGTCCCCATCACTATCGGCACTATCATCCCCTCCGTCACAAACGTCGTAACAGTCAGCTACGCCATCACTGTCGGAATCAAACCCTTCATCGATTTCACCGTCACCGTCGTTATCTAATCCGTCACATTCTTCGGTGTCATTGCAGTCTGGTATGCCATCTCCATCAGTATCCATAGTGTCATCGCAATCATCACAATGGTCTGGTTTGCCGTCCCCATCACTATCGGCACTATCATCCCCTCCGTCACAAACGTCGTAACAGTCAGCTACGCCATCACTGTCGGAATCAAACCCTTCATCGATTTCACCGTCACCGTCGTTATCTAATCCGTCACATTCTTCGGTGTCATTGCAGTCTGGTATGCCATCTCCATCAGTATCCATAGTGTCATCGCAATCGTCACAATGGTCTGGTTTGCCGTCCCCATCACTATCGGCACTATCATCCCCTCCGTCACAAACGTCGTAACAGTCAGCTACGCCATCACTGTCGGAATCAAACCCTTCATCGATTTCACCGTCACCGTCGTTATCTAATCCGTCACATTCTTCGGTGTCATTGCAGTCTGGTATGCCATCTCCATCAGTATCCATAGTGTCATCGCAATCATCACAATGGTCCGGAGTACCGTCACCATCACTGTCGGCAGTATCATCTCCACCATCACAGGTGTCGTAACAGTCAGCTACGCCATCACTGTCGGAATCAAAACCTTCATCAATGTGACCATCAAGGTCGTTATCTATACCGTCACATACTTCTTCGCTGCCATCTACAGGGTCTTCATTACATTTTATGTGGAAATTAAAATCAATTTTCCACCTGTATTTGTCGCTTAGTGGTCCCATCCAGGCCCATCCTGCTATACCTTCAGCGGCTGTATCCGTATCATATAGTGCGCCTCCAGGGCCTACGTGAACTCCAAGGTTAGGTGTACTTGCATCATTAGGGTCTGGTCTTTGGTGTACTTTGTACGTGCCCTCTTCAAGACAATTACCTCCTGTTGTAGTAATACTACTTTTTGTAGCATCTATAACATAATAGCGAAGATTCTCTTTTACCAATGCTCCCGGGTTACAACCTTGGGGTTTGAAATTTCCGCCATTGTTACTCCAATTGGTCCAGTCCTTCACGTCTTTTAAGACAATATGTAGGTTGGCAGAACAATTACCAGATTGGGTAGAACCTTGTATTAATGCCGTTCCATCATCAAATTCTGTAAAGCTCAGGCTGTGGGTAGCGTTCTGAGAAAAGAATTCTGAACCAGGAACCGCTAACCGCATTTCGTCCCAATAGAAATTATAGAAAGGAGCATCGCCCGGAGTGCAATAATCAATATCCAGTACTTCACAACTTTCTGATACAGAATCACCTGAAACTTTAATAGTGATAATAACAGTATCATCAGGGCAACTATTGCCACTATTTACGGTATAGGTAATAGGGTAATTGCCATTAGCTAATCCTGTAGTATCAAACGTGTTTCCACTAACTCCTGGGCCGCTAAAAGTGCCTCCGGGTTGGCTTACTAAGCTTAAAAGGTGAACAATGGTACCCTCAAAAACAGAGGTGTCATTATCTATACCTGCGTTTGGTTCTTCATCAATAGTTATATCTACCATATCAACAAGTGCCTCGCAAGGACCGTCTCCGTCTGGATCATCTGTAGTCCAGGTTAAAGTGATTGTAGTGCCTGCTTCTGTAGCATCTGGGGTATACGTACTATTTTGTGCCGTGGCATCAGAGAATGTTCCTAATCCTCCACTCCATATTCCAGAACCGCTGGCTGTAGCCGTTAATGTTATGGCCTTGTTTCCGCATACAATTTGGTCGGCTCCTGCATTGGCCGTAACACTAGTTTCACAACTGTTACTACCTCCATCGTTTGCGGTTATGGTTACCGTTGCGGTAGAGGGTATCCCTATCCAATCAGGGTTGTCACTAGTAAGGGTTTGTGTAAATGTTTCATCTCCCTCTGGAAGGTCATCCTCAAGAATGAGTACAGTAATATGCTTGGGAGTAATGTTGCCGTCAGGCCAGTGAAGAGGAACTAGTCCGGCTGTAGAAGTATAGTCTACTGCAGCGGTTGCCGTTCCTTCAAACATTTGAAAATCCACATCAATAGCACCTTTGCTACCACCGACCCTTTGGATGATAAGGGTAATTGACCCAGCGTCTTCTGTAACCGTATATGCTGCTTGGGCATATTGTATTTTTCCTGGGGAGTCGCTATCTATTATGGTCACCGTTGCTGTTGAATTTATTCCGACCCAAGCCGGGTTGGTGCTGGCGATTGTCATGGTGAACGTTTCGTCTCCCTCAATAAAATCGTCCATGGAAATGGGCAGGGTCACCGTTTTAGGATTTGTATTCCCATCTGCCCATGTAATAGTGAGCGGCGATGGTATTCCTGAGTAGTCGTCCCCTAGCGTGGCCGTTCCGTCAAAAGTCTGTATGTCAACAGCGATTTCGCCGTTGCTACTCCCGACTCTTTCGATGGTCAATGTAATAGTCCCTGCATCCTCATCCACTAGATAATCGGCTTGCTCGAACTGGATGTTTCCCGGTGGCACGTCGGTTATGGTCACCGTTGCTGTTGAATTTGTTCCGACCCAAGCCGGGTTGGTGCTGGCGATTGTCATGGTGAACGTTTCGTCTCCCTCAATAAAATCGTCCATGGAAATGGGCAGGGTCACCGTTTTAGGATTTGTATTCCCATCTGCCCATGTAATAGTGAGCGGCGATGGTATTCCTGAGTAGTCGTCCCCTAGCGTGGCCGTTCCGTCAAAGGTCTGTATGTCAACAGCGATTTCGCCATTGCTACTCCCGACCCTTTCGATGGTCAATGTAATAGTCCCTGCATCCTCATCCACTAGATAATCGGCTTGCTCGAACTGGATGTTTCCCGGTGGCACGTCGGTTATGGTCACCGTTGCTATTGAATTTGTTCCGACCCAAGCCGGGTTGGTGCTGGCGATTGTCATGGTGAACGTTTCGTCTCCCTCAATAAAATCGTCCATGGAAATGGGCAGGGTCACCGTTTTAGGATTTGTATTCCCATCTGCCCATGTAATAGTGAGCGGCGATGGTATTCCTGAGTAGTCGTCCCCTAGCGTGGCCGTTCCGTCAAAAGTCTGTATGTCAACAGCGATTTCGCCGTTGCTACCTCCGACCCGCTCTAACGAAAGGGTGACATTGTTACCCTCTGTACCAGAATAAGTGACCTCGGAAAATTTTACTTGGCCATCTTGAGCGAAACCTGAAGTTATCATAAGAACCCCACCAAAAAACAATAAAAACCTTTTAAAAGTCGAGTTTTGATGTGCTCGTTTATATAGTTGTGCTAGAATGGGCTTACGAAAGAGTAGAAGAGTAGAGTTCACCATAAGTACAGTTTTTTGGTTTAATAAATTAATGACCTAAAATATTAAAGGTTAGCATTGTACAGGGGAAGTAAATGTGTTTGTTAACTACAGGGGAACAATTAAATGAGAGGGGAACATTTCAAAGTATGAAATCATTTCCGTAGAACTAGCTTAGTTGTATGGATTGCACCATATTTTGTATAATTAACACGGTAGCTTTTGTGAAGCGGGTAAATAAAGGCTTAGTTGCAGTCCTATAACTTAGGTGTGTACTGCTTTATGATCTCTCTTTGAATTGTTTAATCGTATTTTTCTTAACTTGTGCTTCCCTCGGATAATAATTTGATATTCAATTAAATGGGTATGTCTAAAAATTTATCTAAAGGGAGTAAGGCAACACCATCGCAGGGTGGATTGATAGATAAACTCAGGAAAGAAATTGAGTTAAATCTAAATAACGACCAATTCGGGGTAGATAGTCTTGCGCAGGCCGTGGGCATGAGTAGATCTAGTCTACACCGAAAACTACATAAGGTATTAGGTATTTCCACAAGTCAGTTTATAAGAGAGTATAGATTAAAACGAGCTCTAAAAATTCTTCAGGAAGAAGATATCACGGCTTCGGAAACGGCGTATAGAGTAGGATTTAGCAGTGCCACCTATTTTAATACTTGCTTTCATAAGTACCATGGGTATACGCCAGGTGAGGTGAAATCTAAAAGTACTGAGGAAATAGAAAAGGTTTTTGTTGAACAAAGTACTCCAATCGATAGAGATGGTTCTAAAAAAAGAATGCTGTGGGTAGCAATGTCCGTTATTGTTTTATGTGCAGTAGTTTTCTATTTCTATGATTCTGCTGCAAAGGAAAATAAGGATACAATTACTCTTAGGAAACCGGCCAATGAGAAATCAATCGTGGTACTTCCTTTTAAAAATTTGACGGGAGATACCGATTTAGAATATGTAAGCGATGGAATGACCGATGCCGTCATATCAGGACTTACCAAAATCACTAACATCGATAAGGTAATCCCATTTTCATCGGTGTTAAACTATAAGGATACCAAAAAGACCCCAAACGAGATTGCATCCGAACTTGGGGTAGCAAGACTTTTGCAAGGCAATCTCCAAATTTCGGGTAACCAGATTAAAATCAATCTACAATTGATCGATATGAATTCAAATGACCACCTATGGTCCGAAGAGTTTATGAAAGAATGGAAAAGCGACGAGATTTTTGAGCTACAGAACGAAGTGGTAGAAGACATCGCCAAGGTTATGAACGTGGGAATTGCCGATGATGAACTGGAAGCCCTCCAAAGGATACCTACGGAAAACAAACAAGCCTATTCCTATTATCTTCAAGCGGAATTTCAACGTAACAAATTAACTGAGGCTACATTTAAACTTGCCATGCCTCTTTATGAAAGAGCCATTGCCCTAGATTCGAATTTTGTAGATGCATACAATGGTCTAGCCAGAATGTGGAATAGAGGAGGAATGGTCTGGGGTATTTATGACGAACAGCTGGCTTGGAAAAACGCCAAGTACCTTTTAGAAAAGGCCTTGGAAATCGACCCGTCTAACCAAGAGGTTGAAGTAGAATTGAACACTGGATATTTTTATTTTGATTGGAATTTTGAACGGGTAGAAGAATTCTATCAAAAAAAATCTAAAGATTATCCGTACAGCCTCACGCCAATGATCAACACTGATTATGCCATAAAAACCGGAAAGTATATAGAAGTTATTGAAGGTGTCAACGAACACTTGTTACGCGACCCTTCTATAATAGGTTTTCTTTTCTGTTTTAAAACAGAGGCTTTAATGTTTTTAGGTAAAACGCGTGAAGCTATTGACTTATTAAATAGAATGAACGTAAGGCACAGTCATGATTGGTTCTATCTAAGGGAATCGGCAAAGCAATATTTCTATTTGGGTGAACATGAAAAATCAAAAACTCAGCTGAAAAAAATATTCAATCAATTTCCCGATTATCCTCCGCTTCTTATGTGGCTGAACGCGGTTTTTGCTCAAATAGATGGAAATACGGAAGCGACTAGCAAACATCTGGCTGAATTACATGCTAAATATGAGAATGGATCGTCCGGCAGCCCGGCTTGGTTTATAGCCCTTTATTATGCCCATACAAAAGATTATGAGAGCACTTTTGAGTGGCTTCAGAAATCGTATGATAGACATGAAGTAGAGATGACTTGGCTTCGTGAAGAACCATTGTTGGCCCCTATTAGAAACGATTCCAGATATAAGGACCTCTACGAAAATGTGGGGTTTTCTAGTATTGGTTTGCCCATAAAATCTTCTTTAAAAAATTAGTATTGAGTAAATTTGGTTTACATTGACTTTTTTCGATAACATCATTGTATTCTTTCTATGAGGAAAACAAAAAGCCCCGTCTAGAACACTATAGATCATACACTTCGTAATATTTTACCTAACTTATACCCCCTCGTGCAGATACATGTCAGGTAATGTAAAAGACAAAAATATATCTATGGGGATTCAGGAAAAATCGTCGCAAGAAACACTGGTCGATAAACTTTCGAGAGAAATTGAGGCGAACTTGAACAATGATCAGTTTGGGGTAGACCATCTTGCGGAAAACGTGGGTATGAGCAGGTCAAATCTGCATAGAAAACTACATAAGACATTAGGTATTTCCACAAGTCAGTTTATAAGGGAATATCGACTAAAACGAGCGTTAAAAATTCTTCAAGAAGAGGATGTCACCGCTTCGGAAACAGCATATCGTGTAGGTTTTAGCAGTGCCACTTATTTTAGTACTTGTTTTCATAAGTTTTATGGGTATACGCCAGGCGAAGTCAAATCTAGGTTAAAAGATGAGTTAGTAGTGGAAGAACAATCCGCTATTATCAATATTAAAAAGGACCATTGGAACAGAAAGAGATCTATTCTCTGGGTTGCTTTACCATTGGTTCTCCTTCTTTTAATTGTGTTTTTTTATAGACAGACCTCAAGAGACGAGACATCAATTCCAGTAACAGAAAATGCAACCGATACTAAGTCAATTGCAGTTCTGCCCCTTAAAAATTGGACGGGAAATCCGGATTTGGAATATGTAAGCGATGGCATGACGGATGCGGTTATCTCAAGATTAACAAAGGTGAGTGCTATTGATAAGGTAATTCCTTTTACCTCTACCGTAAAATTCAAGGAAACGGATAAAACTACCCAAGAAATAGCGGCAGAATTAGGTGTTACGAACCTGTTGCAGGGGAATCTTCAGATTTCAGGAGACCAAATTAAAATTAACCTTCAATTAATTCATGGGAAATCAAATGAACATATTTGGTCACAGGAATACACCAAAGAATGGAAATCTGACGAAATCTTTGACCTGCAGACCGAGGTAGTAGAAGGAATAGTGAATAACATGAATGCCACAATAGCTAAAGATGAATTAGCCAATATTAAAAAAGTGCCGACAAAAAGTAAAGATGCCTATTCGTATTATCTTCAAGGGGAATTTCAAAGAAATAAAGGAGACGAACTATCATATTCCAATGCTATAAACCTTTATAAGAATGCTATTGCGGCAGATTCAAATTTTATAGAAGCCTATGTGGATATGGCTAATGTTTGGCATATGGGCGGCTCCGTTTGGGGTTTTTACGAGGAGCAAATTGCTTGGGGTAATGCGAAAGCATTATTGGAACAAGCTCTAAAAATAGAACCAACGAATTTACGCGTTGAAGAAGAGCTAAATACAGGACGATTTTTTTATGATTGGAATTTTGAACTTGTAGAGAAATTTTATAAAAAAATATTAGATGATTCCATCCTAGACAAACCATCTGTTATTTCTCTAGATTACCCTATAAAAACCGGAAGACCAGAAAAAACTCTGGAGACCGTTCAAGATTTAAAGATAAATGATCCATCAAACGTATTTTATCCATTTTTTAAAGCAGAGGCTATGTTTTATTTAGGCTCTAATGATGAGGCCTTAAAAATATTAACGCAATCAGACCCTTTTTATACGGATAACTGGTTTTATTTACGAGAATCTACCAAGTTATATTATTATTTGGGAGCATATGAAAAATCGAGGATTCAACTTGAAAAAGTAGTAACTAAATTTTCAGATTATCCACCAATACTAATGTGGTTTAACGCTGTCTACGCTAAAATGGAGGGTGAGAATTCGGAAGTAAATAAGCATTTAAACGAGTTGCAAAACGAGTACAAAAAAGGTTCGTCAGGCAGCCCAGCATGGTTTATCGCCCTCTATTATGCCCATATTAATGATTATGAAAGAACTTTTGAATGGCTTCAAAAATCGTATGATAGGCATGAAGTAGAAATGACCTGGCTACGGGAAGAACCATTATTAGCACCTATTAGAAATGATTTGCGATACAGAGAACTGTACGATAAGGTCGGGTTTTCCAACATCGAGTTACCTATTAAATCTTCTTCGCAACACTAGATTTTCCATCTTATTTCAACAATTTTTGAAGGTTTTGCACCATAATTTAAACTGTTGATTTAAAGCTTAATAGGTTTGGAACATATTTGTAATAAGTGCATTGTAATTCTTTAAATCTTTGTTTTGATGAGTCTATGGATAGTTAGACGAAAACTAAAACATGAACTTTTAATAGGGTGACGAGCTATTTGTGCTATCCTTTGATTAAAACGTTCCATCTTATAAATTCGTTTGCATTTATACTGTTGATAGTCAATGTTTTAAGTGTACTATAAACCCAAAATTTTCAAATCATGCCATTATTTATGGACATACACAAGGTAGATTCCGATGACTTCACTGTCAAAGACGTTATTCAGGCCCATTTACATGATCTTGCTGTACAAGAGCGTTTCGGAGTTATTCAACGTAAGTATTGGGTGAACGAAGAGAACAAAATGGTGTTTTGCCTAATGGAAGGCCCAAATAAAGAAGCCTGTCACAAAACGCACGCGGAATCACATGGTATGACCGCCTGTAATATCATTGAAGTTTCTGATGATGAGTACAATATTTTTATGGCACAGGGAAGCACCCAAAAGGAAGATTTAGCCTATACTGCGAATGGTGACCTTGATACGGGTTTCAGAACAATAATGCTAATAAGTACATCGGACTTTTCAGGAAATTACCGGCATTATATAAAGGAGACAAGAAGTTTGATTGATAAATTTCATGGAAAAATAGTGCGCCAGCCTAATGAAGATGAGACCATGGCATCTTTTCTGTTAGCTTCCGATGCCATTATAGCGGCAATGGCTATTGCTAATTTACTACAGACCATTCCGGTTAATTTTGAATACCGATTGGCCCTAGTCAGTGGTAGTCCTGTTGATGAAAAAGGAGTAGACCTATTTGAGGAAACCAAAAAAAAGGTACGCACTCTTTGTTGGGTAGGATTGAGCAAAGTAGTCTATATGGATGCCATTACAGAGGTGCTTTCCCATAAAGAATCGAACACACCCAAGATAAATCACGCTCATGTGAAAATTGTAAACGCGACCGATTTTTTGTTCTGTGAAAAACTGTCCTTAATTTTAAATAATGAATTGAATGACCCCAATTTCAAAGGCGACGTACTTAGTCATCAATTACACCTAAGCAAGGCGCAGACGTATAGAAAAATAAAATCGCTTACTGGTATGTCGCCTAATACGATGATACGAGAACTGCGGCTCCGAAAATCACTCAGGGCTTTAAAGTGCAATGACCAAACCGTAGCCGAAATTGCATATGATTTGGGTTTTAATAGTCCCACATATTTTACAAGGGTCTTTAGAAACCGGTATGATGTGCTTCCCACATCTTTTGCCAGATTAAATGCCGTCTAAGAGTAATTTTTGTATGTATAGTCCATGTTTCTTTTGTTGTTGAATAGAATATGATGTTGGTTTTAAGACCCTTATATAATTTGGCAATCGGGTTTGCAAAGTTTTTCAATTTCTAAGTTTTATAGTGTTTGAACCAGATGAACCATTTGTTTCATCTTTTGAGATAAAAAGTACAAGCGTGTTTCAAATGTTCGAACCTTTGAAACAAAACTTACATTTCTCCGGCATTTCCTATTGTAGTTTTACATTAATAAATTGAAGTAAGACCATAGATCTCTTACTGATTATATTCCCTCCTAAACATTATTGGAATACAACGGGACACCCAATGTCCGCTAGAAAGTACTGCCCAATTTTTGGTTTGCAATACATAGAATAACAGAGAGTAATTATAATGGAAACGGTAAAAAAATATCGGTTTTGTAAAAATGTCAAGAGGTTGAGAAAGAGGCTTTCTATTCCCTTTGTGACACTGTTGCTACTATCTCTTTTTTTGCTTTGGACGTGTTGGGGAGGATTGTTTACTGGTTACATAAACCAGAGCGTATTCAATGAAATGTACGATATGAATTATGACATTTCAAAGCTGACAAATTCCGATGAAGATGAACTAATAAAGCAAGGATATGAGGTATTCCGGAATACCTCAAAATATATAGGTCCAAACAGTGGGAAAAGCAATAAGGTCTTTGCAGGAAACAATCTTTCCTGTTCCAATTGTCATTTGTGGTCCGGAACTAAACCTTACGCGGCACCTTTAATCGGCATTATACAAAGATTTCCCCAGTTCAGGGGCAGGGAAAATAAGATAGGAACTATTGAAGAGCGTATTAACGGTTGCATGGAACGTAGCATGAACGGTAAAATGTTGCCGCCAGAGAGTAAAGAAATGAAAGCTATGATCTCATATTTGAATTGGTTGAGCCGATTCGCTCCAAAAGATGGTAAAATCAAAGGGCAGGGTTTTGTGAAAATTAAGATTCCTGATAGGGCTGTCAATCTTGAAATGGGAAAAAGTGTTTTTACCGCCAATTGTATTGTATGCCATGGCAAGAATGGGCAAGGTAAAAGGTCAGTTGATGGTGTTGATACACATTATGAGTATCCACCACTTTGGGGAGGTGATAGCTACAATAATGGGGCGGGAATGACAAGGGTAATTACTGCGGCCCAATTTATTAAGACCAATATGCCATTTGGGGCAACCTATGAAAATCCAGTTTTAACGGATGAAGAAGCCTATGACGTGGCAGGGTTTATTAACCAACAAAGGCGACCGCAAAAACTAAATAAGGACAAAGATTTTCCGGACTTAAAGAAAAAGCCGGTCTCAACGCCATATCCACCATATGCCGATACCTTTTCAATAACACAGCATCAGTTGGGGCCATTCAAACCTATAATAGATCACTATAAAATCAACCACAATATTGTTAAATCTAAATAATTAATTATGAGAACAAAGAACATGAATTCAAGAAGAAAGTTTATGGGTTCGGTACTTATGGGTGCTACTGCAAGTACCTTTTCAATAATTACCAACCCAGTGCATGCCAATATGCTAGAATTTGATGATAAAAAAATGACGGAGGCCGAAGATTGGTTCGAAAATATTAAAGGCGAGCATCGCATTGTCTACGATGGGTCTACGCCCCATGATGGTTTTCCTGTTATCTGGAACTGGGCTTTTTATCTGTCAAATAATGAAACCGGTTCTAGTGATGATGATATTACGGCAATGACGGTTTTACGACACAACGCCATTCCGTTTGCATTAAAATCAGAAGTGTGGAAGAAGTACAAGCTGGGAGAGGTCTTCGGAGTAAATGATAATGCCACCAAGGCTCCCTCTTTACGGAATCCTTATTACGAACCAATGGAAGGAGATTTTCCCATGCCTGTAATTCAGGGTATAAAAGACATGCAACAAAGAGGAGCCATGTTCTGCGTTTGCAATTTGGCTCTTTCAGTATATAGTGGTGTCGTTGCCCAAAAAATGGGGCTGGATGCTAAAGAAGTATATCAAGAATGGCTAGATGCGGTTCAACCGGGAATTCATGTAGTTCCTTCCGGTGTCTGGGCATTAGGAAGAGCCCAAAAGAAAGGTTGTGGCTACATTTTTGCCGGAAATTAATAATCTAAAATTTAGGAAAGATGAAAAAGTATATACAATTGGCAATGGTGCTATTCGTAACGAACATTGCCGTAGCCCAAGAAAAGCCCATAAAAGTTGTTTTTGATGTAACAAGCGCAAATACCGATGTGCATAAATCCGCAGCCCGTCATGTACGATTAATGTCGGAGACCTATCCGGATTCTGAATTTGAACTCGTGGTGTATAGCAGTGCTTACAGTATGGTTGATAATAATTCTTCTGCTGCAGGTGAGACACTTCGCGAAATTGTAAAGAATGATAATGTCTCTATTGTGGTGTGTGCAAATACCTTAAAAAGGAATAAAAAGAGTATTAGCGATCTGATTCCTGGCGTTACCACTGTGCCCGACGGTATTTATGAGATTATTGCCAAACAACAGCTTGGCTGGGGCTATATAAAAGAAGGAAAATAACCAAACTATAACCTGCTGAGCATGGAAACCATCCATATTTTGGGATATTTGGGGGCTTTGGCCATAGGTGTTGTATTGGGGCTGATGGGAGGTGGTGGGTCCATTATGGCTGTTCCTATTTTCACCTATTTATTTCAAATCAGTCCCGTTGCAACAACCACGTATTCATTATTTGTGGTGGGTACTTCTGCCTCGGTAGGAGCAGTAAAAAGTTTCAAAAAGGGTTTGATAGATTTTAAGATAGCTTTGGTTTTTGCCATTCCTGCATTTGTAGCAGTATATATCGCTAGAAGGTTTATAGTTCCAATAATTCCGGAAAAACTGATTTCGGTAGGCGGTGTTGTGCTGACTAGAAATATGAGTATTATGTTACTTTTTGCCATATTAATGTTGGTGGCATCATTGTCAATGATATTTAAGAAAGAGCGTGCCGTTGAGGATAAAATAATGACGCTGTATAATTACCCTTTGATGGTAGGAGGAGGGATAATCATTGGTGTCTTGACTGGAATAGTTGGTATAGGCGGCGGATTTTTAATCATTCCGGTTTTGGTATTACTTGTAAAACTCCCCATGAAAAAAGCGGTGGCAACGTCACTGTTTATAATCGCCCTAAAATCATTGATTGGGTTTTCAGGTGATTTAGGTAACCTAGAAATCAATTGGACATTCCTATCAGTATTTACCTTGATTTCTATTGCCGGGATATTTTTGGGAGTCTACCTATCATCTTTTGTAAAGTGCGAAAGACTAAAGAGAAGTTTCGGCTGGTTTGTGCTCATAATGGCCATAAGTATTTTTTGTAAAGAAGTAGGTAACCAACTCTAGTTGTATGCGATGCGGGTTTACCCAAATGGCACATATGTATTATCATTTGAACCAAAACTTACATGGTAAAATACGTTTGATAGGTAATTTTAATGAAACGCGATGTATGGCTGTACAACCCGCTGTCCATGCTCAAAACTCCCCCTTTTTTGTTTTTAATTAGTGATTCGGAAAAAGTAAAATTTTCTAGGTCACATGACTCAAGATTTATATATCCATTTAAATAACAGTTAAAAAAGGAATCATGATAGAGACACAGACAGACAAGAAAGAAGCATTGCTAGAAAAGTTAGAGGTCATTTTTCAAAATTGCCGAGACCGAGCGGCACACTACGATGCCAATAATCTATTTTTTCAGGAAGATTTTGATGAACTTAAAGAAGCTGGGTATCTGCTCATTGCCGTTCCCGAAGAATTTGGGGGGTATGGAATGTTGATTGACGAGGTTGAACAACTCACTCGACAACTTGCCTATCACGCGGCGGCAACTGCGTTGGGCCTCAATATGCATATTTACTGGACAGGTCTCGTCGCAGACCTCTATCGCTCGGGTGACACCTCACTGCAATGGGTGCTGGAGGAAGCTGGTAAAGGCAAAATTTTTGCTGCTGGGCATGGCGAGTCGGGCAATGACTCCCCGGTGCTCTATTCTACATGCGAAGCGGAGAAAGTTGAAGGGGGTTACAAACTTACGGGCCATAAAATGTTCGGTAGTCTTACTCCTGTTTGGGATTACCTCGGGCTTCATGGGCAAGACAATAGCGACCCTGACAATCCAAAGGTCATACACGTCTTTATGCCCCGTGAAACGGATAACTATGAAATTAAAAAGACTTGGGACAATGTGCTCGGCATGCGGGCCACTCGTTCCGATGATACAATATTAAACGGTGTCTTTATACCGGATAAATATATAGCAAGACAAGTGGCTCCAGGTTTTGCTGGTATCGATGGGTTTATTCTGGGCGTTTTTGCCTGGGCCAACTTCGGTTTCGCCAATGTATATTTCGGTTTGGCCCAACGTATCTTGAATACCGTAATCGAAAAATTGCCTCAAAAGAAATCCATTTCCATGGGCCGGCCCTCTATGGCTTATCATGGAGGAATACAGCGCGATGTAGCGGATATGGTATTGGAAGTAGAAAGCATTGGTCCGCATTTAGATACCATTGTACGAGAATATGCCGAAGGTAAGGATTATGGGGGTGCCTGGGGTGTAAAGATTGTAGCTGCCAAATGTCATGCAGCTGAAGGTTCAATGCGTTTGGCCGATAAGGCGATGGACATTATGGGCGGTGCCGGACTCATCCATAAGGTTGGTTTTGAACGCTTGTATCGCGATGCCCGTTTGGCCAAAATACATCCCGCTAACACCTATTTTGCCCGTGAAATTATGGCCAAGGGCATGTTGGGAATCGACCTTGACCTAAAACCGAGATAATTTTAAAATAGATAATATCTAAAACCAGACAACAAGTTAGGTTCTTAATGAGAAATAAGAAACGGTTCCTGATATAAAGATCTTTATTGGAAAGTCAGATTTTTTAAGTATCAGGTTAATGATATGATTTTCTTATGAATAGAAGATTTTTTGGTGTCCTTTCATCAATTTTTAAAGGTTTTGCATTATAAGTTGAACATGGTACTAAAAAATTAATAAGTCTGCAACATGCATGTTAAGTGTGGTTTAATTGTCGCCTTCATCTTTGTGAAGTATAAAATTATAAACCACTAAAACTTTAGAAGTTATGAAAGCAGCAACAGTGTACGCAGTGATTCTTTTATTTGGAATGTCTTTTATTGGATGCGATGCAAAAGATGATGACAATGGAGGGGTTAATAATACAAGTTTACTTGAGGATGAATTCTCTGCAGAACAAGAAGAAATTAAGGGCGTATTCGCCGGAATAGAACAAAGTCTTAGAGACGGAGATATGGATAAGCTCATCTCATATCATGCTTATGGACCCTAATTTACCGAGTTTAAAAATAGAGAACCTAGAAATGGGGATGAAGCAAACGAAGTTTATGAGCGTAATGTTTTTGGGGCCGTAACTGAAGTAATAAAGTTTATTGCTCAAGATTTAAAAATAGCGGTGTATGGCGAGGTTGCCAACGTAACTTTTCATTCTGATTTTCATTTGAAATTTGGGGAGGATTTGGTGGTAGTCAATGAGCAAACATCATTACTGTTCTTAAAAACCAATGATGGCTGGAAAATTATTAATGAACCTCACTCGCCTTTGAATGAAGGGTGAGATGTAGAGGGAACAAACTTGTAGTTAAGGGGGTACTACTGTTTGTTGTCCTTTCGTAGTCTGTGGTTGAAGGAGTAAATATTAAAGCGAAAACGAAGTATACAGAATAGTATACCATCCATACAGCTGAATTGATGTGGTTTTGGGTTTTTTATATTTTTAATTGTTTGCTTATGTTACATTTCCATAGGTTCCCCCTAATGAATTGTTGAACACCTTAATTAAGGCGTGATGAAACTATTAAACAGGGGAATTCCCATTATTTGTTTTTTATTATTCGGCGTGTTGTTTTCTTATAGTCAAGAAACTATCTCAGGAAAGGTACAAACGGAAACAGGCCAGCCTATTTCCTACGCCAACATATTGTTATTAAAAGCAAGTGATTCCTCATTTGTAAAGGGAGCTATCTCAATTGAGAATGGTTCTTTCTCGATTGAAAACATATTAAAAAGCCGGTATGTAATATCGGCAAGCATGGTTGGTTTTAAAACTACCGCTACTGAGGAGTTTAATTTTGAAGGAACAAAAGAATTAACCTTGTCTCCACTTGTATTATCTGAAGGTGTGGAATTGGATGAAGTGATAGTGGCATCAAAAAAAAACCTGTACGTTCAAAAAATTGACCGTACGGTTATAAATGTGGCTAGTAGTATTTTATCAACTGGCTCTTCTGCGCTAGAGATTCTAGAACGGTCACCGGGAGTACTGGTAGATAGACAAAATAGTTCCATAGCATTGATTGGTAAAAGTGGGGTAGTAGTTATGATTAATGGCAAACAAAGTTACATGCCTGCAACTGCTGTTATATCTCTATTGGAAGGAATGAATGCTGGTAATATAGAGACTATAGAACTTATTACCACGCCACCGGCAAGTTTTGATGCAGAAGGTAATGCCGGTTTCATAAATATAGTACTAAAAGAACATACGGATGCCGGTCTTAACGGATCATACGCATTGTCTTTTGGTGTAGGAAATGGTACTGTTACATCAGACAATATTAATTTCAACTATAGAAAAGATAAGATTAATTTCTTCGGTACGTATTCTTTTTTAAGGGATTCACAAGGGCAGTTGTTTGAATTTGACCGTGATTTTATAGATGCGGATGATATACCAATACATCTGTATACCATTTCGGACCGTGAGCCTATACAACGAAACCATAGTATTCGGACAGGCTTGGATTATCAAGTATCTGGTAATACTATTTTGGGGCTGTTGTTTTGGGCCAATGATAACAAATGGACCATGGATGCAACCAATGGTAGTTCTGAAACTGAAGCGGGTATGCCAAGTTCATTTGTAGAATTGTTATTGATAGAGCGAAATCAAATTCAGCATTTGGGTTTGAATTTTAACCTGAAACACAATTTTAAAGATAACAAGTATCTAAGTTTAGATGTGGATTACCTAAAGTATGATATTGAAAACCCTACAATGTATACCAACCGTTTTTTTGATGGAAACAATGATATTTTAAGGGAGGAGCTTACAGAAAGCGATAAAATAACTCCAATTGATATTAAGGTAGGTAAGGTTGATTATCGTGCTCATAGTTCTGATAAGGTTAAATGGGATGTGGGTATAAAAGGAGCGTTTAGTAATTTTAATAATGATGTTACCGTTGGCACGTTTCAAGGGGCTAATTTTATAGAGGATGCTGAGCTTACGGAAATCAGCAGTCTAAAAGAGCAAATACTGGCGGGATACAGTAGCATTGATTATAAAATACACGAGAAGACTAGCTTGCAATTGGGGCTGCGTTATGAACATACCAATTCTGAGCTCATTTCTGATAAACGGGGTAAAGTGGTAGATAGGTCGTTTGGTGAATTGTTTCCAACGGCGTATATCTCACACAAAGTAAATGATACCTTAAGTTTTAACTTTTCCTACTCACGACGTATAACAAGGCCAACGTTCAATGACATGGCTCCCTTCGTTATTTTTGTTGACCCAACGACCTTTTTTGCTGGTAATCCTGCTGTTCAGCCCGCTATTTCTAATGCTGTTAAATTTGATGTCAATTATCAATCTTTGATAGTGTCAACACAATACTCAGTAGAGGATGGAGCAATTTCAAGATTCCAATCTCGATTTGACGAAATGAGTGAACGTCTAATTTTTGGTGCATCAAACTTAGATGAGACCAAAATCTTTTCTTTGACTCTGGGGCTTCCGGTAACATTGACTAATTGGTGGAAAATACAAAATAATTTCACCTACTTGAACACCAAAATTGGCAATACGTTAGAGGGTACAAAATTTAAATTTGAACAAAATACATTTAACATCAACCATACCCAATCGTTTACAATGGCAAAAAATCTGACTTCGGAATTTAATATCAACTATAATAGTCCGTCTATAATTAGTTTTACCGGAACGGCAGTTTTAGAGGAATTCTATGGTTTAAATATAGGAATTCAAAAGAAGTTTGGTGAACGAGGAGGTACGTTGGCATTCAAGGTGAACGATGTATTGGACTCTATGAAATATACGGTAAAGACGGATATACCAGAGCAGAACCTAAATACGACCAATACGTTTGATTTCTTTAATCGTACTTTTTTATTGACGTACTCCAACAGCTTTGGGAATCGTAAACTTAAATCTGCTCGTCAAAGGGGTACCGGTTCCGAAGAGGAAAGACAAAGGGTGAATTGATAGTTTTTAAGGAATTTTAAAAGTGTTGGTGAAAAAAGGACTTTGAATTAACAAAGGCTTAAGAGAAAAGTTTGTTTGGAAAAGTGAGATTGTTTTATGCCATTTTCTCAAATGAAAAAGTAATAAAAATTGTAAATCCATGGAGATGCGACCATCATGTTTTAATTGCTGGATTTACCTCGTACTATTTTTTAGTGTACTACAAGCTTTGTGTGCTCAGAGTAGTTCCATTACAGGAACTATAAAAGACGAAAATAAAGAGGCGATGACTTTTGCCCATGTCCTGTTATTAAGAAAACAAGACTCGGCTTTGGTGAAAGGCGTTACTACTAATGTGCAAGGTAAATTTTTGTTGGAAGACATTGTTGAAGGAGACTACATTATGAATGTTTCACTCCTTGGGTTTGAATCGATTTTTAAAACCATCGAAATTAAAAGTCCAGAAGAGATTTCCCTGGGGCCTATACAAATGACTGCTCAAAATCAACATTTAGAAGGGGTTGAGGTTGTGGGCAAAAAAGCGTTATTTCAACAAAAAAATGATAGGTTAATACTGAATGTAAGTTCTCAGTCTACTTTTAGTGGTAATAATGCTTTGCAAGTATTGCAAAAGGCTCCGGGAGTAATTGTGCAAGAAAATGCAAGTAGTATTTCGCTAAATAATAAAGGTGAAGTACTGATCATGATCAATAATCGAATATCTCGTGTTCCACAAGGAGCCCTAATACAGCAGCTAAAAGGGATGCGAGCAGAGAATATTGAACGAATAGAACTTATTCATCAACCTTCGGCAAAATATGATGCAAACAATGCAGCGGGCATTATTCATATTGTTCTAAAAGAAAACCAATCTTATGGGCTTAATGGAAATGCTAGCTTAACGGTTGGTATGGGGGAAAAGGAAAAACTAAACGGTAGTTTGGATCTTAACTACCGCAATAACCGATTGAATCTTTATGGAAGTACAACAGGGTTTCGTAGTAAGTCGCCAATGTGGCGAATAAACCATTATAGACAGTATGATTATTTAGGGGATGAATATTTTTATGAGAATAAGTTAAGGTTTACCAATCCCTCGGATAATTCACTAGGCTTCACAATGGGAGTAGATTTTGAAATTGATAAGAACAAAATTATCGGTGCAATTTTCGGCTATACAAAGAATAATATGTCCGGTCATGACTATACGAGCAAATCAATAGGAATCATTAATGAAATGCCAGATGTAGACTTACAGTTCTTGTTAGATATTGATAACCCCAACGTAAACACCTTTGCCAATATCAATTATTTCTGGCAACTAACACCGGCCAGTTCCTTGAATTTAGATATGGATCGGGTTTTGTTAGATGTACAAAATTCCTCGTTCCTGAACTACATAAATTCTGAAGATACTGTAGATGCAACAAGGTCTAATCGCGATTCACAATTTGAAGTATATACAGTGAAAGGCGATTTTGAATGGAAAAATGAAAAAGGGACTCGTATTGAAACAGGTCTTAAGGGCACTTTTAACAATTCAAGTACCATGTCTGCAACCCAGAATAGAAATTCGGGCAGTTGGGTGGAGGATGAGGCTTTTGGAACGGACGATGATATCAGTGAGAATATTTTAGCGGCTCATGGTGCCGTGCAGAAAAAATGGAATGACAAATGGGAAAGTAACTTGGGCTTGCGATTGGAACATTATGCCTACAAATTAGAGGAAGCCTCTAGTACTAATGATTTTGAGATTACGTATACCAATCTTTTTCCGGTGGTAAGAACCAGCTATGCCATAGATTCTACCAGAACGTTTACCCTGTCTTTTAATAGGCGTATTGAACGACCGGTTTTTATGAATTTAGCAGGTTTTTATTTATTAATTGATCCTAGCTTGTTTGTTACTTCCAACACGCGTATAAGGCCATCTTTTACCAATGCGGTGCGATTGGCCTATAATTATCGCTCTTTTTTGATAGCATTTGAGGTCAATAGGACTAAAGGTGCCATTTCATTTTATAATACCGTTGATAAGGAGAAAAACTTGCAGACCAGTACACCCATAAATTTTGATAGTATGGATGGACTTATGTTAACTATGAGCTTTCCGATAAAGTTAGGAAAATTCTGGACCATGAACTGGAATCTAGACGGAGCATACAAAAAAGTGAAAGATGCTTCCAATAGACCATTGCCCTTTGAAAAAGGACTTTTTACGGTTACGGCCCAGCTTTCAAATGTCTTTGATTTTGGTAACTCTTGGTCCGCTAATATTGATGGTCGTTATAGGAGTCCGTTCATATCGGGTGATCAAGAATTGTACTTGCGTCACTATATCAATTTAGGTGTCAACAAAAAATTTAAAAATGAGAGCTCGTTAACTTTTAGTATTCAAGACCTCACTGCAACTAGTGGAATTATCGATTGGGAATATCACCAGCCGGAACTGGGTATAAAAACCTATGGTGACAATGATTGGTCCGAACGAGTTTTTCAGGTAACCTATTCTTTCCCATTTGGTAATAAAAAATTAAAAGAAAAAAGAAATAGACAAACAGGGTCTCAAGAGGAGCGAAATAGAATGTGAGGGTATGACCTCACATTTTTCTCTAAACTATTTTTCTCATTTGCTCTGGTCAATAATAACTGTATAACCATTTATCTGTTCAGTTCAGAGAACGGTTGATTTTTCAATCAGTTAAGATAAAATTTAACCTATAAATTCTACTAAAATGAAAAAGCTGATTTTATTCACATTATCAATAGTAGTAATGCAAGGGCTACTAGCTCAAGAGGATAATTTTGCAGAAGTAAATGATGTAAAATTGTATTACGAAATCAAGGGAGAGGGCGATGCAATTCTTTTGTTACATGGTCATACTATGACCCATGATATGTGGTCTCCATGGGTAGATGAATTAAGTGAGAATAATATGGTCATTACAGTGGATGCTAGAGGGCATGGCCAATCTACGACCACAGCCGATTCATTTACATTTAAAGCTACAGCGGTAGATTTCTATGGTCTTCTTGATAAACTGAAAGTTGATAAATTCTCGGCTATGGGTTTTAGTGGTGGTGCTATGGCACTGATGCATATGGCGACAATGGATACCACCCGTATTCAATCTCTAATTTTATTGGGTTCAGCGCCTTACCTTCCTAAGGTCACAAGAGAATGGTTAGCAAGTAAATCCTATGAAACTGTAGCTTCAGATAGACCTGACTGGATAACATATATGAAAGCGGTTCAACCTGGAGGTGAAGATCAAATAAGACTTCTGTTGAAATATTACAATCAGATGGCAGATTCATATACTGACATGAATTTTACGGCACCATACCTATCCACAATAAATTGCCCCACTTTAATTATAAATGGGGACCAAGACCCAATTATACCTGTTGATATTGCCGTCGGGTTATATAATGCAATTCCTGAATCATCCTTGTGGATTGTACCCAATTTGGGCCATGCTGTTCCACAAAAAGAAACAATATTGGGCGAACTCTTTACGGAGACAATTGTTGATTTTTTGACAGAAAATTAATATCCGTTTAAATCTCAATTTAATACGGCTCATACTATTAATAGAAATCGTTATGACTACACAAAAAAGAAAAATCATCAGTTTTACAAAACCACTACGTATAGGTTTTATGGTAATACTAATTGGTTTTATCTCCTGTAAAGAGGCGAAACATGAAAAGCAGAATAGTGTTCCTGCTCCGGTTAAGGCCGAACTCAAATCTATTTCGATTAATGGGGATAGTTTCCACTATTTGGATATAGGTAAAGGAGAACCCGTTGTCTTTGTTCATGGTACAGTAGATGATTATCGGGTTTGGGAAGCACAGATGTACGCCTTTGCTAAAAACCATAGAGTTATAGCGTATAGTCGCCGTTTTGCTTATCCGAATAAACAAATGATAAATGATTCAACCGATTTTTCGGTTACTGCGCATTCAAAGGATCTTACAGCGTTTATTCAAGAACTTGATGTTGGACCTGTACATCTTGTAGGCCATTCTTTTGGTGCTTTTACGTCCTTACTAACCGCTTTGGAGCATCCTGAATTATTACAAAGTTTAACCCTTGGGGAACCACCGATTATGTCACTATTGCAGAATATTCCTAAAGGTGAGGAGTTATTAAATGATTTTGTAGGCAATGTATTGATTCCTACGGGAGAGGAATTTGCGAAAAATAATGATGAAAAAGCGGTGGAATTATTTATTGGAGGTGTTTTGGAGGATAGTCTGTATTTCTCAAAAGCAGCTCAGAAAGAAAAGGACTTAATGCTAGATAATACCTTAGAACTAAGAGCTTCTGTTACTAGAAAGAATCTTCTTCCTCCTCTTGCATGTGATGATATTAAAACAGTAAAAATACCAGTGTTATTAATGAAAGGTGATAAATCACCAGAGGTTTTAACGGCCATATTAGATGAACTTCATTCTTGCATAGACCATAGTGAATTTGTTATATTATCAAATTCTTCACATGGGTTAGCGTATGAAAACCCTGTTGAATTCAACAAAATTGTTCTTGATTTTATTAATAAAAACTAACTAAGTTATGTTGATGCTTCTTTAAACCATTTGTTTCATTTGTTCAGATACGTTCGGGTTAGCATAGATTATATCAATCATTTTGGCATATTGTTCGGTAAATTTTTGATTTTCAATCAGATTTCCAAATATTGAATCTAATCGTAAAAATGAAAGTTTATCTTCAGAAGTTTTACTTGCTGCTGCATGAAGTTCATCTTTCATAGCATCAACAATATCCAAAGGTTCGTTATGTTGGTTTACCCCTTTATCACTATAATAACACCATGCGGCAATTACTAACGTTGCATATTTAATGCTTCCACCATTTGCTAGATTATCATGAATGGTAGCAATTAAGAACTTCGGGAGCTTTGCAGAACTCTCCAGGCAGATACGCGCAAGATTGTCTTTGATGTTAGGGTTCCCAAAACGTTCAATTAAACTGTTTTTGTAATCATTAAGGTTAACTCCTTCAACGGTATCCAGTACAGGTGTAGCTTCCTCATCCATAAACTTTCTAAGATAAGTAGCGAAAAGAGGTTCTGATACTGTGCTGTCTATGGTTTCTAATCCTTGAATAGAACCTAGTAAACCAAGAACAGAATGCCCGGCATTTAAAAGCCTGATTTTCATTTTTTCATAAGGCGTAACATTGGGCACGAACTGCGCACCAACATTTTCCCAAGACGGGCGTCCGTTACAAAAAATGTCTTCTATCACCCACTGCGTAAATGGCTCACAGGTTACGGGCCATTCATCTACTAGGTTAAGTTCTGTTTTAAGGTATGAAATATCTTCTTTTGAAGTTACTGGTGTAATCCTATCTACCATCGCATTGGGGAAACAGACTTCTTTTTTAATATATGCTGCCAGTTCTGGGTCCTGTCGCTCTGCAAAAGCACATAACATTTTTGAGGTCATATCACCGTTGTGTTGAATATTATCGCAAGACTGAATTGTAAAGGGAGTAATACCTGAATCTTTCCGTTTCCTTAGTGCAGCTGTCAGATAACCAAATACTGTTTTAGGGCTTTTGGGGTTTGCCAAATCGTATTTTACATCGGCATTATCAAAATCAAACTCACCGTTGGAAGGTTTAAAATTGTAGCCACCTTCGGTTATAGTTAGGGAAACAATTTTTATGTCCTTATCAGCCATCTTATCAATAACCGCTTGCGGATTATCCACAGATAGAATAAAATCTATAATAGAGCCAATAACTTTAGTTTCTACTTTTCCATCAGGATGCTTAACAATTAGAGAGTAGAGGTAATCTTGCTTTTTCAATATATCCGCTATATGGCGGTCTCCTTCCCGAAGACCTACACCGCAAATTCCCCAATTGGAAGCATCAGGTTCATGTAACAACGTATCCGTATAAACTGCTTCATGTGATCTGTGAAAACCACCCACGCCAATATGAACGATTCCGGCTTTTACTGCATCACGGTTATAAGTAGGTATGCTGATGCCTTTTGATAGACGAGATAAATTCTCTTGATTTAATGATATAGATTCTTTCATTATAAATGTGATTTTAATGGCCGCTTTTGTTCAATGTTTTTTCTCTCTGCAAAGTCCAATAGGCAGTGGTAAAATAAGTTAGCGTACAGATAAAACCGTAGGTGTAAAAAACATCGCGATTATTGGTGTATTGAGCCATATCCGGACTCCAGAACATGGTGATAATGGCTAGAACCATGGTAATAGCCAAACTTGCGAAAGAGACTATCTTTAATATTTTGGAGAGGGTAGAAGTATCTTTTACGTGTGGAGGGTCTGTTTCTGCTTGGTGTGCCTGGTACGCTAGTATTTTTTCGTGTTGTTCTTTGTCTAGTGCCTCTTCTTCCGGGTAATTTTGGTTCGCTCCGTATTTTTTTGAGAGAAGTGTATAACAGATTATGGTTAGTATCCAAGTGGGTATGAATAAGTAATAAAATGATATCACATCCAATACATTCAGGCCAAAGCCAAAGATTAGCCCTATTCCCCATGAAGCAATAGCGGGAACGCTATGTTTTAAATTTTTGTAAGATACCCAATACCGAGTAAGGCCAATACGAGGGAATATGACATGTTCAGCAAAGACAATAGCACCAACGGGTACTACTAGAAGACCTGCATAGGTAAGTAATGGTAGTATTTGACTAAATACGAAAGGAAAACATGCTACTATTACGGTAACAATACCCACTACAAGGGTTGTCTTTTTTCTTGAGTGTTTATAAAATATTGCCTGAGCGGCCAATCCTGCACGATATAAGTTAGCGTTGGCAGTTGTCCATCCTGCAATAATTACAATAACAAAACCGGACAGCCCAAGAGCGTAGAATGCTACATCACCAGGATCTAATTCTGTAATGCTTTTTTTAACTAAAACAGCGGTTCCGGCACCCATTATTCCCGCACATATCCAAGCAACAAAATGTCCGAACAACATACCGGAACTAGTAGCTAATCCGTAGGAACTCTTTTTAGCATAGCGTAATAAAGCCATATCAATTAAACCAAAATGAGTAATGGTATTTGCGGCCCAAGCAAAGCCTATAACTTCAAGAAGGCCAATGCCAGGTTCGCCGCCGCTGTTTATACCGGTCCAAATAGATTGATCTCCTATGAGAAGAAAATCGTTCCATCCGCTTAGTTCCGTTTTCCCTAAAACAGCATCTGCCAAAGCGGGCATGAGAACAAGGGCTCCGCTACTAAACATTACAAAAAGCCATGGGGCACAAATACTGGAGAATTCAGAAACAGCCTTAAAGCCATACATGGCAACAAAAACAACAATGGTACCTACCAATAAAACAATCAATACAAATAAAGCGTTGGTGGGATACCAATTGAGTTGTGCGGGAATGTCAAAAGCGAACCTAACTGCAGTGGATGATACCGTAATCATGGCCGCAGAAATTACGGTGAATATGATTACGTTAGCCCAGTTATATAGCTTGGTCATGGAGTCCCCTGCTATTTTGTTTAAATAAGTGTAAAGACTTTGGCGGGTTTCAACAGCAATTGGGGCCGTAATAAACGTCCAACTTAAAATGGCTAGAATATTCCCTACTAACAGTCCCAATAGAATATCTGTAGTCTTGGCGCCAAGGGCAACAAATGTAGCACCTATTACAAATTCAGTAGCCGCTACGTGCTCTCCGGCGTAAAGGCCAAGAAAATGGGCCCATCCATGTAATTTGTGCTTTGGAACGGGTAATTGTTCTTCATTCAGTTGCTCAAATGCTGTAAAATCTTCTGATGAGGCCATAAGTTGGTTAGTTTGAATTGATAACAGGTTTAAGTAGGCGCCATCCATGGTTGGTGCCAGTGTTATACAATCTTAGATTACTAACTTAATAAAAGATTTTAGTTAAAATTTTATTTCTACTGTTTTTAATGAAATTTTATATGAAATAAGTATGGATTAGTACAGTAATCTAAAAAGATTAGGCCTTTAAGAGCTAGAATACTAAAACGCAACCATGTTAGAATAGCTTTTTATGCTGAATAAATCCGTATAGTTTATTGCGGCAGCATACGAACGTAACGAATATAGCCTTTACCTTCTTTTTTTGATTTTAAATTCTCTGTGGTTAGCTCAAACTCTACATCACTTTTAAAGTATTCATTATCTTCGACTGCTGACTCAAACCGAATTTTATAACCAACATCAATTTTATCTACGGGTATTTTTAAGACCGTCATTTTACGTTGTCCTCCGGTAACGGTTTCACCCACAATAGCATCAACATTTGGTCTTCTTATACCATAAACATTTTTCCACCATTTTTCAATATCACGATACCATTCATTGTCATCTCCTTGTACGTATAGGGTTTCTTGGTACTCTTCATTCGTATCAAGTATAGAGACTACAATGTATGCGCCTTCACCCGTATAATTGGTTAGTTGGATCATGCATTTGTAATTAACGGTTTCTGTAGGGTTGATAAAACTTACCAACCCCAGAAAACATAGTGTAAAAGCTATTGCAATTTTATATTGCTTTTTCATTTAGCATCGGTAGTAACAAAAGACTCGATTATCTCTTCTATTTCTTTCTTCTTAACTATTTCATCATCAAAAAGATACTTGTAAAGCACCTTGTTGTCTACTTTTTTAGCAAGGTGTAAGTCCGTTTTACGGTCAAATACTTTGTCCCATTTAGAACGTACCAATTCCCATTTTTTGGTATTCTCTTTCCACCAGGCAGCTGCAGCTGCACAACGGGAATCATTTACTCTTACATAAGTGTTGTATCCTTTTTCTTTGGCGATGACCACACCTTCTTTCCCGCTTTCTCGCAAAATTTTATCATTGTCCTGATCGTGAACCCAGCCATAATCCGTGATCTCTTGTCTGTTACCTCGCAGGGTTAGATTGTAATCGCCTCGTGTGGTATATTCTCTTCTTGGTAGAGGGGCAGGAGTGGTATTTTCCCAATAGCTTTTTCCATCTACATGAACCCATGTTGCCGTACCCTCATACCTAGGGCTGTCATCTACTTGAAATACTTTTTGCGTCCACTGGCCCGCCACTTCTTCATTGGTTTTGTTTTTATACGTCCAGTTGTTATCTGCATTGTATAGATAAAGGTCTTGGTTTTCGAACAACCAATCTTGTCGCCAATGCTTTATAATCATGGGCTCAGCAGGGTTTCCTACTTGTAAAATGTGCTGTATGGTAACTTGATCGGCTTTGTCCGTTACCAACTGCGCCCATTCCAACCCTTTGTCCACTTTAGTTTTTGATGGTTTGTAAAGGGAGTCGTTGGTGTAATTAAAAGTTTCGGCAAAATTGAAGGTCACCTCAAAGCAACCGCACATTTTTTTTATGGCTTCGGCATCTTGCTTTTGTTTGTTTTTCTGTGCAATTCCAGGAAAACTAATGGTAGAGGTTAAAAGGAGTAAAAAGAGTGATTTTTTCATATTACAAATGTTATTAGTGGTCTATTGTTTCGGCTGTAAAAATATAAATTTTATTTAGACTGATTAAAAATAAAATATATATTTGCGTTCTATTAAGAATCAGTCTAAACAATATTCATGTCTTTTCGCCTATTGGCCCCATTCTTATTTTCATTTGTATGTGTTGTTACAAATGCCCAAGAAGAGCAACGCGACTCAACCGCAACTACTAAATTAGAAGAGGTAGTGGTTACCGGTCAATACAATAAACAAAGTGTAGATAAGTCGGTTTTTCAAGTAAAAGTGATTTCCAGGGAGGTTATCGATAATTTGGCGGCAAACAATTTGGCCGATGTTCTTAACCAGACCTTGAACATAAATATTATTCCAAACCCATCTAGCGGAAAGAGCGGCGTTCAGCTTTTTGGTTTGGATTCGCAATATTTTAAAATTTTGATAGATAACGTTCCTCTGATCAATGATGAGGGTCTTGGTAATAATACTGACCTGACCCAGTTGAATTTAGATGATGTAGAACAGGTTGAGATTGTTGAAGGCTCCATGGGAGTGCAGTATGGTTCTAATGCGGTATCCGGTATAATAAATATAATAACTAAGAAATCTTCTAAATACAAATGGCAGATCAGTCCTTACGTTCAGGAGGAAACGGTTGGTAATGAATATGGGCTTTTTGATGAAGGTAGACATATACAATCATTAAAGGTAGGACACAATATTGCTGAGAAATGGTATGTAAACGGTACATACACTCGCAATGATTTTGCTGGTCATTTTGGGAGAAGGGAAGGGCAGAACTATGAATTGAATGATGGTAAGCGTGGTTATGAGTGGTTACCTAAGTTGCAGAACAACGCCAAGGGACTTCTGCGCTATAATGGCAATAAGCTCAATGCATTTTACCGATTTGAGTATTTTGATGAAGAGGTGTCACGGTACGATTCTCTTGTGCGTACCAACTTAAATTCAGCAACTCAAACGACCAACCCTACGGCTTCCGATGAGATTTTTACATCAAAACGTTTCAATCATCATTTAAACTTCTCGGGAAATATTGGTGAAAAGACTACTTACGATGCTTCGTTTTCGTATCAGCAACAAAAGCGTAACGTAGAAACCTATAATTATCGCATTAAAACCCAAGAGAAATTTGATGTTAAGGAGTTTGAGTACGAGTCAAGAAAAGGGTTCTATTCGCGTGGTACACTTAATAATTTATTTGCGAATAATTGGTCTAGTTATCAGTTAGGGTATGAGATAAGTACTATAGATGGTTATTCTTCGTCCTTGGCCGGAGATTTTGAGACGGATAATATAGAACGTCGTTTAGAGTCATATGATGTATTTACTTCTGCGGAATATGACTTAAACAAAAAGTGGTCTGTACGACCTGGGGTTCGGGGGCTTTTTTCTTCAAAATTTGACCCACAAACAGCGCTCTCTTTAAGTTCTAGATATCTTTTTGACAACGGATACCAGTTAAGAGCGGTATTGGGTACCTCTCCTAGAAGTCCCAATTATAATGAACTGTTTACGTATTTCGTAGACATTAACCATGATATGCGAGGGAATGAAGACCTTAGCCCGGAACGGGGATACTCCGCATTTTTACATCTTAAAAAGGATTTTTGGGCAGGCAATGATACATGGTCATTAAAGAATAAATTATCGGCTTGGTACCTATCCGTAGATGATAGAATAGAGTTGACCATAGTCAATACCAACCCGTTAGCATATCAATATAATAACATAGATAGTTATAAAACCTGGGGTCTTTCCTATACCAATACGGTCTCCTATGATAATTTGCAACTAAGTGCTGGAGTTTCTTTTTCCGGTCAATCCAAAACCTTGGAGAGTCAAGCAGATTTTAATGATGATTACCTCTATTCCTTACAACTAAATGGTAACCTGTCGTACAGAATACCAAAATGGAACACCGTGGTTTCAGCATATTATAAGCACACAGGAAAACAATATCAGTTTGTACAAAGTCAGAATGATGATGGGGATGTAATTTTTCTAAAGGAAGAGCAAGACCAATATAGTTGGTTAGATGCTACCCTAAAAAAATCCTTTATAGACAACAAGTTTCAGGTTACCATAGGTGCCCGAAACCTATTGAATATTACTAGAGTAAATACAGTGTCCGTAGGTGGCGGAAGCGTGCATGCTAATCCCACAAGCGGATTGCTGCTAGGTTACGGACAATCATATTTTTTAAAACTATCATACAATCTTAATTTCTAACTAGAATACTTATGAAAACTACCTTTAAATTATCATCCTTCTTTTTATTTCTTTTAGTACTCTCTTCCTGTAGCTCAGATGACGGAGAAGTTATGCAAGAAGATTTTGTTGTTGCTTTTGAAAATCCTTCCGTAAGCTTTGGAGCTACCGAAGATGAAAAAAGTATAAATCTGGTCTTTTCTACCGTAGCACCAGAGGCTGGTTCCGTAGAAGTGTCTTTTACCGGATCCAATGCCGCTTATGGCGAAGATGAAGATTTTGTTACCGTTCCCGCTGCCGTAAACGGCGTTATAACTATTGAGGTGGCAAGCGGGGCCCAAAGTGCTTCCTTGGTTTTTAAAAAATTAAAAGATGCCGTAGAAGGAACCCAAAAGAGCATAGATTTTGAAATAAGTACGGTTAACGTAGCCAACGGTATGGCTAACGGAACAACCGCAACCCAAGTGGCTTTTGAAGAAACGGCTGCTCTTGGTGGTAACTTCGCCCCAGAAGTTGGTGGGCCAAATGAACCTAACCAAGTGTATATTGATTTAAGTGCACAAAACCAAACCAGTATAAATCGTGAAACGTGGGACCTGGCTTTTTACAATGGCGATGATTTCAGGGTGGCCATTAACGGTTCTCTTTATATGGCGGTATCCGAATTGGATGAAACCGATATTGATGTGGTTACGGCAGAGCAGGTTGCCGACCTTCAGGCGAGTGTGGCTGTGGGAACTTTTGATGCTGCAAATACCGAATTTATAGATGCGCCCAATGGAGAAATTAGCGGTACCGCAATTCAAGAAATAGCTGTTGCCGAGATGAATAACAAAGTATACTTGGTAAATATGGGTGCTGAAGTAGGCACGGAAGAACCACAAGCAGGAGCGGTAAACACTTCTGGTGATTCTAGGGGATGGATGAAAATTAGGATTCTAAGGAATGATACGGGTTATACACTACAGTATGCAGGTCTTGATGAGGCTGCCCATAAAGAAATTAGCATTTCTAAAGATCCAGCATTTAATTTTCAATTTGTTAGTCTTACCTCAGAAGCTATTGTGAGCGTTGAGCCTGAAAAGGAAAAGTGGGATTTGAACTTTACCGTTTTTACAAATGTAATTGAAGGTTTTGGCTCATATGGCTATTCTGATTTTGTCTCTACCAATAGTAAGGGGAAAGTCATGGCTTATAGGGTTACTACCGAAACCAAAGCTTACCAAGATTTTTCCGCATCGGATATTGATGACCAAGCTTTTGATGCTGATCAAAGGGTAATAGGCAGCAATTGGCGAAATGGCGGAGGACCGGATACCCTGCCTTCGTTAAAAGATGATGTGTTCTTTATTGTTAAAGATAATGATGGCAACCGTTACAAACTAAAGTTTACCGCTTTGGTAAACGAAAGTGGTGTTAGAGGCTATCCAGCTTTTGAATATGAGCTTTTACAATAATACCCCACTAAAAATTTGTTTGAGTTAGTTTGGAACTGGGCATAGTAAAGTGTGTCCGGTTTTTTATTACAGATTACCATAGTATTAAAATATGCCAAGGAGTGTATAGCCATTACAAATTACTAAAATAGAAAACAATGGAATTACTATATCAAAATGGTTATGGATCCATATATAAAATGCCTAAGAATACCAGTCATATTTGCGAAATGCAGCTGATTGTAGATACGGTGGGTATTTTTCTGTCTAGAGAAGACCTTAATCACCTTTTGAGTATTGTTCACAAATCATATGAGCCATGTACCTGTGCCGATTGTGGTGGGGATTTCTGTAATAAGATTTGGTGCTCCAACCCGTTAATAGATATTTGTTTAAAAGTAGATGAATCTATTCTTGATCATTTGGAGGACTTAATTAGAGGCGCTCAATTTATGTTGGATGTGAATGCTACTTTGGAGAAATATCGAATAAAATAAAATAGCTCTAACGCTATAAAACCCTATTCATCAACTGGTAATAGGTCGCAAAACCAGAAACCGATGGTCTCAGTGTCTTGTTCATTGTCTTTTTGGGGATTTTTATAAGCTCTGAAAACCTTCTCGCCTGTCCTAAATTTCACTGGGTTTTTGAAGATAGGTCCATCATAGCAGAAAGTGTGAAATTCTCCGTTTTCGCCGCAAGGATCAACATTGTCCGGTAAATCTTTAATGAAGCTTTTATCAATTTCTCTTCCAACAAAAGAAGCATCCAATACATCTAATTTTATACAGATTACAACGGCCTTGAAGCCTAAATCTAAAAACTCCTCTATGAGTTCTTTGGTGTCCCTTTTCCAAAGTGGAAAGCAACACTCAATGTTATATTTTTTTAGGTGCTCTTCCCTATAATCTCTAAGGTCTTCTAAAAAAATATCACCAAAACCACAATGAGAGTAACCTTCAGATTGTAATTTGGTTACAACCCGTTCCATTTGGGTGTTGTATACTTCCATTGTAGGCTCTTCAGGAAGTTCAATTGTGGTAACCGGAAGTCCAATTTCTTGGATTTGCTTTAGTAATAACTCCCGTCTTAATCCATGCATAGAAACCCGATCGTGGTGTGAGTTTATAGAGGTAACTAACTGGTCTATATCATAATTACTATCTTTTTGAAGATGATACAGTGCCAATGAGGCATCTTTACCTGTACTCCAGTTAAAGTACGTTTTTCGCTTTTTCATTACAAGGGTATTCTGGTTGGGCATAAAGGCTTTGTAAGAAGCAAAAGCTTTATCTTTTTTTCAAAGCTAAATCCATAAGACTTATCTACCTAATTAAAGTCTAATTTAATAGAGCTTAGCTTAAGCCTTCATTCTTATAAATTATTTTTATTTTAAGGGCCATGGAAGCGCAGCGGTTAAACAAATCTATTAAGACATACGGCCATAAGTTGACTCAAAAGGCACTTATTGCCTTTAGTGCTTTATGTGTAGAAAAGACTTTTGCTGGTGGAAGTGTCATTTTTAAGCCGAATCAAAATGACCAATCTGAGTATATTCTGTTGAAAGGAATAGCACGTACTTTTGTGTTGAATACCGAAGGAGAGGAAATTACACTCTCATTTTTTGAGGAAAATACGATTCTGCCTCCTTGCGTAATACGAACTCAAAATGGAAAATCTTTGTTATATGGCGAAGCATTGACTGATTGTGTTTTTGCCCAAATGAACGCCAGTGCTTTTGAAGCGTTAATGATAGAAAATATTGAGGTTAGAGAATTTGGGAATGCGGTCATGCGTCAAGAATTAGGAAATAAAGTCCAAAAAGAAATAAGAATGGCTTCTTGGACTGCCAAAGAACGTTTGGAACAGTTTAGGAAAGATTTCATTATGCTCGAAAATCGCATTCCTCACCCCATGATTGCTTCCTATTTAGGGATAACCAATGTTTCGCTTAGTAGACTTCGGAAATTCTCTTGAAAAATACCGATTTTATCAATTGTTAATGCATGGCAAAAGCTACCGTCATTTCTTTGTGAAAAATAAAGGAAATGAAAGTGGTTTATAATAGCATACTTCAAAATATTCAAGGTAAAAAAGTGTTATTTTTATTTTTGCTCACGAATACAGTTTATGTTGCCATGTTGATGCTGACCATTCCAAAGGTTATGATTTTTTCTAAGGGGATGAGGTTGTTGGATATGCAACCTATGGGGTATGATTTTGAGTATGTTCACCTACTTTTTCAGAACTTA
Source organism: Zobellia roscoffensis (assembly GCF_015330165.1). Taxonomy (NCBI): domain Bacteria; kingdom Pseudomonadati; phylum Bacteroidota; class Flavobacteriia; order Flavobacteriales; family Flavobacteriaceae; genus Zobellia; species Zobellia roscoffensis. The sequence goes on from NZ_JADDXT010000002.1 coordinate 2,252,410, forward strand.
GGACCGGAAGGAAGGCATGCGTATTTACACCAGCAATTACCTTTGGACATGGTGTACCCTCTTTTATTTGGAGTAAGTTACTGCTTAGTGTTAGCTTATTTTCTGAACAAGCTCAATAAATTGAAACCTCTTTTTATTTATGGATGCCTCCTGCCATTAGTTGTTGGAATGGCAGATTATGGTGAAAATTTTGGAATATTGTTTTTACTGAATAGTTACCCAGAAATATCATATAGTAGTGTAACCATTACCAGTAGTTTTACCCTTGTCAAAAGCATGGGCACTACGCTATATTTTGTGATTTTAATAGGGGTCTTTTTACAGTTCGCAGTTAAATTTTTCAGAAATAAACATTAGTATGTCACATTCATTTTGGATTTGTGCAAAGAATGCAATCACTATCAGCATATACCACGCTTTCTAGTTAAGGATTTGTTGTATTTTTAAGGCATCGCTTATGTCAAATTCTAAAAACCGCCGTATTGCCGCTATTATGTTTACCGACATTGTTGGGTACACGGCATTGATGCAAAAAGATGAAACCGCAGCAATGGTCATGAGAGAAAGGCATCGCTCAACTTTTACAAAAAACCATACAGCGCACTCCGGTAAAGTTTTACAGTATTACGGAGATGGTACTTTAAGCACATTTTCAAGTGCAGTAGAGGCTGTTGAATGTGCCATAGCCATTCAACAGACACTACAAAAAGAAAAAACGGTACCCATACGTATTGGACTACATTTGGGCGATATTGTTTTTGATGGAACAGAAATTTATGGAGATGGGGTAAACCTATCGTCACGTATTGAGTCTTTAGGTGTTGCGGGTTCGGTTCTCGTATCGGGAAAGCTGAACGATGAACTTAAAAATCAACCACAGCTAGTCACAAAATCGCTTGGCTATTTTGAGCTGAAAAATATTGCAAAACCCGTTGAAGTTTTTGCCATAGCAAATGAAGGGCTCGTGGTTCCCGAGCGTACGGAACTAAGTGATGTATCCAAAAAACAAAACAAAACGCTTGCCGTATTGCCCTTTGTTAATATGAGTTCCAATACGGAGAACGAGTATTTTTCAGATGGAATGACAGAAGAAATCATTAATGCCTTAACCAAAATTAAAGGTCTTAAAGTAACTTCAAGAACATCTTCGTTTCATTTTAAGGGTAAAAATATCCCGGTCACAAAGATTGGCGAAGCATTAAATGTTTCCACTATTTTAGAGGGTAGTATCCGCTTGTCCGGTAATACAATGCGCATTACCGCACAGTTAATAGATGTGGCCGATGATTTTCATTTTTGGTCAGAAACTTTTGACCGTTCAATAGACGATATTTTTTCGGTTCAAGATGAGGTGAGTTTGCTTATTGCGGATAAATTACGTGAGCATATTGGTCATTTTGATATTGACAATCAATTGGTTAGTGCTCTAGATATATCTGCAACTTTATACAAAAAATACTTGAAAGGAAAGTATCATTTAATGAAGCTGGATGTAAAGGGTACGGAAACCGCCATTTCTATTTTTAAAGAAGTAATAGCGGAACAGCCTAATTTTGCCCTTACTCACTTAGGCATTAATCAAGGATATACTTTCTTGGGAACTATGGGGTTAATTCCTGCTGATGAAGCCTTCAGAAAAGCTCAGCCTTTTTTGGAGAAAGCTATTGAGTTAGATAATAACTTACCTGAAGTTCAATTAAATCTAGCATGGATCAGCGGTTGGCAAAAATGGGATTTGAAGGAGGCTTACAGCCACTTGGCAAATGCCATAGAAAGTAGGCCTACAGATGAAATGTACCTCACCATGGCAAATTTTTTAACGGTTGAAGGTAAGTTTGATGCCGCATTTAATTTTGCGAACAAAGCTTTGGAACTGGACCCGTTTGCGGCGATGAATCACCATTACAAAGGCTTTTTATTTTATTTAAAAGAGGATTTTAATGCTGCAGAACCATTTTTTAAAGAAGCACTCAAACTAAATCCGGAACTTCCGTTTCCACCCTTGTATATTGGTGTCTCGTTAATATTACAAGGTGATGCAGATAAAGGATTAATGTATTTTGAAAATCTTAACATCAATAGAACTAGAGACCTTACCCAACTTGGTGGTATAACTTTAGCTCATGCCGCTTTAGGAAATACCAATGCCTTAAATGACGGATTGAACAAATTACAATCTGCTTTAGAATCCGAAGCTATGGGGAGTGCACTTTATTTTCTGATATTGATTACGGCTTTTATTGGAAGAACGGATGAGGCAATTGGATGGATGGAAAAAGGGATTGAATATCGTTTGCTTATGATGCTACTTCTAAAGACAGAGCCACTGGTTAAAAATTTGCATTCAGAGCCAAGATATCAAGAGTTGATGGGACAAATTTTTGGTGATAAAAGCACAACACTAATTGTCGAAAGTAAATATCAAAAGCCGCTATTCAATAAAAAGGTATTAGAGCAGTATAGGAAGCAATTGATGCGTCTGATTAATGAAAAAAAGCCCTATCTAGATTCTAATTTAACGCTGCGGAACATGGCAGAAATGTTAGAAATTCCTCCCAATCATTTATCACAACTGCTTAATGAAGGTTTTCAAAAGAACTTTTCGGAATTCGTGAATTCATATCGTTTGGAAACCTTTAAGTCAAAAGCGGCAGATGCGTCTCAGCGGCATTTGACAATTTTGGCATTGGCTTATGATAGCGGTTTTAATTCCAAGACGGTTTTTAATACCTATTTTAAAAAGGCCATGGGTGTTACTCCTAGAGCTTATTGGAAAACGATAACTGCAAATTAGTTCCGATTTTCAAATCCGAACGATTCCCCCTGTTTTAGAACTTAAGTTTGAAGTCAAATTAAAAAAAGTCAGAATGACAAAAAACAAAGTAAAACGAATACTCAGAATAGTATTCATTATGGCGAGCATCGGCTCTTTGTATTTTGTACCATGGATTTTGGTAAAAGCTTGGGTTTTACCTCTTCCGGATACCGTTCAGGAACAAGTAGATGAAGCCATTGGTCACGGTTTTGACGGGATGATCGTTTACGTGGGCGAAGGAGAAAAGCCACCGGCTTATTATACAGGTGGGTGGAAAAATAGGGAGGATAAAATACCTGCGGACCCCAAATCCTTGTTTAAAATTGCGAGTATTAGTAAGCTCTACGTAGCAGTGGCTATCACTAAACTGGTCCATGACAAGCGTCTGTCTTTAGATGAATCACTGGTTGACTATTTTCCAGAACTCGAAGGAAGAATTGAAAACGCAGAAAAAATCACCTTAAAATTAATGGTGCAACATCGGAGTGGTATTCCCAACTTCACCGATAATCCCGAATATTGGAAAGACGAACAAGATAACGGAAAACGAGCCCTAGAATTTGCCCTTGATCTACCGGCTAGCTTTAAACCAGACGAAGGTTATGAATATTCAAACACCAATTATTTATTGCTTAGGCAAATCATTACTAAAGTAGTAGGTTACAGTCATGAACAATATATAAAGGAGGAAATATTGATGCCCCTTCAACTAAGCAACACCTTCTTTTCGCTTAGTGAAGTGAATATAGATGATGTAATGAGTGGTTATTATGTGGGTATGGAAGAAGATTTTAAGACCAATGAAAACGGAATGTTAGCTACAGCAGAGGATGTGGGAGCCTTCTTAAGAGCATTAAATGATGGCTCTGTGTTTGATGAAGGGGAGCAAGAAATTTATTCTTCCATATACGTCTATGAACACGGTGGTTTGGTTCCCGGTTATCAGAGTCTTGCAGAATATCATGAGGACATAGATACCGTGGTGGTTCAATTTATTAATACAACAGATTTTCAAGGGTATGAGTGGAATCTATCTGAAATTACAATCAACCGTATTGTAAAAATATTGAGAAATAAAAAAGGCAAATAGAAATCAATAAGAGATCAAAACAATGAAGGGGCTTTTTAAAACAGAGGTAGGGAAGAAGGAAATTTTAAGTCTGTATGACCAAAAATTGAACGAACTAAATATTGAATTTGAATGCTTGGATATTGATACCAGTTTTGGACGGACCAATGTTATAACAACTGGGGTTTCTACAAATCCACCCATTATATTGATTCATGGCTCTAACGGTTGTGCACCCATTGCGCTTGACACATATCCTGCTTTAAGGAAGAATTTTAAAGTGTATGCGGTTGATGTTTTAGCGCAACCAAACCGCAGTGCAGAAACAAGAATGAGTATGAAAGATGATTCTTATGGACGATGGATGAACGAAATAATAACAGCTCTAAAGATTAATAATGTTACTCTAGCCGGGTTTTCTTTAGGAGGATTGATCATATTAAAAACCCTTGAATTTAGTGAAAGTAAGATCAAGGAGGTGTATTTGGCTGCACCCGCTTACATTGTAAATGGCAACCCATTGAAAACATTATTTAAAATCTTTATTCCAATGAAGCGGTTTATGAAAACGGAAAAAGCGAAATATGTGGAAAAATTTTTAGCGGAACTTTTTACGGAACGTGATGAGTTTGCAATCAAATATTTGTCAAAAGTATTCGTGCATTTTAAAATGGACTTTACGCCTGTACCTGTAATAAGTGAGGTTGCAGCTAAATCTATAAAAACACCAATAACCCTGTTTGCAGCTCAGAACGACACAATTTTTCCTGGTGCAAAGATGATTAAAAGAGCAAGAAAAATATTCCCTTCTTTAAAAAGTGTCCTAATGTTTGAAAATTCAAAACACGTTCAAAACAAAGCGCAGAATGAGTTGATTGAAAGTGCTATTTTGCAACAATAACACACAACACATTTACTAAATTTTGATTTCATCCTCTGTCTGCAGAAATGGATAGAATAACGGCTGCCTTGAGTTGAAAAACAGCCCTTGTAGAGACTCCTTACCTGTTTAAAACGGTAGGTTTCGTTCTCAATCAATAAAAAAATAAAGAAAATATTAAAATGGTAAAACTTATACTCATAGTAATAGCATTGGCACTAGAATATTGGTTCCAATAGAAAATCTATAAAAGGTAATGCTCTTCAAATTAGTTCCGATTTTTAAACCCGAACGACAGGCTTGTAGCCAGCACCTACTTTTGGTGTATGAAAAGAATAACCAAAGAAACAATGAGAGCAATAATAATAACGAAGTACGGTTCGCCGGAAGTACTTCAATTGCAGTACGTTCAAAAACCCATTCCTAAAGACAAAGAAGTTTTGGTACAGGTAAAAGCGGCTAGTGCAACTAGAGCCGATACCATGATGCGAAAAGGAAGCCCGTGGTTAGGAAGACTTTTTATTGGTCTAACAAAACCAAAACACCCTATATCCGGTACCGGTTTTTCTGGTGTTGTGGAAGCCATTGGTAAAGACGTTACAGAATTTGAAGTGGGAGATGCCGTTTTTGGAGAGTCAATTTTTGGAGCCGGGACAAATGCGGAATACGTTTGCATTCGGGAAGACGGCGTACTCACTATTAAACCCGAACAATTATCTCACAAAGAAGCGGCTACTATTTGTGACGGCTATTTAACCTCTTGGAATTTCTTAAAAGAGATCGCAGAGGTAAAACCGGGCCAGTCCGTTTTAATAAATGGTGCTTCAGGAAGTCTTGGTACTGCAGCCGTGCAATTAGCAAAATATATTGGAGCCGAGGTTACGGGTGTTTGTAGTGCCCAAAATGTAGATTTGGTTGCCACCATAGGAGCGGATAAAGTTCTGGACTATAATAAAATAGATTTTACCAAAACAGGAAAGATGTATGATGTTGTTTTTGATACTGTGGGTAAATCAAAGTACTCGTATTGTAAAAAGGCACTTAGCTTTAAAGGCATTTATCTTTCCCCCGTATTGAGTTTCTCTTTGCTAGTTCGGGTAGTATGGACGTCTATGTTCGGCCGTAAAAAAGCAAAATTTTCAGCTACGGGAACCAAGTCTATTCCGGCACTTCGATTGTTCCTCAATGAACTTAAAGAACTTTGGGAATCCAACCAATTAAAACCAGTAATAGATAGGTATTATACTTTAGAAGAAATAGGTAAAGCCCATGAATATATAGATATGGGACGTAAAAAAGGTAACGTAGTTATTCTTCTTTAATTTTGCTAAAATTATTCATCAATCAATCAACCTTCAAAAAAAATAAGGGCGAGAATAACTTCCAGCCCTTATTTCCATTACAATTTACGAAGATTTAATCCTCCTAAAATTCCAATTGCTAGTGTTATTAAAAAAGTGGGCAGTAATAGCTTAAACCAACTAAAGCTATAAACTACTTCATAAAACTTAGCTTCATGATTTTTCCAATCTACGGAATCCGCAGATTTGTTATCAAAAATTTTGGTGTAAAAACCTTGGCGTAAATTCTTATGGAATTCAGTCAATGATTTTAAGAAAGTTAAATGACTAACCATATCTGTGCCCGCTAGACTATTAAAGCTCAGTTGTGCATGCATTGTGGGTACAAACAGGGCTATTTTTTCACTTACAGCATTACGTAACATGATTTTTTCGGTCATTTCGGCACTTGTATTCTTTGCCGCAAAATCTCCCATGTATTGCATGCCGTAGTACCAAATCCAACTGAATTCATCTTCGGGAACAGGGTAGTTCTTGTACGCCGGATATTCTTTAATGAACTCGTTCATCGTGGCACCTTTTTCCAAATCCCACTTTTCATGGTAACCATCTCTTTGCTCTACCATGGCATCTAAGGCTTCTGGCACTTGATAGGTATTAATAACATAGTTATTCACTAATGCAGGAATTAAAATGGTCAGTACCACCCAAATGGAAATTAATGCCAAAGCATTAAAACTTGAATTCTTTAAAAAGGATACAATCCAAAAACATAAGGCACTCCAGAACATCACATACAAAACGCTCTGAATAAAAATTGCCCAGAAATTGGCGTTCACCGGAATTTGTAGCATAGCACTTGCCAAAAACATCAAGAAAATTAAAACAGCGAATACAAAGAGTATTCTCACCAGTAGTTTTTTGAATAAAAACTTTGCTTTTCCAGAGGTTTGAGCAGCCAATATTCGCCATGTTCCCAATTCTTTTTCTTCAGAATACAAATTGAAAGTCATGGCTATCAATACCAACGGAAACAAATAAATGATAACAAAGCCTAGATCGAGGTTGCCGGACATTAGTAATGACGGGTTCTCAAAATCGGTGTCATATTTTTGTGCTTCCAAGCCTCTAATGGTCACCGCTTGCAATAACGGATTAACATCGCTCTGCCCAATGGAAATTGCGTTTATATTTTGAGGTTTCTTTATGAGCGTAAAACGCAGGTAATATAAAAGCAAGCCTAAGTCTTCACTATGGTATTCCACGTTCTTTTTAATGCTTTCTTCTTGAAATACCTGTGCTGCAGCAATTGTCTTTTCCTGCTTTACCAAATATTGTTTTCCGATCAAGATGCTTATCACCCCAACGGTTAACAACAATATCAGACTAACCAAGAAAATTTTCGTCCTAAAAAATGATTTAAATAATAAACTATACATCTATATGGCTTTTAGGTTAGTGGATAATCTTAATAGTCCGAAAATGGAGAGAACGCCCCAAAGCACTAATGCCAATAAGGATATAAGCTCATTTTTAAAGACATCTGAAATGTTTAAAAAATGATACTCAAACGGAGGAAATTCTTTCCAATAATCACTGGATATAGTATTTGGTCCTTCTTTTCCTTTATTCGGAATTAAATCCATCTGCAATTGGTTCATTTCTTGCGCCAGCTTAAAACGATACGCTTCTGCCTTATCCTTAAAATGAAGGAAAGATTGAAAATCTGTACCCGAGAAAGCCATTGATAAGTTCTTGATTGCCGTATACGGATTTACAAATGCAGAATAGCGCTCTAGGTTATTCTGCTTTCCATACACTTCATACAAATCCTCCTGATGCTTTAAATATATTTTAGTGCTCATTGCTTCACCTTGAGACATCACAAAACCACCATAATTAAAAGGAAGGTCTTCAACATTTTCTACGTTATGGACACGTAATACGGAATCTTTCATGGCTTTGAAATGCGGATCATTAGGGTCATGACTATCTCCAATCTCAGCCAAATCGTGTTCCACTGCTGTTTCCATTTCTATTTTAGAAGGAGTAGGGTAAAGGTAGAACCCCATTGCTTGTAATGATTTTGGAACAATGATCACAAAAAGCAACCAGATGCCCAATAGTTTTACCAGTGCTCCTTTGGCTGTAGCACTAAAAGCCGAAACCAGAATGGTAATTGCACTCAAAATACCGAAAAACAGTAGATAAGCTACTAACAGTACAACATATCTTAATAGACTATCGGTATGCATGCTATCGTGTGACTCAATCAAAACAAAAAACAGAAGTACCAGAAATATAGCGCTTAGAAAAACAAGCGATAGACTCCATAAGCCCAGCCATTTTCCGAATACAATTTCTTTACGCGTTATACCTTGCCCAATCAACAGCTTTAAGGTGCCATTTTCACGCTCTCTGGCAATGGTAGCAAATCCTAAATAGAATATTAAAAGTGGTACGATTACTTTTAATAACATTGCCAGACTCACTTCGCCAAAACGTAACAAACCGGTAGACATACTGGCTTCTGAAAAATTGACGGTATTTTGTTTGTGAGCTTCCAAGAAAACGGCATTGCCCACAAAGTTTTCCATTCCCATATCAAACACACTTAACACGTGTTTTAATCTTAGGGCAAAAGAGCCATAGTGCGCCATACGGTGCGGATGTTTATCTGGATTGTTCTCCCAACTTTCTTCTACTTCATCTTGAATTTCATCTCGCGTAAAATTCTGGTCATGGTAATTCTCCCAACCACTATACGCGGAAAAAAGAAGTAGGCATAGCATTAAGGCAGAAGCAATCAACATGACCTTGGATCTAAAGGCATCTTGCCATAATTGACGAGCCAATAATTGAATTACATTTTTCCTCATTCTTAAAACTTATACGTTGCGTTCAACAATACATTTCTTGGTGCGCCAGGTCCTAATCTTGATGGGTTTAGACCACCTAACCAATACGTTTCATCAAATAAATTATTTAGCTTAAGGGTTAATTGCATACCGGTATTATTAGGCTTGTAATATACCGCTGCATCAAATACGGTATAGGAAGGTAATAATAGTCTATCTGTGTCGTACGTAGGGTTGTACCACGTATATCGTTCATCCATAAATTGAGCACCCAAACCGAAGCCGATACCTTTTAAGGTTTCATTTGTAAAATCATATCTCCCCCAAATATTCGCATTGTGTTTTGGAGCTCCTCCTATAGGTTCACCAATAAACTCTTCTATGGCATCTTCTACAATTTCAGCATCTGCAAAACCGTAAGATGCGGTAAGCTGAAAGTTAGATGATATATACCCAGATACATCCATCTCAAAACCTCTACTTCTTTGTTCACCTCTTGTAGTTAAATTGTCCAAATCATAGGTGTCACCTAAAAGGATATTTTTTTGAGTAATGTTGAAGATAGCTAGGTTGGCAAATATTTTCCCGTTCAAAAATTCTCCTTTTGCTCCAAACTCTGTTAAACTACTTTCAAGGGGATCAAATCTGCTTGGTGAAGTGGACCAAAAGAAACCTTCTGCCGTTGGCGATAATGAAACAGTATTAGTGTGTGGCTGAAAACCTTCTAAATACGTAGCGTATGCACTAACCGTGTTGGTAACTTCATAGGTAAGACCAAACCTAGGTACAATAGCATCATTTGTAAACTCTTGCTCATCGCCTTCATAATCAAAAATATCAGTGAAACGCTCATATCGCAAGTTCAATAAAGCAGAGAACTTACCTACTTTAAACTGGTTTTGAATATAAAAACCATTTGAGGTATTCAGGTTAGCAGGAATACTCAATTCTGCCAGATTATATGCATTTGTATTTCTAGCACCATTAAATGGGTCTGCTAAGTTAAAATGAGGTACTGCAGGTACAGGCATAGTTACACCATCTACCACCATTTGCTGAAAATTGGCTGCATTTGCAGGGTCATAGTTAGACTGACCACTATCTACTGTTAAGTACCTTCTGGCACGAAGAAATCCGGCTCCAATTTTTCTTTCCCAACGTGTAGCATCATAACCAACTAAAATTTTGTTGGTAATCTTCTCCGTTTCTATGTCGTACGTAAAGTAAGTGCTAAAGTTATCGGTTTCCCAATATTGTTGTCTTTCATCATATCGCATTCTAGCCAAGGTAGGAATCACATTTCCATCAATATCCACAGCTGTACCATCAACTCTATGTTCGGCTAAATCCTCATCCCAAGTTTGTTTCATGAACTGGGCATTGAAACCTAAGTTATCGGTTAACTTTTTACTGAAATTAGTCATAAAAATGAACTCTTTGTTTTTGTAATGATCGCTTGAAGCTCCTACATTCATGGTAATTGGCGTACTATTAATATCGTAATCACCATTAATAGCTCCAAAAATAGGCTGACCTCTATCTAAATTACCCACGGCATCACTGTAGATTAATTCTACGTTTAAAGATGTGGTTTCATTTGGAATATAGCTTAAGGAAGGCGAAAACAAAATGGCATTGTTGTTTACGACATCTCTAAATGAATCTGCCTCTTGTATTGCGGCATTAAAACGATATAAAAGCGTTTTAGATTCGTTTAAAGGACCGGTAAAATCTGCTGTAGCTCTTATGGTTCCAAAACTACCTGTGGTCAAAGAAACTTCACTACGTTTTTCTGTTAATGGTTTTTTAGTTACCATGTTTACCGTACCACCTGGATCGGCACTTGAAAAGGTAACCGATGACGGACCTTTTATAACTTCAACACGTTCTAAGTGGGAGGTAATAGGCTGTAAAAAATAGTATTGACGTGTACGCATGCCATTTAACACTTGTCCGTCATCACCTTGTGTAATACCACGAATGTTATAATGATTGTATAAACCCGTTACCGATACATTACTTACCGTTTTTACGGCATCTGGCACTTGAAAAGCAAGTCGGTCTGCAATTAACTCCTTTGTTACCGACGTTATCGCTTGCGGCAATTCTTTATTGGCAATTGCCACTTTGGTAGCCGAAAATGAATAATCGCTATTATAATCTGTTCTTGCTCTACCAATGACTTCTACCGATTGTAATTGCTCTACACTCTCTTGAAGGTTGATGGAGCCTAAATCGTATGTTTTGTTTTCATCAAATGTCTCTGTAAGGTTTAGAGTTTTCATTCCTATGTAACTTACCCTAATTTGGTAGGTTCCCAGTCCTGATAACTCAAAAGTGAAAGTTCCGTCTTCTTCTGTTATGGTACCGCCTTTGGCCGTAACATTTTCAAGATTATATGCAACTGTTGCTCCCATTATGGGAAGTCCGTTTGTATCCGTTATTTTGCCTTTAACCACAACTCTGGAAAAAGCAGAATTGAATGCTAACAGTGCTAGTATGAGTAGTACATTTTTTTTCATAATTCTATATAGTCTGTAAGTATAGTTGGTTTAGTTGCTCTGCGTTTATTTCACTGGCTTTTAATTGTTGTGCCAGAATACCTTCTTTCATTATTCCAATTGTGGTTCCTAATTCTACGGCATTGAAAATATCATGCGTAGCCATGAAAATAACCTTGCCCATAGCGGCAAGTTCTTTACAAATTTTAGTGAATTCAGCTGTTGCCTTTGGATCAAGACCAGAAGTAGGTTCGTCCATAAAAATGACTTCTGCATTCTTGGCAAGCGCAACGGCAATCCCTACTTTTTGACGCATTCCTTTAGAATAACCGGATAGTCTACTGTGTTGAGCATCTTTCTGTAAACCAGTTTTGCTAAGAAAGTCTTCTAATTCTGATGTGGAATATGAAAAACCGGCTAAGCGACTAAAGAAATTTAGGTTCTCAATACCACTTAGATTTCCATACAATTGAACGGTTTCCGGAATGTACGCTGTTAGCTGATTGGTATCATCCTTGCCTACTTCTTTATCACCGACAAAGGCTTGACCGCCATCCTTATTTATAAAACCTAAGAAAATATTGATGGTAGTAGTTTTTCCTGCTCCGTTTTGACCTAACAGACAAAATATCTCTCCTTTTGATACCTCAAAGGAAACGTCCTTCAATGCAACTTTTCCATTGTAAGACTTGGTTATATTTATTGCTTTAAGCATGAGTGTTCTATGAATTTAAATTGATTGTAATTTTTACGCATATGTACATCTTACTGTCTGTGACTATGACAGTAAAAAGAAAGCGTATTATTGTAGAAGAGTCACCCTGATAAAGGGATGTGCCCATATTTTTTAGCAGTATATCAAAGTATTAGCACCTCTTTTCCAAGAGAAAAAAGGACTGCAAAAGCTTAAATAAAGTGCTTATAGGACGTACGCACCCTATGAACAGGATGGTGAAAAAAATATGAGCTATGAGAACTGTGGGGGAGGCCTAGTAAAAAGGTTACTGGCCAAATGCCTATTGTTAAAAACAATATAAGGCGTGGTATTCGTAAATTTTGGTTCGGAAAAGTAATTTTCCTTTTGTGGTAAAACCGGATGTTCGGTTTTTAAAGCAGGAATGAAATTTACTACTGTGGTAATATCACAAAGCTCGCAGTGTTGAACGTCTTGTTCGTCTGCATGATGCGTTAGCGCATGCAAGCCTGCAACCTTGAACAAAAGCATCAAGGCAACATAAAACATGGCAATAAAACGTTTTACGTTTTGCATAAGAAGAGGCAAAAGTAAACAATATTCTAGATTATTTTGGTAGAAGCATAAAAAAGAAGAATGGCAATTCAAACAATTTTAATAAGGTGGAGTAACGTTCTTGGGAAATGCCAAGCTGGCAATGGAAATTCTAATAAGAGTATGGTTCTACGGGATTTTTTCATTGGCCTATTAAAAAAGTGTGGTCTTATAAAATTTGTTACTAGGGAAATTGAAATTGCTTTTATGAGTATCTTTAAGAGTGAAAATTGAAAACGTATAATACAGAAAATAATATAAAATTAGCCGCGTAACTACCATACAAGAAGTTCTTCAGCAATTAGACGTCATAATTGATACGGCTATTGCAAACAATAACTGCATAGGGTTGTTTGCCTATATATATAGAAGAACTCCGGCTCAGATTCTCAAAGAAGTGGAATTGGGAAGTTTTGAGGATAATGAACATATGGAGAAGTTTGATGTTGAATTCGCTAACTTTTATTTAGATGTGTATAACGGTTATGTAAATAATAGCAAAGTAAGTAAATCCTGGCAGTTTGCATTTGATACCCAAAAAGACTCATTAACCATTCTACAACATATCATGTTAGGCATCAATACCCACATTAATCTTGATTTGGGTTTAGCAGCAAGCGCTGTAATGCATGGCAAAGAAATTATTGTAAATAAAAAGTGATTCCTAATATCTCAAGTTTGAGATAAAAAGAATCACTTTGAAAACTGGTGTTTTTAAAATTCCAAACCTTGCTAAATATCAATCAAAATAAGAATACAACTCTTTTTTTAAGTTTTCCCATTGTCCCTTATCTCCGCTAATTATTTGACCTACTTCTTTTACTTTAGAAGTACTAAAACCTATAGCTTCTTTTATGCCAATATGTGGCGGTAAGGACAATGCACCACTATTCACAACAGCATCAATAATAAATGGTTTTTTACTTGCTTTAGCTTTTATAATAGCTGCATCGATATCTTCTGCATGCTCGACCCTAACACCATCACCACCACAAAGTTTAGCATATTCAGCAAAATTGACATTGGTTTCATGTAAAGCGTCTAAGCTTGCTGCCAAACCTGCTTCTTCCATTTCCAACTTAACAAAGCTTAATTCTGAATTATTGAATATTAAAACTTTAACCGGTAATTCGTGTTTAACGGCCGTTATAAAATCTTGCATAGACATATTAAAAGCTCCATCGCCACAAAAAGCCCATATTTCTTTGTTTTTATTCGCAAACTGAGCACCAATGGCAGAAGGTAAACCCACAGCCATAGAACCATGGTTAAAAGAACCGATAAGTCTTCTTTGACTATGAAAAGAAATATGATGTGCAGCCCATATGGCAGAAGTACCCGTTTCTACCGTAAAAATGGCATCATTAGCCGCATGCTCGTTAACCAAGTCTGCAAATATTTGCGGGTGCAAAGGTTCATGGTTTCGAGTAGGGGAGGCCTGCTTTTTCATATTCGCTCTCCAATCCTTAAAATTACCTCTTAATTTATCTAAAAACGCTGTATCGCTTTTCTGATTAATTTTCGGATTTAACAATTCTAAAAATGACGAAATATCGCTCCATATACCAAGTGATACCGAGGTTCTATTTCCTATATTTTCTTGTCGAATATCTACCTGTATCGTTTTTGTTTGATGTGGAAGAAAATCTATGTATGGAAAATCAGTACCTAACATCAGTAATAAATCACACTTCATGACGGCATTGTAACCAGAAGGATTTCCTATTAAACCGGTAAGGCCTACAACATTGTCAGTATCATGGTCAAAAATATCGCTAGCACGTAAACTATGGGTAATAGGTGCATTTAGTTTTTTAGATAATTCAAGTACGGCAGCTCTACTTTCTCTGCATCCATCACCAGCCAATATACCTACCGTTTTAGCACTGTTCAAAAGCTTGGTAGCTTTCATAACAACAGATTCTTCAGGAACTAAACGGGAAACATATTTCTTAATAGGATGTACGAATTGCTCATTCTCGGCTTTCATTTCCGCTACATTTGCCGGCAACTCTATTCTGCACACTGCATTATTGGCTATCGCAATTTTAATGGCGCGTTGTATTACCATTGGTGCTTGCTCTGGTGTTTCAATTATAGCCTGGTAATCGCAAACATCATCAAATACCTTTTTTAAATCTACTTCTTGAAAGTAATTGGTACCCTGTTGTTTCTGATTAATTTGACCTGTTACAGCAATAACCGGCGTGCGTTCTTTTTTAGCATTGTACAATCCATTAATCAAATGCAAAGCACCAGGGCCAACAGTACCTGCACATGCCGCTAAATTGTTGCTTGTTTGACTATGACCAAAGGCAGCAAAAGATGCGTTACCCTCGTGTTTCATGCCGATCCAGTCAACAGTGTCTCGTTCTTCTATTGCTTTAACAAAAAAGTTTAAGGCATCGCCCGTTACTCCATATACTTTATCTACTCCAACACTTTGTAAAATATCTAGTAGTTGTTCTGATACATTTTTACTCATAAGTAATTTCTTTATATTTTTAAATTGGATGAACTATGCATCCATTTTCTATCTATACTCCGGATTTTCGAAATTCCAACGTGTGCCGTCATCCCAATCTTTTCTTGAATTTCCGTAAGACGGATATCCTCCGTTATCCTTCAACATTTTAGCCAAATGCATTAGATTGTATGACATAAAAGTGGTGTTACGATTCGTAAATTCTGAATCAAAACCTACTGGTGGCTCAATTTTTTCGCCACCCCATTCCGTATCTCCATAACTGGGTCCGGGTCCAACTTTCCCTATCCAACCTGCATCTGCCTGTGGTGGTATACTATAACCCAAGTGTTGTAAGGCATATAATATTCCCATAGAACAATGTTTAACTCCATCTTCATTACCGGTAATAATACAACCACCCGCTTTGCCATAATACACGTATTGCCCCTTATCATTTTGGTACCCGCTCATAGCGTATAATCGTTCAATGAGTTTTGTAGCTACCGATGAACGTTCACCCAACCAAATAGGCGTACCTATCACCAATATATCCGCTGCCATTACCTTTTTATAAATTTCTGGCCAATCATCTTTATCATATCCTTCTTTGGTCATATCTGGTTGCACACCAACGGGTATGTCAAAATCTGCAAGTCGTAAAATCTCTACATCAACTCCTTCCGATTTCATAATCTTAGCCGACACATCGATTAAATTACGTGTGTGACTTTTAGATGGTGATTTTTTTAAGGTACAATTGATGAATATTGCTTTTAACGTACTAAAATCTGTCTTTTTCATATTGTTCTTATTTTCCTATAGTTTTTACAGTAACCACACCAAATACTATGTGACCAATTGACATCGCCACTAATCTCATTGGCATAGAACCATCCATTGGTGGCATTTCAAATAGCACTCCCATTACCTTCATACCAATCTGTGCCATAATAAGTGCTACGATACCAAAGGCAATTCCTTTCAAGAAAAGATTAGAGATGTTGACTTTAGGAGCAAATACATAACCATACCCTAAAGCAAATAGAATTCCCATAAGAAAATGTAACACCCAACCTACTGTTATGGGTAAGTTCATAGCGCCTGCCAATAATTTCCATGGTGCCATTTCGGGCATGCCCATATGTGGTGCTACCAACATTATTATGGTCATTACTACTGTTCCTAAAATTCCTGCTAACACCAATTTTGGTAATTCATTTTTCATTTATATACTTTTTTGCTTTTTGATAATTTTATAGTCTATATATATTTCTACTCATACAGACCTATTTATTTCCAATATGAAGCTGATTAACAGCACGCAAGATATTTTTAGTTACATTAAATCATTAGTTCATACCATTTTTTTATTAGCGTGAAGGCGATATACTACTTGAATTTTATGTGGTTGAAATCATTTAAGAGGCATGTTTCAGCTATAAAACACCTATTTACAATGATTGACGTAATACGTTTAAAATGATTTTAAAATTTTAATGAAGTACTTCTATTCATTTACTTAACTTGAAATTTCTAACCAACAAATAAGTTTTAATTAAATAAACAATTACAACCATCAGCCGACCAACCACCATACAAGAAGTCCTAATTCAATTGGACGAAATCATAGATAATGCCATCGCCAACAATGACCGCATAGGATATTTTGCTTTTTTGTATAGAAGGGTCACTGCTGAAATTCTGAATGAGGTACAATTAGGGAATTTTGAGGATAACGCCCGAATGGAAACTTTTGATGTTGCCTTTGCCAACTACTATATAGATGCATACAACGGTTATACAACAAACCAACCAATCAGTAAATCTTGGCAGTTTGCATTTGATGCCAAAAACGACCCACTAACCATTCTACAACATATCATGTTAGGTATCAATACCCACATTAATCTTGATTTGGGTTTAGCAGCAAGTGCTGTAATGCAAGGCAAAGAAATAATTGATATAGAAAATGATTTTAATACAGTAAATACCATTCTTGGTAACATTGTCAATGAAATGCAAGACCGCCTTAGCCGGGTATCTCCATTATTATTTTTATTAGATCTGGCAGGGGAAAATTCAGATGAGAAAATCATTAATTTTAGTATGGGCAGGGCCAGAGAGGTATCATGGCGTAATGCTAATTTACTATGGAGTTTGGGAGTTGACCATCAAGGAGAAGCTATTGATACTATGGATTTAGTAGTTCTGAAGCTAGGGGAGTGTATAAAATCGCCTAAATCCAAGGTAATTGGTTTTGTGCTAAAATGTATAGGTAGGTTTGAAGAAAAAAATGTAGGAAAGGTCATTTCAACCTTAAGGGAAAACTGAATACGTTGACCTCGGGGGAGAATGGAGTAATACCAATTTCAATACTCAATAAATTGGACATTTTATAAAATAGATACACTAGCAAAATGAACGCACAGGCCTATTTAAATAGAATAGATTTTCAAGATACAATTACCATTAAAAAAAGTGTTCTTTTCAAACTTCAAAAACAACACCTGCTTAATATTCCATTTGAAAATTTAGACATACATTATGGAAGAAATATAAGGCTTTCAATAATGGATATGTATCAAAAGGTAGTTGTTGAAAAACGTGGAGGATTTTGCTATGAACTCAATGGGCTTTTTTGTGATTTCTTAAAACAAATAGGCTTTAATGCAAAACTGATTTCAGCACGGGTTCATACAAAAGAGGCACATTACAGTCCAGAATACGACCATTTAGCAATACTAGTACAATTAGATAATCATGATTTTTTAGTTGATGTGGGTTTTGGTAAATTTTCATTAGAACCATTGAAACTTGAAATTGGTCAGCGGATATTAGATAAATATGGGCAATTTCAATTTGACAAATACGATGCTAATTATTTCCGTATAAATGAAGTGAAAAACAATAAGCTAATTCCTCAATATATATTTAGAAATGAAGAGCGAAATCTTTCCGAATTTGCCGAAAGGTGTATGTTTCATCAGACAAGTGAAAACTCGCATTTTACAAAGAAGAAGCTAATTTCAATTGCAAAAAAAGAAGGAAGAATTACGCTAAATAATTCTCAATTGAAAATTACTCGCATGGGAGTCGAGGAGCAAGTAGATTTTGAAGAAAATGAGTTTGATGCCAAATTGAAACAACATTTTGATATAGAAATAGGGTAATGCCGTAAACTAGGGCTTATAAGTTGGTTCAATAACTACTTGGCACAATCTTTACAAACCCCGGTAAGAACACAGTTAACCCCTTCTAAAGTATAGCTCTTGGGCAGCGAAAACGTAACCGGCACAGGCAAACATTCAATGGTCTCACATTGCGTACAACGAAAGTGAAAGTGATGTAAAGGTTGCTTTTTTTCGTCGCACTTTATACAAATAGCAAAATACTGCCTACCATCGTCTGCAATAATTTTATGTACAATACCATCATCACAATATCGGTTTAGAACTCTATAAATAGTAGCCCTATTAATATCAACTCCAATTTCCTTCTCAATTGCTTGTTGACTCATGGCTTTGCCAGACGCATTTAAGACGGAAAGCACAGCTTCTTTGGTAACGGTATTTCTTCTTTTCATTATAGAAAATAAATTTATTGCAACCTAGTTGCAATAGTACAAAATATCTATATATTTGCAAAATAAGTTAATGCGACAATGTTGCGATAGTGTGTTTAAAATGACTAGAAGAGATGCAATAAAGAAAGGAAGCGTTGCCGGATTAGTTCCTATGTTTCCTATGGTAGTAACTCATTTAAAAAAAGATAATGCTATGACAAAAGATTACGATGTAATAATTATAGGGGGTAGCTATGCCGGTCTATCTGCGGCCATGGCGTTGGGACGTTCTTTGCGCAATGTTTTAATTATAGATAGTGGGTTACCGTGTAACAGGCAAACGCCGCACTCGCATAATTTTATAACACAAGATGGTTCAACTCCGGCTGGAATTTCGCAAAAAGCAAAATCGCAAGTCTTAAAATATGACACGGTCAGCTTTATTGAAGACAAAGCAATTAAGGGCAGAAAAGAAGAGGGTGGTTTTTATGTTCTTACCGAATCAGGAAAAGAATTTAAAGCTAAGAAATTGGTAATTGCCACCGGAATTAAAGATATAATGCCGTCCGTTAAAGGGTTTTCTGAATGTTGGGGTATTTCCGTAGTTCATTGTCCTTATTGTCACGGGTATGAAATAAGAAACAAAAAAACGGCAATCATTGCCAATGGCGAAGTCGCATTTCACCTGGCTCCTTTGGTAAGTAACCTCACAGATAACCTTAGTGTTTTAACCAATGGAAAAGCAGACTTTACTCCGGAAGAGCTGTTGAAATTGAAAGAACATAATATTCATATCATTGAAAAGGAAATTACAGAGATTGAACATGAAAATGGATTCATGAAAAATGTAGTTTTTGATGATAGCAGTACAATGCATTTTGAGGCGGCGTATGGGCCGCTTCCATTTCAGCAAAATCTAGATATACCGGAGTTTATAGGTTGCGAACTTACGGAGCAAGGTTATATTCAGGTAGATATGATGCAAAAAACTACTGTAGATGGTGTGTTTGCATGTGGAGACAACAGCATAAGAATGCGTTCTTTGGCAATTGCGGTATCCGCTGGAGCTATAGTTGGCGCAGTGGCGAATATGGAGCTGTCCAAAGAGGAATTCTAGACCTAAACGTTTATGGTTGAAGTATTCATTACCAATATAGATAAACGAGCTCAGGCAAAAGGGATAGTAAAAATGCTTGGGCTCGTGTTTTCTGAATTGAAAATTGATTTTGACTTGGATGAAACTGATTTACCTTTTCCAAAAGGGCATACCGTTTTGCGCGTAGAAGGAATGCATATAGATCACGTAAAAATTATGCGTTTGACCCGTGAATTCGGAATACGATGTGAAATAATGGAAGACCGTATTCCGCAGTAAAAAGAAACATAGAACTAACTGGTCTCATGAAGGGCTATGTCTTTTTTTTCTTAAGATGAAATAAAAGCATATTTCTTATATATTTGACCTCATGATAGATTTGGAGGAACAATTAAAAAATCCGGTTTGGTATTCCTTAAAGGAGACCCATAAAAACTTCGCTGTTGAATTGAATGGAGTTCAATTTTATAACCCCGATGTGTGCACTTTTGGTTCTTTTTTTGATGAATCAAAGACAGCTAAAGCTGCTGATGAGTATGTGAAAACTTCGGATCATTTCTTCTTTGTTTCAGCCGATCAAACTCCTGTAATAGATGAAACCAAAGTTATCTTTGAGAAAAAGATTGATGGCTGTCAAATGGTTTTAAATACGTTGCCAGACGTTTCAATAACAGAAAACATTGTCTTGCTAGATAAGAGTTTTATGGATGAAATTTATGATTTAGTCTGGTTGGTTATGCCTGGGTACTACAAGAAAAGAACCTTTGAAATGGGGAAGTACTTTGGCATATTTAAGAATGGTAAGTTGGTTTCAATCACAGGGCAACGCATGCAGACCAATCATTTAATAGAAGTTAGTGCAGTGGTTACTCACCCCGAGTATACCAGACAAGGACTGGCCAAACAGTTGATAGCGCATACTACAAAGGAAATTCTCAGAGAGAACAAAACGCCTATTTTGCACACAAATAAAGGTAATCCGGCAATTGCTCTCTACGAGAAATTAGGATATGAGCTAACAAGAGATATGAACTGGTGGTTGTATCGCAAAAAATAAGGTGCGGTTTAAGGGCTAATAAAGAAATCATGAGTCACCCCTTTTTCTAAGAATCCAAATCTGTAAATAAATATCTAGCTAGGTTATCTATTAGAGGTATTTGAAATTTAAAATTTATCATTTACTTTTAGAGCCTGTTTACTATACTTAACATACAGATTTTGTCTTTTCTAAAGACACTCTCCTTAATAGAGATGAACATACCAGTGGGTTACTCAAATCCAGTGTAAGGAGATAACTATGTTCATTTTTTTATAAATCACAACATTTTAAGAACGTCAAAAGTGGTCTATTGTTTGTACGACCCTCTTTTCCTATCACAGAGTATTATCTGTAATATGAAAAGGTAACTCCCAACATCTAATGGGCAAAAAACGATTAATAAGTAGAGAAATAGAATTCTTTTATTCCAGGGCATCAGAAGAAACCAGGCTGGACAAAGGCATGGGTGTTTTTGAGTTCGAAAGGATAAAATATCTCATAGATAAATATCTTCAACTAGATTCGGCCAAAGTAGTTGATGTAGGCGGTGGTACGGGCAAGTACGCAGCGTGGTTGTCAAATAAGGGGCATGATGTGTGCTTGATAGATCCTGTTCCTAAACACATTAAGAAAGCAAAAGAAAGGGCAAGTAGTCTAAAGAATCCTTTTCAGGTTCAGTTGGGAGAAGCAAGATGTTTAAACCTGCCAAATAATTATGCAGATTTAGTAATCATTCACGGCCCTTTGTATCATTTGCAGAATAAGGAAGACCGAATAAAAGCAATAAAAGAAGCTTGTAGGATTGCGAAAAAGGGAGGGATTATTTTGGGTTTTGCTATCAACTATTCCGCATCTACCTTGGTGGGTCTATTTCACGGGTTGTTGCACAAAGAATCTTATTTTAAGATGTGCGTAGAAGAGTTAACAAGTGGAGTTCATACTCCACCAGAAGAATTTCCATGGCTTCTTGCCGAAGCCTACTATCACAGGCCAGAAGAATTGAGAGAGGAGTTTGAAACTCAAGAGTTGGAATACTTGAATACTCATGCGGTGGAGGGAATGGCTTGGTTGGATAAGGATTATTTCGTTCGCATGTCCAACGAAGAGGATAAAAAAACGCTAATGGATTTAGTAGAAATTACTGAGAATGATGTAAATCTTCTAAGTTTTAGTCCACATATGATGATAGCGGCAAAAAAGTTCTAATATATTTTTACTCTAGCCCTATTGGTCAAGTCAATTTTTGACTCATAGGGCTTTTTTATTGAAGCTGATATGTTTTTCATTGTCTTTGAAAAACAAAGACAGTAGGTTTTCTACACCTAATTGTATCTCTAAGCAATAATTATATCTGTATCCAAAAACAGATTTATTCAATTTTACTGTTAAATTTTGCTGATATGACAAAGAAATAGTTGCCAAAACCATTTTCTTTTATATTTTCGCATACGGTATTTCGTATACGGTATACAAAAAAGCGAATCACTATGAGAAAAATTGCCAACAACGAATTGAGTGATCAGGCCTATAAAACGGTCAGAGCCATGATTATGTCAAAAGAACTGATGCCCGGTCAAAAAATAGTGCAAGACAAGCTTGCGGAAGATTTGGGTATCAGTAGGACGCCTCTAAGAACGGCACTTCAAATGTTGGAAGGTGAGGGACTTATTGAGTCCGTTCCTCGTAAAGGTGTTATTGTAAAAGAATTTACAGATAAGGAAATTGTTGAAATCTACGAATGTAGAGCAGCCATGGAAGGTGTTGCTATTAGACTATTTACGGAAAGAGCGAGCAATGAAGAAATCAATGCCCTTAGAAGTATGTTTCAACCTTTTTTAAAAGGGAAAATAGATTTGGAATACTACAAAAAAGTTGATGCCCAATTTCATGAGGCAATTTTAAAGGGAAGTAAAAATGAATATTTACACCGCCTATTTAGGCAGGGTAATCTTTTGGTGAGTATGGATGCTATTGGTCTTCTGAGGTTTCCAGATGAAACACTTTCGGAACATATAAATATTATTGATGCTATTGAAAAAAGAGATGCAGATTTGGCGGAATCTTTAGCAAAGCTGCACTTGGATAAGACAAAGCAACTCATCTTAAAAAGAATGAATGAGTAAAAAAGGCATATTTTTTCCTATACGATATCGAATGGTTTTTGGTACGTTCATTTTATCCATGATTGTACTCTTCGATAGAATTTTGATTTCCGTAGCCAAAGATCCCGTAGCCAATGACCTTGGTCTTTCGGATAAAGAAATGGGTTGGGTTTTATCAATATTCGCTTTGGGGTATGCGTTGTTTCAAACGCCATCTGGCTATCTGGCAGACAAATATGGAGCACGGAAAATATTGGCAGGAGTGGTTAGTCTGTGGTCCATTTTTACGGCATTGACCGGAGCTGTTTTTAATTTTAGTGGATTATTGGTGGTTCGGTTTCTATTTGGGGTGGGGGAAGCTGGTGCTTTTCCGAGTATGGCGCGAGCTATTTTTAGTTGGATTCCTGTTAAGGAACGTGGCCTGGTACACGGTATTAATTTTTCAGGTGGTAGATTAGGCGCGGCAATTGCTTTGCCTATTGTAGCATGGTTAATTGATCTTACCAGTTGGCGCATGAGCTTTGTAATATTAGGCGCACTAGGGGTCTTATGGGCTATTGTCTGGTATGGGTGGTATCGGGATCGCCCTAGGGACCATAAATCTATGTCGGAAAACGAGTTGGAACTAATTGAAGCCAACACAGAAAAAGTAAATTCAGATAAATTACCGTTATCGTTCTCTAAAATGTTCGGTTCCAAAGCAATGTGGTTGCTTATGGGACAGTACTTCAGCAGTAATTTTACCTTTTTCTTTTGCCTAACCTGGTTGTTTCCTCATCTGAAAGCAAAATATAATTTAGATATTATCGAAGCCGGGTTTTATTCTTCGGCACCCTTTTTTTTTGGCGCGTTGGGTAATTGGGTTTCAGGTTACATGGTAGATACAATTTATAAAAAGAAGAAATGGTCGTTGTCCAGAAAGCTTCCTGCAATTATTGGTTTCTCCTTAGCGGCAATTGGCTTGGTAGGTAGTGTATATATGAATGATGTTCTTGGAGCTGTAATTTTTATCTCCATGGCAGTTTTTGGTGCGGATATGACTTTGAGTCCTTCATGGTCCGTTTGTTTGGATGTTGGTAAGGAATATTCAGGGTCGGTTAGTGGTACAATGAATATGGCAGGAAACCTTGGTTCGTTTTTTACAGCTTTGGCATTTCCTTATTTGGTGGCTTTTACGGGTTCTAACACGCCTTTTTTCTTTCTGGCAGCCGCCTTGAACGTTCTGGCTATTCCTATGTGGCTGGCGATAAAACCAGAACGGGCTTTAAAATTGAATTAGATAGACTAAAAAAATAAGAATGATAAAATACGATGAATTTAAAGAGGTCTGTAAAAAATCACTAGAGATGATTGAAGCTGCAGGTCTATTGTTAACTCCCGCAGATAGAGATAAGATTACGGCTGCTGATTTTGGTTTGAGTCATATTAAAGAAGAAGGAATTCAAATTTTAACCATGTTTCAGACAGGACGAATAGCAGGAAAGATTTTGATATTGCTTCCTTTTCAAACAGAGCCAGAACATTGGCATCCTACAGTAGGAGATGATGCAGGTAAAGAAGAGGTTATCAGGGCTATCAGTGGTGAGCTTTATTTTTACATCCCTGGGGAAAACAATATGAAAAAAGGCTTCATAGTAGAAGGTAAGGAAGATTGTTACACCATGCGAAATGAGGTGATTATGAAACCGGGAGATCAATTGGAGCTTCCAGCAGGAACAAAACATTGGTTTCAAGCTGGGGCTCAGGGTGCGGTAATGTATTCTTTTTCTACTACCGTAACAGATTTGAACGACCAATTTACAGACCCTAGTATAGTTCGGGATACTGTAATCGAAAAAGAACCGAATACCCTATAATACGTAAGAAACACATATCTATAAACATATGAAACAGAGTATAATTACCGCTTTTCTAAGCAAAACACAAGACCGTTTTTCAGAATACCAAAAGCCTACTGCGCTACGGGAACGATTGGAGACCGTTAAGAAGATTAATGGTGTAACGGGTGTTGAAATTGTTTTTCCATATGAGACGGAAGAGGCTTCTTTAACTAAGGCACTAATGCAAGAAATGGGATTGGAGTTTGCCGCGGTAAACGCCAATATTAAGAAGGAAACCAAATGGGTTCCTGGAGCTTTGTCTAGACCAGATGCAGACTTACGTAAAGGTGCCGTACAGTTAATAAAAGATGCTAAGGATTATGCTATTGCCGTTGGTGCGCCATTGGTTACAGTTTGTCCATTATCCGATGGATATGATAATCTTTTTCAAGTAGATTATAAAAAGGGGTGGTCAAATATGATTGATGCCTTTGCCGAAGCTGCAGATTACAAACCAGAGATGCCATTGTTCGTAGAATATAAAATTAATGAGACGCGAGTGAACTGTTTTCTGGATAGTTGTGCTAAGACCATCGTGTTTTTAAAAGAGGTTCAAAATGCGGCTACGGGTATTACCATAGATTTTGGTCATTCACTTTTAGCAAAAGAAAATCCGGCTGAAGTACTTGCCATGTGTGAGCGTTCAAATATGGATTATTACTTGCACACCAATGATAATGATTGGCAATTTGATTGGGATTTGATAGGCGGTTCTAGAAACTTTTTGCATACCGTAGAATTTTTCTTTTACGCCAAAGAATTTGGTTATGACAAGTATTTTACGGCAGATGCTTCGCCCCGTATTTTTGATATGGTTGGCTTTTTTACGGAACATGCAGAAATGAATATGGCCATTTGGAATATTGTAGAGAACCTAGATCGAGATAAATATAGAAGGCTCATGCATGAAGAAAAACATATGGATCTTATGAAATTGGTGCGCCAGGAAATATACAGACTTTAAAAGGATGCCTAAAACAACGTACAAAATAACATACCAAGAAGCAAAGTCTCTAATGGCGGCTGCAAGTGAATCGGCGGCTAAGCACAAAGTGCCTGGAGCCATAGCTATTGTAGATAACGGAGGGAATCTCCTTTTACTGGAAAGTCTTGATGATACTATGAGCAGTGCCGCCAATATAGCAATAGGAAAAGCAGCTACTGCTGCAGCTTTCAAAAGAGCAACAATTGATATAGAAGCTGTGGTACTTGCTGGGCGTTCGCCAATGCTAGTTTTGGATAGTGCTACTAGCCAGGCATATGTGCCACTAAAAGGGGGGTATCCCATCTATTTTAATAATGAATTGATAGGTGCAATTGCAGTAGCGGGAACCATGGATGCAGATATGGATGAGGTTATTGTTTTGGAAGCATTGGAAAATAAGGGCTGGTAAAATTGAAGTGTATGAAGCTATATAGTAAAATGATGAAAAATGGATTCCTATGTGTGATGTTACTCATCACAACTGTTTCGTATTGTCAGTCCTCAGAGCAAAAAAAGAGTGAAAGTTTCACTGTTTATAAGGGAACCAACATTGCGCATTGGTTGTCACAAAGTGGTCGTAGGGGAGAGGAACGCAAGCAGTTTTTTACAAAAGCGGATGTCAAGGCGATCGCAGCTATGGGATTTGATCATATTAGGTTGCCCATTGACGAAGAGCAAATGTGGAATGATGATGTTGAAAGGCATGATGATGCTTTTGAGCTGATGGACAATTGTATAAAATGGTGCGAGGAATATAATTTAAAGGTTATAGTGGACCTCCATATTCTTAGGTCACATCACTTTAATGCGAAAGAAAAGCCGCTGTGGACAGAAGCGAAAGAACAAGAAAAATTCTTCGATTTATGGCGCGATCTGTCAAAAGCTTTGAGCAAATACCCTAACTCCCTGGTGGCTTATGAATTAATGAACGAGGCGGTAGCTGATGATAATGAATCGTGGAATAAATTATTGAAGAATGCTTTTGCGGCTATTCGTGAGCTTGAGCCAAAACGGACTATCGTTATAGGTTCTAATAGGTGGCAGTCCGTGGATACTTTTGATGCGCTAAAAGTGCCTGAAAATGATAAGAACATTCTGCTGAGTTTTCATTTTTATACACCTTTTTTACTGAGTCACTACAATGCAAGTTGGACGAATTTAAAAGGGTATGAAGGTCCTGTGCATTATCCAGGCGTCTTGCTTACTGAAAAGGAATTCAATACCCTGCCGAAAAATGTAAAGCCTTCAGTGAAACGATATGTAGACGTAAAATTCGATAAAGAGATTTTGTTGGAATTATGGCAAAAACCGATTCAAAAAGCAAAATCCTTAGGTCTGCCGCTGTATTGTGGAGAATTTGGAATTATTGAGGGAGCACCTAAAAAAGAGGCTTTGGCATGGTATGAAGATATGATGGCCTTGTTTAAAGAAACGGGCATAGGCCACGCCAATTGGAACTACAAAAGTGGAAGCTTTGGTCTTGTAGCGGATGACGGTACACCATACCAAGAATTGATTGATATAATTACGAATAAAAAATAGAACGACTTAATGAAAAATACCAAAGTATATAAATCGGATTTTTTCTCGCAGAACCTGTACTTCATTGTAGTTTTCGCAGGTCTTTTATCGTTAATGAGTTGTGCCGCTTCCAAGACGGAAACATGGCAGTGGGAGAAAATTGAAGCAAAAGGAGAGCCAACAGCCCGCCATGAGGCAGGTATGGTTGCCTATAAAAATAAAATTCTCCTTATGGGAGGTAGGCGTATTAATCCTACCGATGTCTTTGATACTGAAAACAAAATATGGACGGCAAAAGCATCAACACCAATTGAGATACATCACTTTCAACCGGTTGTTGTAGATGATGCCGTGTACATTATTGGAGGAATGACCGGACAATGGCCTAATGAAACTCCACTGGACCGTGTTGTTGTCTATTATCCGGAGAAAGATGAGTATGTCTATAGTCATGAAATTCCCGAGCATCGCAGAAGAGGTGGGGCAGGCGTTGTTGCTCATAATGGTAAAATATATGTAGTAGGAGGAATCACCAAAGGCCATATGAACGGTTACCAGCCGTGGTTTGATGTGTATGACCCTAAAACGGGAGAATGGAAGGTGTTACCAGATGCTCCTGGTTCCCGTGACCACTTTCATGCTGCAGTGGCCAGTAACAAGTTATATGCTTTTGCGGGTCGTAAAACCTCAAAGAAAACAGGTCAGGATATGGCACTTACCAATACATACGGTAATGTGTATGATTTTGAAAAAAATGAATGGCTAAAGGTTACGGATGATTTAGCCATACCTACCCAAAGAGCGGGAAATGCTGCATTTGTTTGGAAGAATGAAGTAATAGTTGGCGGCGGGGAAAGTATAGCACATGAAGTTGCTCATAATGAAGTGCAAGCCTATAATATAAAGACAAAAACATGGAGGAATTGGCCTTCAATGATACAAGGGCGTCACGGCACCGGATATGTTATTGTTGATGATTATGTCTATATGGCTGCAGGTAGCGGTAATCGTGGAGGTGGACCAGAACTAACTACAATTGAGAGGTTAAAATTACCCTCAGAAACAGATGAGAGTGTAGCGGTTGCCAGCACTAATTTTACTGAAATCCGAAAACAATGGCATACAGTAGAACTAAATTTTGAAGGTCCTAAGACTTCAGAAGATGCAGCTGATAATCCGTTTTTAAACTACTTACTACAAGTGGAGTTCAAAAATGAGGAGACCAACTATACAATAAGAGGTTTTTATGCGGCAGATGGAAACGCTTCTGAGTCCAGTGCAGACCAGGGGAATATTTGGAGTGTTCGGTTTACTCCTGAGGAGTTGGGTGATTGGACGTATTCTGCTGTACTGTACCATCAAGATAATATCGCTTTAAAAAATGATGTTGCCACAGCAGAAAAAATTTCCATTTCCAATGCTACTGGCGGGTTTAAAGTGGTAGCATCCGATAAGGAAGGTGTTGATTTTAGGGCACATGGCAGGCTCGTAGCATCCAACGGTTATTATAAATTCACGGGTTCGGATAAATATTGGATGAAAGTGGGAGCTAATAGCCCAGAAAATTTATTGGGTTATGTTGATTTTGACGATACGTACCGAATGGAAGCTTCAAATGAAGAAGGAGAGGCAAGCACCACCAACGAAATTCACTCCTACCCATTACACTTAAAAGATTGGAAAACGGGTGATCCTACTTGGAAAGATGGTAAAGGAAAAGCACTTATTGGAGCTCTAAATTATCTTGCTTCTACAGGAATGAATTCAGTTTATTTCTTGACTATGAACATTTTGGGTGATGGAAAAGATGTTTGGCCTTACGCTAAACCGGATGAATTCAATCGTTTTGATGTGAGCAAATTAGAACAATGGGAAATTGTTTTTCGCCATATGCAGTCTAAAGGGTTGTTACTACATATCGTTTTACAGGAAACCGAAAATGAAACTCTGTTAGATGGAGGGGATACGGGGCCATTAAGACAGCTATACTTGAATGAATTGATGGCGCGTTTTGGTCATCATTTAGCGCTTAATTGGAATTTAGGCGAAGAAAACGGACCTGCACATTGGTCGCCTTTAGGGCAGAACGATGCGCAAAGAAAAGCAATGGCGAAGTTTATTAAGGAGTCTGACGCGTATAACCATCCGGTGCTTTTGCACACGCATGCACAAGACCCTTTACGAAGCGATATTCTAGATTCTATTGTTGGCTATAAGTATGTTGATGGACTCTCCTTGCAACAAGAAGAAAGAACAGAAACCTCAGAAGTAATAGAAAGATGGAAAAAGAAATCAGAAGCTGCAGGGAATGAATGGTTAATTACTATGGATGAAATAGGAAAATGGTATCAAGGCGCTGTTTTGGATAGTGAGGACCCAACCCATGATAGCTTAAGGAAATATGTGTTATGGGGAACATTACTTTCCGGTGGTGCGGGAGTAGAGTGGTATTTTGGAGCAAAACACCCGCATAACGATTTAAATTCGGAAGACTGGCGGGAAAGGAATCGACTTTGGCAAATAACCAATCATGCTAGAGTGTTTTTTGAAGAGTATCTCCCGTTCTGGCAGATGAAACCGGAACATAGCTTAGTCAATATAGAAGAAGCATATTGTTTTCGGGAAAAGGGAGAAGTTTATGCTTTGTTCCTTCCGGATACTAAAGAAGCAACAATTAATTTGTTGGAAGAAGAAGGAGAGTTTCAAGTACACTGGTTCGATCCTGTAAATGGGGGAGAACTTCAGTTGGGAAGTGTTACAACTCTTAGTGCTGGTGCTGTCAGAGAATTAGGTGTACCGCCAACTACAAAAGGCACCAAGCATGATGACTGGGTCTGTCTTTTGAAGAAAATATAACTAACCAAAACTAAAACATAGATAATACGCGAATGAGATAGACAAAAAATTAAAAAACGAGATGTGCTGGCACACATCTCGCTGAAAATTAACTAACAAAAATTAGTCAAATAATTAACATTTCAAAGATATGAAAAACTATAAGCAGTTTAGGCTTAGATGCATTAAACCATCAAAGCTAAAATTGACGATGAAACTACTGTTCTTATGTATTACAGTTTTATCATTTTCTGTGCGAGCTAATGCGTTTACAAAAAATACAGCTCCTCCCGAGGCAACTGCCTTGGTTTTACAACAATCAGTTTCAGGTACGATCACGGATGCGGATGGGCAGCCAATTCCTGGAGTTTCGGTAGTGGAAAAGGGAACGTCAAATGGGGTAGCTTCAGATTTTGACGGTAACTATTCTATAAAAGTATCAAGCAACAATGCTACATTGGTTTTTAGTTCTATAGGATTTGCAAAAAAGGAAATATCCGTAGGAGAGAAAACGGTACTTAATGTACAAATGCAAGAAGATGCCCAATCATTAGAAGAAGTGGTTGTGGTGGCTTACGGTACATCAACCAAAAAAGATTTAACGGGAGCCGTAGCGGTTATTAGCGCGGACGAATTAAATACTTTTCCTGCTACAACAGTAGATCAAGCATTACAAGGAAAAACAAGTGGTGTTCAAATTACTTCTAACTCCGGTGCTCCAGGTGCGTCTGTTTCTGTAAATATTCGTGGTGTAGGGTCATTTGGTAGTACCACACCTCTTTATATTGTAGATGGTTTTCCAACAAGAGATATATCATTTATAAATCCTAATAGTATACAATCACTGTCTGTTCTAAAAGATGCATCTGCTACTGCTCTTTATGGAGTACGTGCAAGTAATGGTGTTGTTATTATTCAGACCAAGCAGGGTTCAAACGGTAAAGTTCAGGTAGAACTGAATACGTTTGTTGGTTTCCGTACTCAACCTAAAACTATTGATGTATTGGGCGTAGAAACATTTGCTCCTTTTGCTGTAGGACTTAGTAATAGTACCGATACGGAAGTTAGTGGTGTAGCTATTCCCTATGACGGTTGGAATACACCCGGAAACCTTAGGAGTATAGACTGGCAAGATGAAGTATTCAATTCGGCCATTAGTAAGAGCACTACATTAAGTATACGTGGTGGTGGTGAAAAATCTAAGATAGCTTTTACTGCAGGTGCGTATGATGAAGAAGGAACGCTTATTGGTTCTAAATATAAGAGATATGATTTAGGTTTCAACTCAAGTTTTGATATCACGGATAAACTTAGGTTAAAGGCCAATACAAAGTATGTGTCTTCTCAAAGTTTTCTTCCCTTAGGTTCGGGTCGTGGTAGTCTGTTGAATTTATACGGAAACATACCTCATTTGGCTCCTGTTGGAGAAGTTAACCTTCAAGGTGATGTCAACCCGACCAACTTACCGGTTGATGCCAATGGTAATTATGGCGCTTATCCAGATGTAAGCGGTGAAACTTTTCGTGATGGTAGAAACTTTGTAGCTAGAGCAGGTGAATCTGACCGAGATAATATTACAAATACAGTGCTGGCCAATATTGGAGCGGAGTGGGATATAGCTGCTGGTTTTTCTACTAAAGTTAATGTAGGTACACGGGTAGATAATTATGCCGGTTGGGTTTTTAATCCAAAGTATTACAGGAGTTCCGGTAATGTTGATGTTAGAAATGCTGCTATATATACCTATACACAAAGTACCGACAACCAATGGTTGGCGGAATATATTTTACAATACAACAAAACTTTTGCGGACAAGCATAAGGTAGATGTACTAGGCGGTGTTTCCGCACAGCGAACGTATACAAAATATAGCCAGATAGAAGGCACAGGATTTTTGGACAATAGAATTAGGGATATAGCCCAAGCCGAAGAAATTTCAAACGCTGCAGGTTTTTCAACAAGAGAAACGCTGGCAAGTACGTTTGCTAGGTTAAACTATAGTTTTGATAGTAAATATTACGTAACAGGAACTATCCGTAGAGATGGGGTAGGTAACCGTTTTAACTCGGAAAATCTATGGGGTGTTTTTCCTTCATTCGCTGCTGGGTGGAATATAGATGAAGAAACCTTCATGAAAAACAGTACGTTCAATATATTGAAATTCAGAGCCAGTTGGGGAGAAACCGGAAATTTTGATGGTATCAGTCCTTTTGGTTTCAGTTCTATATTTAATAACGGTACACCTAGAAACGATTCTAGTTACAGCTTTGGAGGAAATAATGTTGTGGGCCTTGCTCCTGTAGGAGCTTCAAATGCCAACTTAAGGTGGGAAACCCAAGTACAGAGTAATGTTGGTTTTGAGGGAGAGCTTTTGAATAATAGGCTATACTTTACGGCAGATTACTTTAATCGCGAGTCTTCAGATTTTCTATTCAATATAAATGTTCCTTCTCAGTCGGGTTTTGCAAACAAGCCTGTAAATGGAGGAAGTGTAGTTAACAAAGGTTTCGAATTCATGGTTGGATATCGGAAGAACGACGGAGATTTTACCTATGATATTTCGGCGAATTTAACAAAAATCAGCAATGAGATAACAGAGCTTGATACGCCCTCAAATGAAGTTCGATTTGATAATGAGTTCTTAGACAGCTTCAACGAAGCAGGTTTTTGGTATGATATTACAAGATCGGCTTTGGGAGGAGAAGTAGGTTCTTTCTATGGTTTTGTTGCCGATGGTATTTTCCAAAACCAAGGAGAGATAGATGCACTTAATGCTGCTGCTCCAAGTGGTTTTTATCAAGCAAATGAAACCTCTCCTGGTGATCGCAAATTTGTAGATTTAAATGGAGATGGAGAGATTACTGGTGAAGATCGTGAAGTTATAGGTAGTCCCGTTCCTGACTTTTACGGAAGTCTAAATTTAAACTTCTCGTACAAGAATTTTGACTTAGGGTTGAATTTTTATGGCTCTTACGGAAACGAAATATTGAACTTGGTAAAACGTGAACTGGAAAGTGCTTCCGGTTATGGTAATTCTGCATCGTTTTCTAACGTGAGTACAGATTACTTCAATAATAGGTGGAATGGCGAGGGTTCTACAAATAGCTACGCCAGAGCTTTAATAGATGATGGTGATATTCAGAATAACAGAGCTTCTAGCTATTTTGTAGAAGATGGATCCTACTTAAGACTACGTAACCTGAATATTGGCTATAGTCTGCCGGATAAGATAATAGATAAATTGGGTATCTCTTCTTTAAGGATATATGTAAGTACTCAAAATGTATTTACAATTACCAATTACTCAGGTTCTGATCCTGAAATAGGTCAGAATTCTGATATACGAGGCAATAGTAGTGTAACAACAAGAGGTATTGATGCGGGTGCATACCCTATTTCAGGTACAACAACCCTGGGCTTCAATTTTAAATTTTAAATATTTAGTTATGAATATTATAAAGAAAAATACAAAGACGTTAATAGTCTATGGTTCTGTTCTGCTAGCAATGACAGCAGGTTGTTCTGATAACTTCTTGCAAGATACCAATAACAAAGATTTGTCTGAAGGCGTTGTTTTTGGGGCGGATGCTACTGCAATAGCTGCAGTAACCGGTGTTTATGATGGTTTACAAAACGACTCTCAAGGTGATCCTGGTCTTCCCAATGAATATAATGTGAAGGGTATTTTTAAAATGGCCAATAACATAACCTTAGATTGGCAAGACCCTAGTGTACGCGAAGATTCTCCCTTTTTTGATTTTGATATCAATCCTGATACAGATATTCCTGTTAAGATTTGGCCTAACAACTACCGGGTTATTGGTAGAGCGAACAATGCTTTAAATAATCTTCAGCCGGCTATAGATGCGGGTAGTATTAGTGAGGACTTGGGTAAAAGGTTGATAGGAGAAGTTTTGGTTATAAGAGCGGTATCATATCAATACCTGGCGGCAGTTTATGGAGGGGTTCCATTGGTATTAAGTATTGATGACGATCCTTTCAAAGGAAGGGATTCACAAGAAGCGGTTTTTCAGCAAATAGTTGCAGACATGCAAGATGCGGTAAACAGGCTTCCGTGGACTTATGATGGAGAAAAGGGAAGAGTCACCAAAGGAACGGCCTATGCTATTTTAGGAAATGCACACATGTGGTTGGGTCAATATGCCGAAGCCGTTACAGCATTTGAAGCAATAGAAGCGGGTGGCGTAACTTCGTTAGAACCTAATTTTTTAGATATCCATTCTGTATCAAACCGCAATGGAGTAGAATCTCTATTTGAACTTCAGTGGGCCGCAAACGGAGATTTAGGTTGGAATAGAAATGATGAGGTCAATATTTTGCAATTATTTGCCATGCCAACGGATATAACCGGTGGTGGTGGATTTACAGGTATTCCTACCAAAGAGTTATATGATTCTTTTGAAGAAGGAGATTTAAGACGCCAGGCGACTATTATAGGCCCAGGAGAAGAACATCCCGATCCGTTAATCAATATTATAGATTATGACGGGGTAGATATCAATACGTGTGGAACAGTAGAGGAACCATGGGTAGGTGGTACACCTGATCAAAGAAGTGGATACTGGGGCGTAAAAAGTTGGAGAGACCCAAATATTGATGGTTGGGGAAGAACCGTTCTTTTTGGAAACCAAGGCCATATTTGGATACGCTATGGGGAAGTTTTGCTAAGTCTGGCAGAATCTGCATTTAAGGATGGCCAAACTGCAAAAGCACAGGCTGCTTTTGATCGTGTTAGAAATAGAGCTTGGAATGGTACAGCACCTGCAAAGACAGTTTCTTTAGATAATATATTAGAAGAATACAGACATGAACTGGGCGGGGAGTATTCGCTTTGGCCTGTAATTAGACGATCGGGAGAAGCAGCCAACTTCATTCAGTCTAGATACGGTGTAAGTATACCTAGTGGACATGAATTGGTGCCACTACCAAATTCAGAATTAAGTATAAACCCTAATCTAGAACAGAACCAAGGGTATTAAAATAGTTTGTTGAGTTAGAGTTAGTTTTAAGGGCTTTGAAAGTAGTTGTTCAAAGCCCTTTTTTATAATTTTTTCCATATGAAAAAAGCATGTATCAGTTTTCTTTTTTTAACCGTGTTCATCTCTTGTACTGAGCAAAGAAAAACGCAATTCAGCCTTATGTCAGATACTGATACGGGCATTGATTTTTCAAACGATATAGTAGAGACGGATAGTTTAAATTATTTCAACTATCCATATATGTACATGGGTGGTGGTGTTTCTGCTGGAGATGTCAATAATGATGGGCTTGTAGATTTGTTTTTTACGGCCAATATGGAACCGAATAAATTATATTTAAACAAAGGAGATTTTCAATTTGAAGATATTACGGAGGTAGCCCAAGTTGCCGGTGATGATCGCTGGTTTACGGGCACTACTATGGTAGATATAAATAATGATGGATATTTAGATATCTATGTAAGTGTTTCTGGAAAAGGGGAAAATCGTAGAAATTTGCTCTATGTTAATAACGGTAGTTCTGCACCTTCAGGATTGGTTACATTTACAGAAAAAGCTGAAGAATATGGTATTGACCATAACGGGCATACCACACAGAGTACATTTTTTGATTATGATAATGATGGGGATTTAGACCTCTATCTCGCAAATTATTCACCCACTCCGTTTAATAGTCCTGTAGAGTTTTATCAAAGCAAAGCAGCGTTTCCTAAGTTGGCGGATTCAGATATCTTATTCAAGAATAATGGCAATGGTGGTTTTGTTGATGTGACAGAAGAAGCGGGTATATTAAATTTTGGGCTGTCCTTAAGCGCAACAGTCTCTGATTTTAATGGTGATGGATGGCAGGATATTTATGTGTCCAACGATTTTGATTCAGCAGATTTTATGTATATCAATAATAAGAACGGGACGTTTAAAGAAGTTGCACTTTCCGTTTTAAAACATACGGCTCAATACGGTATGGGAGCAGATATAGCGGATTATAACAATGATAATTTAGTAGATATAGCACAGGTAGACATGACCCCTGAAGACAATAAAAGGTCTAAGGCTAATATGGCCAGTATGAATCCTCTAGGTTTTTCTAAAATGGTAAACGCAGGGTTAAACTATCAATATATGCAGAATAGTCTTCAGCTGAATAGAGGTGAAGATTCAAATGGAAATCCGGTTTTTAGCGAAGTATCTCGTTTAGCGGGTATTTCTACTACAGATTGGAGTTGGTCTGTTCTTTTTTCAGATCTAGATAATGATGGTTGGAAAGATATTACCATTTCAAACGGTACGAGAAGAGATATTAATAACAGGGATTATTTTTTAAAGTTACAATCAAGAAATCACTTTGGGGGAGTTAAACTATCTGCAGAGGAGATTCAAAAAATACCCTCGGAGAAAATTGCTAATTATGTTTTTAGAAACAATAAAGACCTCACTTTTAAAAATATGGTGGATGAATGGGGTTGGGAAGAAAAAACCTTTTCGAACGGTGCCGCTTATGCAGACCTTGATAATGATGGCGATTTGGATTTTGTGATTAATAATATAGACCATAAAGCATCAATTTATAAGAACAATAATTCAGATAACAATAACTATTTGAAGGTAATCTTGCAAGGCCCTAAAACCAATACAAATGGATTAGGAGCTAAAATTTATGTAACCACGGATAGTTTAGAGCAATTTAGTGAATTGACATTAACTAGAGGGTTTCAGTCTTCTGTTCCACCAGAAGCGCATTTTGGCTTGGGTAAAGAAACAATGGTAAAATCTGTGAAGATTGTTTGGCCTGATGGCACGATCTCATTAGTAGAAAATGTTGGAGTCAATCAGACGGTGAGCATTGATATTTTAACGGCAAAGGAATCTAAAGTCAAACAGAAGATTGGGAAAAGGATTTTTAATAGTGTTGAGTCGGATTCATTAGGTATCGATTTTGTACATGCTGAAAATGTATATGATGATTATTTAGATGAGCCACTTTTGCCACATCAAACCTCTATGCTAGGTTCTGGTCTAGCGGTAGCTGATGTTAATGGAGATGGATTGGAAGATTTTTATGTAGGAGGAGCATCAGAACAAGAAGGAGCACTTTTTATGCAGAACAATGAAGGTAAGTTTCATAGGTCTAATATAGAGGTGTGGCAAAGAGATAGCAAACATGAAGATATTGGCGCTTTATTTTTTGATTACGACAATGATGGCGATGCAGATTTGTATGTGGTAAGTGGGGGAAATGAAAAAAGTGATGACGCTAACTTTTTTCAAGATCGGTTATATGAGAATAATGGGGATGGTATCTTCATGAAAACAATGAATGTTTTGCCTTACATGAATACAAGCGGCTCTAGAGTAGTGGCGGGTGATTATGATAATGATGGTGACCAAGACCTTTTCGTAGGAGGTAGATTGGTAGCTGGTCAATATCCGTGGCCTACAAAAAGTTATATCCTGAAAAACGAAGGAGGTATTTTTGAAGATGTAACAGAACAATTAGCACCAGACTTTAACCAATTGGGAATGATAACAGATGCCCGTTGGACAGATTTTGATGGAAATGGTACGCTGGACCTTATTGTAGTAGGTGAGTGGACTCCCATTCTTTTTTATAGCAATGTAAATGGAGTTTTTAAGAATGTTACAGATGCTACAGGGCTTGAAAATACAAGTGGGTGGTGGTCAAGCATAACCGAAAGTGATTTTGATGCTGATGGAGATATGGATTATGTGGTGGGTAATCTTGGGTTAAACTATAAATATCAGGCATCAATAGAAGCTCCTTTTGAAGTATATGCAGATGACTTTGATGAAAATGGTAGAAAAGACATTGTGCTGAGTTATTATAATTTTGGAAAATTATTTCCAGTTCGGGGCAAGTCCTGTTCATCGCAACAAATGCCATCTTTGAGCAAAAAGTTTGAAGATTATAATTCTTTTGCTTCAGCAGAACTAGATGAAATTTATGGCAAAGAAAAACTGGTAGAAGCAGAGATTCACTATCAGGCAGAAACCTTTGCAACTAGCTATATCGAAAATTTAGGAAATGGAAAATTTGGCTTAACTAAGCTTCCAAACGAAGCACAATTTTCATCGGTAAATAAAATCATATCAGAGGATTTTGATAAAGATGGACTTAAAGATATTGTCGTTGCAGGAAATCTTTACGCATCAGAAATTGAGACGCCTAGAAACGACTCTAGTATAGGTGCATTTTTAAAAGGTGATGGCAATGGAAATTTTGTAGCCACTAAAAATCAAGATAATGGCTTGTATTTAGACGGTGACGTAAAAGATGCAAGTTTGATTCATATAAAAGGGAATAAATTCATTATTTCCGTACGTAATAATGATACATTACAATTTGTGAAAATTACAAACCCAGCGGGCAATATGTAATAGCTCATATTGTGAAAATGATAGGGTAGTTAGGTTGATTTTTGATGTAGGATCTGGATCCTAGAAAATATCTAGCCTATTTCTAAAAATCAAAATAGTTCGCGGTCTTCTGATTGAATGTGGCACCCTTTCTTAATATCCTGGTAAAAATTTCCATGTTCGTTTCATGTATTGTTCATACCCATACCCAATATGATATATATCGTTCCTCCGTCAGTTCGTTTGTCTCGTGTAGCCTCACCCAAATTCATTTGAGGTTGTGTAGTTAGTAGAAGGACTATTACAACAGCTGATAAAATCACATATGGACTTTGAATCATATAAAGTGAAGCGGCAAGCGGAAGTATGAACAGGAGGACTAAGTATAATATGATGGAAAGTGCAACCTTCATTTCATTCTGACAAGTTTAATTGTACTTAACCCTTCAGCCTCTTTTGCATTAGGAACTATTGGGTGGCATTTTAGTGCTAAAGCCTATCAGGATTAAAAGGGGTGGTTGGTACTTTTCCGCTTACATTTTCTTCTAAAAGCGCTTTGAGTTCAGACTTTATTTGCTTGTAATTGACATCACGTGCTAAATTATTAAACTCTTTTGGGTCTTGTATTTGGTCATACAATTCCTCGCCTTCTTTGTCCTCGTTCCAATCCGTATAGCGCCATTTGTTAGTACGTACGCTTCTGCCCATAACAGGGTTTCCGTTACCTGGTCTAAGTACTTGGGTATAAGCGTGGCCTTCCCAGTTCAGATTGGGTTCCTCTAATAAAGGCGTCAGATTTTTTCCGGGCTGTTTATTTGGAGGGGTTAAGTTGCACAACTTCGCTACTGTGGGGTAGATATCAATAAATTCTACTATTTCGTCACACTTGGTGCCATTTCCTGCTGCACCGGGTGCATAGATAAACATAGGAGCTTTAGCAGATTCTTCAAACAAGCATCGCTTTTGCCAGATTCCCTGATGCTCTCCCAAATGATACCCATGGTCACTCCATAAAACAATAATAGTATTGTCCATCAACTTGTTTTCTTCCAAGGCATCCAACAAGAGTCCAACTTGGGCATCTATAAAGGAAACAGTAGCGTAATAAGCTTGTTTAGCTTCCAAACAAACAGATTCTGGCAATCCGTAGTGCGCTACTTTACAATTATGGGCAAGAGCAGCAAAGGGGATGTCAGCTCTATCATCTTCCGGTGCATATGGAATGCTTATAGAATCTATAGGATACAAATCGAAATACTTCTTAGGTGCCACATAAGGCGTGTGGGGCCTAAAAAAGCCTACACCAAGAAAAAATGGGTCTTTTTTATGTTTTTCAATTTGCTTAATGGCTTCCACAGTAATCATACCATCGGTCTGCTCGTTATCTTCGCCTTCAGCTCTTAGCCAGCTCAGTGCAGCGCTAATTTTTCGGTGAGGCTCCGCATTTGTTATAAGATGTTCC
The DNA here is from genome assembly GCF_015330165.1 of Zobellia roscoffensis. Taxonomy (NCBI): domain Bacteria; kingdom Pseudomonadati; phylum Bacteroidota; class Flavobacteriia; order Flavobacteriales; family Flavobacteriaceae; genus Zobellia; species Zobellia roscoffensis. The sequence goes on from NZ_JADDXT010000002.1 coordinate 2,292,446, forward strand.
TCGTCTTTATCTCGTCCTTTAGGATTAAAAACTTCCTGCCAAGAAGCAGGGTCGTCATGCCCATTGGTGCCGATAGCCGCAGGAACATTGTAATGATATAATTTTCCTACTCGACCTACCCAATACCCTTGGTCCTTAAAAAGTTGGGGAAGGGTAGTAATATTGGGGACTTCATCTCTAAAGTGTGCATCAAGGTCGTACACTTTAATAGCATCTGGTCTTAAACCCGTCATGACAGAAGCTCTGGAAGGATTACAAAGTGGAATCTGGCAATACGCTTTATTAAACTGAACTCCCATTTTGGATAGCCTATCAAAGTTTGGTGTTTTGGCTACAGAATCTCCATATGAAGCTAAGCTGGTGGTGAGGTCGTCTACTGCAATAAATAGTACATTAGGTTTTGCGCTGTTCTTTTCCTGACTCGATAAAAATATAGGAACAAAAATGAGTAGTGTAAGTAATCTGATGTGTAATTTGAAAAATAGCATTTTTGAAAAATTAGTTTTCTTTGGGCATGTGAATGCCAATGGGTTTGGTTGGTACAAAAATGAGGTTATAAATTATGGTTTATAAATATAGCAGTTTACCGAGTAGTAATACGAATTAAAATAGATGTGACGTAAAGGATATAATTCTGTAGTATCCTGACTTTCTATGTTTTCCTTGAAAAATAGCCAAGAAAAGCTCGATGTTTGGAGAGAAGACTATAATGGGTTTAGACCGCACAGCTCGTTGGGGGACATGTCCCCCAACGAGTATATCGAAAAGAATGAAAATACTCCGGATTTTCTAGTTATGACCGGTACTTAAATATTGGAGGAGGTCTCGTTCTAAAATACTCTTTGAACACTATCCAGATATCAAAAAAGCATATGATTTAGTACAAGGATTAAGAAATATATTCAATACTGCTACATCTATACAAACCGCTTACACCAAATTAGCTCACTGATATAAGGATGTAGAGCGAACTGGATTTAAAGGTAGCTCAAAAAATCGGAAAAAAATCAGGAATAAAAAATCCATCTGACTGAAAATCAATCGAATGGCTTCTGAGTTAGTAGCGGGGACTGGACTCGAACCAGCGACCTTCGGGTTATGAGTTTGAGGAAACTCCCGAATTTTGGCACTATTTTATGTGAATTCTATGAAACTGTTTACCGAATTGTTTACTGTGTTATTAATTAATTTTTCTTGGAATTAAATGTAGGGAATAACCTCTCTTAAAGCAATTGCTGCCTTAAAAAAAATGCACTCATCTTTAAATAATTGTGTTAGCACTAATAGATTATTGATGAAATTAAACTCATCAGTGTCGTAAAGAATTTAATTGTATTCGAAGAAAACCTATTTGCATTCTGCTATTTTGTGAATTCCACGAAAAAACGTGATGAGTATGTTTTTTTGATAATTGAAGCTTTTTGAGAATGGGTTCTAATTCTAAATTACGATATTTAATCGCAAGAACCTTTATAAGTATAAGGGTTACTTTGGAGTGATATTGAAAAATATGCAGGAGAGAAAGTAATGATTAGATTATTATTTAGCTTTATTTCTAAATGTAAGTTCACGATAAGTTTTATTCTTCTCTGTGTGTTCCTAGGCTATTTGGGTCAGGCTCAAAACTCAGCTTATGAAGTTGGGAATTTAAATGATCAGAACATAATCACTAACAATGTTGTTTCTTCTATCTGTAAAGATAGCCTAGGCTTTATTTGGGTAGGTAAGATGGATGGCCTTTATAAATATACAGGTTACGATGCCGATGTATATTCTGCTTCTTCAAACAATGAAATTGGCTTAAGTAACCCATGGGTTACCGATATAATAGGTGATGGTAATATTCTAACTATTGGAACCAAAAGAGGGGTTAACTTTCTGAATACTAAAACAGGTAGGTTTCGTTACTTATTTCCTACAGATACAAATTCCGAACTTAGTAATGATATTACTTCCCTTCACAAAACACCTAATGGAGAATTGTTGGTAGGCACCGCCAACGGCCTCGTCAAAACTCAGTTGGATTCAACCTTAGTAGTTGATGAGGTGTCTTTCTATATCAACGGAATAAAGACTGGGCAGGTTTTAGTAAAGGGCATGTTAGAATCTCCTCAAGGAATTTTACTAAATACAAGTAGGGGGCTTTTTCTATTAATGGAGGATAGTAAAAAAGCAAACCGATTGACCGTAAAGACCGAAAATCAAGAATTGAGTATTTTTTATTCAATTTACATAACGCCGGACAAGAATATTTTAATCTCTTCGGAAAGAGGCTTCTTCAGTGTTCATTTGAATACGGGTATTGATAAAGTTGTTAGAGTTAGGCCAATTAATGAGCAATATGAGAATTGGCCTCAATGTAAAGCGGCAAATGTTATTCTTGAAGATTCCAATGGAGTTATTTGGATAGGAACTGAAGGTGAAGGGCTATTTTCCTATCATAGAAAAACAAAACAATGGCAAAATTTCAAATATGAAATAAATAAGAAAAACGTTCTGAAAAACGATTTCATAAGAGCTCTATATGAAGATGAATCCGGAATGATAGTCGCAGGAAGTGATGCTGGTATAAATACACTTGTGGCTAAGGATGGGAAATTTAATTTAATTGACCATTTAACCTGTCAAAGAGGAAATGAAGACGTGTCAAACGTTCATTCCATTCTAAAAGATGATAGTCAAAGGCTCTGGATTGGAACCAAAGGGAATGGTCTTTTTGTTAAAGAAAATGAGCTTGCGATAAATATACACCCAGAGGAGAACGGTAGATTTGGACATATACGTTCTATTGTACAAGTAAAAAACTCTAGTATTTGGGTAGGTACGCAGAAAGGCATTTATATCGTAAGGAAAAGTGACATTGATACACAAGAACTTGTAAGCTATTTTAATACTGAAAAACCGTCTTTACTTCCTAATGAGGAAGTATACCATGTTTTAGAAGATAATGTGGGTAATATATGGATAAGTACCTTGAACGGTCTTTATATATATACAGCTCAAAATAATCTTAAGAAAATAACCAACACTAATGTCCAGACCATTTTAGACAAAAAAGTAATTTATTCAATGTTTTTGGATAGTCAGCAAAGACTATGGTTTGGAACCCTAAATGGAAGTGTCGTCTTTTTAGAACTTAAAGATTATGATAACCCATATTTGTTTTCACAATATTTAGGAAAGTCATTAAACTTTCAGAGAATTAGGGTTGCCTCAGATTATGAGAAATATTTTGAAAACTATGCTGTTTATTCACTCTCTGAAATTGGAGATGGGAGTATTATGGCCGGAACGAACTTTGGGATATGTAAAATTGATATTGTAAAAAAGCAAATAGCACCATTCGTTTCTCAAGGTGACTTAAGCACCGCAACTAATTTAGCAAACAGTTATGTATACGGACTCATATACAATAAATCACACAACCAATTATGGGCCAGTTCAAATAACGGATTGTTTTCCTTTGATTTTGAGAAGGGTCTAATTGAGAATTTTGGTGTTAAGGATGGTTTACAATCTTTAGAATTTAATGGAAATGCTATACATAAAGACGCTATGGGAAACCTTTATTTTGGAGGTGCCAATGGTCTAAACATATATAACCCTACGGTAAAGTTTAGTAAGAGCACATTTGAACCTAATGTGGTTTTGACAAAACTCTATATTAACGGGGAATTGCTAAATAATAATTTAGACAATAAAATGTTGGATAGTGATATAGCTTACACTAAATCGCTTACATTGTCTTCTAAACAAAATACTTTAGGTTTTGAGTTTACCTCATTGCATTTGCCGCACCCTTTGAGCAATAGCTTTAAATGTAAACTGGTAGGTGTTGATGACGATTGGATTCAGCTAAGGAATAAAAGGTCTATTAATTATGGTAATCTCCCAAAAGGTAATTATAGCTTTTTACTTTTAGCGACTAATAATGATGGTATTTGGACAGAGACTCCTCTAAAATTAAATATTGAAATTTTACCGGCATGGTATAATACATGGTACATGATATCTCTATGGGTTTTATGTGTTCTGCTCATTGCGTTTTCATTCATTCGTATTTTGATGAAAAACCACAATAAGAACAACGCTCTGAGAATTAAGGAAATTGAGCAAGATAACTTGGAACAACTGTATGAATCAAAGTTAGTTTTCTTTACAAACTTATCTCATGAGTTACGAACTCCGTTATCGTTAATCGTAGATCCCATTAAAAGTCTCATAGGTCAAAAAGAAATATATAATCTAAATACGGAGTTATTCAATATTTTGAATAATAATGTAGATCGTCTTAGAAGGCTTATTGACCAGATTATGGATTTTAGGAAGTACGAGTATGGTAAGATGGAACTGAAAATTGTTCAATCTGATATCTCGGAAACACTAAATACAATTACCGATTCGTTTTTGTATCGATCTAACCAGAAGAATATAAAATTTAAGGTCCGTCTACCCAAAGAGGATTTGGTTATGTTCTATGATGAAGATAAAATAGAAAAAATTGTATATAATATTTTATCAAATGCATTTAAGGCTACACCTAATGAGGGTAAAATTGTGCTTACACTAAGGGAATTTGACGCTAAGAAGATTTCGAAGTTAAGAAAGTACAAATTGATATGTGGTGGTGTCGATTTAAAAAAATTGAACAACCACATATATATAAAGGTAGTTGACAATGGTGTAGGTATTTCGGAAAAGAATTTAGAGAATGTTTTTACCCGTTTTTATCAAGACGATTCTTTGAATTCAGGAACAGGAATTGGATTATATATGGTAAAACAGTTAACTGAATTGCATTTTGGAACAATCCTTTTGAAAAGTAGGAAAAACAAGGGCACCTCATTTGTTATAATCTTACCAAAGAATGATGATTTGTATGAAGGCTTAGTTGTGACTTCTAAGACCAATTCATTTCAAATGGCGAAAGATTTTAAAGAAACTACCGTAAATATTCCTTTGGAAAATATACTAATACATCCCGAAAGCCTCAAGCCATATAGTGTTGCAATTATTGAAGATAATGATGAATTGAGAATATACCTTAAGAGTATTCTTTCTGAATTTTACAATGTTTATACAGCTAATAATGGTAGGGAAGGTTTGGCGCTGTTAAAAGAGGAGGTTCCCGATCTTGTAGTAAGCGATATTATGATGCCAGAAATTGACGGACTTGAATTGTGCCGTCAGGTGAAAAATAATTTTGATACTAGTCATATACCAGTAATTCTACTAACAGCTAAGTCTTTTGACAATCAAAAGGTAGATGGTTTAAAGTCGGGAGCGGATGTATACTTAACTAAGCCGTTCAACAGAGAAATTTTGCTAGCGAATATTGAAAACCTAATCAGAGGAAGAGAAAAACTACGTCTGATTTTTCAGAACGAGAAAAAACTTCAGCCTTCAAAAATAACGGTTAGCTCTATGGACGAAGAGCTGCTTCTTAAACTGAATAAGTACATTGAAGATCACATACAAGATTATGACCTGACTTTAGAGTCTATGGCGTCTGAAATAGGAGTTAGCCGTGCTCAAATGTTCAGAAAAATGAAAGCATTGACAGGTTTGACCCCTAATAATTTTATAAAATCTATACGGCTGAAATATGCAGTTGAATTATTGGAGTCAAATAAATTCCAAATATCTGAAATCGCATATTTATGTGGGTTTAAAGAACCGAGTTATTTTTCCCGTTGTTTTAAAGAGGCCTATGGTTGTTCTCCCAAGGAATACGGCAAATAAAGTTCTAATGGTAATTAACTAGCCAAAATAGCTGATTATATTTATTATAAAATGGTTTTTAGCTCTAATTAGCCTCAAATATCTTTTAAGTTAAGAGATAAATATACTTTCGTTTTAGAGTTCCGGTTTTTCTATTCTACTAGGTTTATTTTAATTTCTGTTCTGCTCAGATATGCTCTTATTTTAAGCTTAAAAAGAGCATTTGCCTCTCTTTCCTATATCCGCTTTATTTTTTCATAATTACTGAGGTTTATTTTGTAGGTGGCTATCAATGGTGTTGTAATACTAGTAAAATGGGGGTTTTGTTACTATTTTATAAGTTTTTGATACGGAATTATAAGTGAAATATGAGACGTAAATCTAATTTCATCCTGTGTAAACTTCAAAAGAACATTATGTAAAGAAAAGGGTAGTAAACATTAATGAACATTAGATAACAAACAACGCCAAGTATGAAAAAAAGAAAAACCAAAAACCGATTATTGTTGGTGCTATTATTTTGTCAACTCGTTTTTACGTCAGTAACGATGGCTCAAGAAGGAAATCAACAAAAAATAGAAGTATCAGGTATTGTAACGGACGAATATGATATGCCAATGCCCTATGTTAATGTGTACATACAAGGGACTCAGGCTGGGACATTGACGGACCTTGATGGAAGGTATGCATTGAAGGCTGAAGAGAATCAAGTCATAGTGTTCTCTTATATAGGATACAGTGCTCTTGAACAGCCTGTGCCAAGTGATGGATTCTTGTCCGTTTCGTTAGAGCCGGATACCAGTGAATTGTCTGAAGTTGTAGTGACGGCTCTTGGTATTAAAAAGGAGAAAAAAGCAATTGGGTATGCTGTGGATGCCATATCTGCTGATGAAATAAATTCTACAGGAGAGCCCAATGTATTATTGAATCTATCTGCAAAGGCTCCAGGTGTACAAGTTTCCGGTTCAGCTAACGGTGTAGACGGTTCCCCAAGAGTGTTGATTAGAGGTGTCACATCTTTATCTTCCGATAATCAGCCGCTTTATGTGCTTGATGGTTTGCCCTTACTAAGCAATAGGTCTCTTTCTGAAAGTTTGTTTACTTCATCTAGTGGATCATCAGATTTAGGGAATCCATTGTCGGATATAAATCCAAATGATATTGAGAATATCAGTATTCTTAAAGGAGCGAGTGCAACCGCTTTATATGGTGCAAGAGGCGCCAATGGTGTAATAATGATTACTACTAAAAAGGGTAAATCTGGCCAAAAAGGCTGGGGAGCAAGTATAAGCACTTCCACAACTTTTCAGTCTGCTTTAATTTTGCCTGAGCCACAATTGAGATATGGGCAGGGTAATAACGGAGAGTATTCGTATGTAGACGGAAACGGAGCTGGGGTTAATGAAACAGATACTAGGTTATGGGGCCCAGAATACAATGGGCAACCCATATCTCAATGGGACTCGGAAACGGGTGGGGCTGTAGTTAAGCCTTGGCAACCTTATGGAGCCAATAATTTGGATAATTTTTTCGAGACAGGCCATACCTACCAACAAAACCTTTCATTGACCCACGTAACCGAAACATCTAACGCGCGTTTTTCTCTTGGACATCAGGATATTAAAGGTATTACACCTAATACCGGGTTGGAGCGTATTACCGGAAGTTTTAACTCAACATTTAAGCTGGGAGAGAAACTGAGCCTAAATTTCGTTGCCACAGGTTCTACCATGGATAGTGATAATAGATCTAGCTATGGCTTTGGAAATGGAGGTATGTGGCAAGCTCTTTTTATACCTACAAATATAGATATTAGAGATTTGAGGGATTACAAGGATGAGTTTGGTAATAAAACGAGTTTTTATCAAAACGGACCAAATCCGTATTGGGATCTCTATGAAAATGTCAATCCCGTTACACGTACCCGTTTTAGTTTTAACGTAGGCCTTGAGTACGCACTTGCAGACGGGTTGTCGCTACAAGCAAATCTTTTTCAGGATACCAACACCACAGAATATGAAAGAATCGTAGCTAAACATTTGTTCAATACAGGCAGTTATCAAGAAGGGCTTGATTTAAATAAAGAAATTAATGCAGATGTTAGGCTTAACTTAAATAGGGATATTTATAAGGATTTGAATTTCAATTTGATGGTTGGGGCAGCAAATAGAAACGAGAAGAGTAACAGTAAATTTGCAAGTACGGACGGAGGACTTTTGGTTACTGGAATATATAATCTAGGTAATTCCGCAAAGCCGGCAACCGTAAATAATAGAACATCGGAGAAAGAGGTTAGCAGTGTGTTTAGCTCTGTTGAGTTTAACTTCAAAGATTATCTATATGCTACTCTAACGGGAAGAAATGATTGGTCTTCTACATTACCAAAAGATGATTGGTCTTTCTTTTATCCATCGGCCTCTACCAGTTTCATCTTTACAGATGCATTTAATATTAAGAACAAAATATTGACTTATGGTAAATTACGAGGTAGTTGGGCGAAAGTTGGGAACGATACACAACCCTACGCTTTGGATAGGTTTATTACTAGAAGTTCTAATGCCTTTAATGGGCAGCCAGTTGGCGGAATTGATAATGTAATTCCAGCAACAACATTGGTTCCTGAAGAATCAACTTCGTTTGAAGTTGGTGGAGAACTTTATTTGTTTGATTCTAAAGTAAAACTAGATGTGGCATATTACAAAAACGAATCTAGCAACCAACTAATACGTGTAGAGAACGCTTGGGAGAGAGGCGCACGATTCGCTTTTATCAATGCAGGAACTATAACCAATAAAGGAATAGAGGTAAAACTTGATATTACTCCTTTTGAAACTAAAGATTTTCGATGGGATGTAAATATGAACTGGTCTAGGAATAGAGGTACTGTTTCAGGCTTTCCTGAAGACCTTGTGGATTTTAAACATATTGCAGCCTGGTTCGGTCCTGAAATTAGAGCTACCAATGGTGAGCCTTATGGACACATTGTAGGATTTGAATATTTTAGAGATACGCAAGATGCCTTGGCGAATGTTCCAAATATGGCCGATGACTTCAATAATTTTGGCTATACAGCGGAAGACAACATTTATGGAACCGGGCAGATACTAACCAAAGATGGTTTTCCGATGCATAACCAATGGCGAGGAACTAGAGATCTAGGGGTTTCTGCACCTTTGGATTGGACAGCCGGAATAAGAAATAGTTTTAGATATAAAAACTTCAACTTAAATTTTCTTTTTGATCTTAGATATGGTGGTAAAATTATATCAACTACTTATCAATATATGTCGTTAAATGGTCTCAATCCAGAAAGTGCAGGTGATAATATAAATGGAGTAGCTGTCAGGGAAAGCACGGAAGATAATGGAGGATTTATTTTTGAGGGTATAGATGTAGAAACGGGCGAACCAAACACTACTGCGATTTCTACGCAAGATTTGTATGCCAATTTCAATTATCCTACTTCAGCTTTAATGAGAGATGCTACAAATATTAAGCTTAAGGAACTTTCCATAGGCTATCGTTTAGATAGAAAAGTTACCAAAAAGCTGGGACTAGCAGATGTAAACATATCATTAGTGGGAAGAAATTTATGGTTGATAAAGAACAATTTGGACGGAATTGATACCGAAACTGCAAATATGGGTAGTTTAAATAATGGGTCAGGATTTGAGACGGGATCACTACCTAATACCAAAAGTTTTGGAATGAATTTTTCAGTTAGTTTCTAATCGAGTAAAAAATATAATAATATGAGATATACAAATTATATAGTGGCTATTTGCCTCCTGTTTTTGTCACTGCAGGCTTGTACCGACAACTTCGAGGAAATCAATACGAACCCCAACGCCCAGGTAGTTGGCAGCAATGAAAGTTTATTGTTAGGAGCTGAAATAGCAGCTGCACGTGAGCTTCTTGATAATATTAATAGCTATAATAAGGGAACTGCAAAATGGGTGCAGTATTATACAAATACTACCGCTCCTACGGATTTTATAGCTTCCAATCCTAGAGAAGATTTCAATGATTTTTGGGTGTATCAGAATTTAGTAACCCAGACTATTCCGTTATTGGAGCGAATATTAGATAATACTGAGGAAACCCCTCAACCCAACTATAGAGCGGTAGCATTGGTGTTAAAGGGGTGGATATATGGCAATATGACTGAATTATGGGGACCTATTCCGTTTTCGGATGCTCAGTTTGGAGAAGTTTCTGAAGAAGAACAATATAACAAGCCGAAATTTGATACCCAAGAGGAAATTTTAAAAGAGGTGCTCAATATTTTGGAAGAAGCAAATAACACTTTTGATTTATCCGGAGATCCTGGTGTAGCCATGAACCCTGAAAGTGATGCCTATGCAGGTGGAGATATAATGAAATGGAAAAAATTTGCTAATTCCTTACAAGTGCGCCTATTAATGAGAATTTCTGATGCAGATGCAGGCTTTGCCAAAACTAAACTTGAGACAATTTTTGGTAACCCCGCTACTTATCCAATTTTGGAGAGTAATGATGATAATTTTGGTATGACTTGGGAAACAACAATTGGGTCATATTCAGATCCCTTTGCACAGTATATAGAAAGTAATACAAATTCACCAATCGCAATTACAGGCTTTGTAAACACACTTGGGGACTTAAGTGATCCTAGAATGAAGGCTCTTATTGCTCCGGCTTCTGGCTATTCAGAAGGGGATACTTATGTAGGTCTTCCTCCAGCTTTCGATGAGGACAATCCAAGTGGTTTTACTCGAATAGCATTAGATTCGGTAAGTCAACTATCCAATAAATTTACAGAAGCTCAACAGCGAAATATAATGACTTATTCGGAGTTGATGTTGATTAAAGCGGAAGCGGAAACAAAAAATATCAACACAGGGAGTACTGCGGCTGAGAATTATGAAAATGGAATTGTGGCTCATATGCAAGAACTTGATGTTGATCAATCAGACATAGATACGTACTTAGCGTCTCCTGAAATCACTTTTGATACTGGTAGGGCTTTAGAACAAATAATTACCCAACGTTATATTTCGCAGTTTGGGCAAAGTATCAATACGTTCTCAATGATTAGAAGAACAGGTATGCCAACATTGGATTTTTTCGATATCGGAATAAATAAAGAGAAGGGGTATCCGGTCAGAGTAGGCTATCCTAGAGAAACAATGCAAAATTTCAACCAAGCAAATTTTGAAGCGGCTATTCAGGGTGTGGTAATAATCGATAATGTTTTTGGAGATAACTTGTGGTTTGCACAAAATGCCCCCGTAGTGCAAATGGTTCCAACTATTCAAAGTGGACCAGTTCTATATAGTTATTAGTGTTAGTAGTTGAGTTAGTTGAAAAGGCTTGTCGTCAATTATTGAAATATTTTATATGTTTTAAATAAATCGATGAGCCTTAACTTTTAATCGCCCGTTGTTAGATGTGTTTTTTGTACAGTCTAACTTAATATTTTTTACATCTGTTGATTATGTTAAAATTTTTGAAATTCGTAGTTCTTTTAATTGTTTGCCATGGTTATGGGCAAATTTCTCAAACCGATGCTGAAAAGTCCGCATATGGTATATTGAACCGACTTTTACCACAACATACCGCTTCATTCACTTTTACCGAAATAGCTGCTGACAATGGTAAAGATGTTTTTGAAATAGAAAATGGTAAAGATGAAAAAATTACTATTTCGGGAAATAGTGCAGTTGCTATGGCTTCTGGTTTAGAATGGTATCTTAAAAACTACTGCAACTCTCATATCTCTCTTAATTATAGTCAACTTAATCTGCCGGTCAAACTTCCCAAGGTGACTTCCAAAATAAGGAAGCAAACTACGTTTGACCATCGCTATCTTTTCAATTATTGTACTTATGGATATACCATGCCATGGTGGGATTGGAACAGATGGGAGAAGATGATTGATTATATGGCTCTAAAGGGTGTCAACATGCCTTTGGCCATGATTGGTCAAGAAGCAGTTTGGCAGGAGGTTCTGATGGATTTTGGTATGTCCCAAAAACAGATAGATGATTTTTTTGTAGGGCCGGCACATCTTCCCTGGGGCTGGATGGGGAATATAGACGGCATGGGTGGTCCATTGCCCCAAAACTGGATTTCACAAAGAAAAGAACTGCAGATAAAAATACTGGAACGAATGCGGTCATTAGGAATGAAACCGGTACAGCAAGCATTTACCGGTCACGTTCCCCAAGCACTAAAAGGACTTTACCCTGATGCTAACATTTTTCAAATAGAAGATTGGGCAGGGGTAGAAGGAACTTATTTTCTTGACCCTACTGATGAGCTTTTCCAAAAAATAGGAACAGCATTTATAAAGAAACAGACGGAATTCTATGGAACAGACCATTTGTACGATGCTGATTGTTTTATTGAAGTTGATCCACCATCAAAAGATCCGGCTTTTTTAAAGCAGGTTAGCGAAAATGTTTATAAATCTATGGCCATAGCAGACCCTAAAGCTACATGGGTACTTCAAGGATGGTTTTTCTTTTTCAAAAAAGATTTCTGGACAAAGGAAAGAGGCCGGGCATTTTTAAACGGTATCCCCAAAAACAAGGCTATTGTACTTGATCTTTATGGTGAAAAGAATCCCACATGGAATAAAACCGATGCCTTTTATGGTCAGCCATGGATATGGAATGTAATCTGTAACGAAGATCAGAAGGTAAACATGAGTGGTAATCTTGAGGAAATGCAAAGACAGTTTCAAGATGCTTATTCATCAGAAATAAATAACAATCTAAAAGGGATAGGAGTGATTCCGGAAGGTTTGGGCTATAATCCCATAATTCAAGATTTTATTTTTGAAAAAGCTTGGGATAGCTCACCTGTTAATGTGCCGCAATGGGTAGAAAACTATGCTTCGGTCCGGTACGGAACTAAAAATGAAAATGTATCCAAAGCTTGGCAGCTTCTGGAGAAAACGGTTTATGGTAGAACAAGGACCATGTGGTCTCCACTCATTACCACACCAAGGTTAATGATTTTTGAAGAAGGCAGTAAAGAGGATATTAGACACGTAAGAAAAGATTTTAAGATAACAAAGGCCGATCCTTTTGCGTGGGATTTTGATGTGTATCAATTAGCTGAAGCTGCAGAATTACTACTTGGTGCAGCTGATGAACTAAAAGATGTAGACACTTACAACTTTGACCTTACAAACGTCTATAGAGAGTTGCTGTTTGGATTAACACATCAAAAAATTAACAATCTGAGTGTAGCGTATCAAGAAAAGGACAAGAAGGCTTTTCAAAGAAGCTCTATAGCGCTTTTAAAATTACTAGATGACCTTGAGGCAATTACAGGAACCAATGAGAATTTCTTGTTGGGTAAATGGTTGAGCGATGCAAGAAGTTGGGGCAAAACTAAAGAGGAGAAAGATTATTACGAATGGAATGCTAGAACTATCGTTACCATTTGGCAACCCTATCCTGAAGGGGGACTCAGAGATTATGCTGGTAAACAGTGGAACGGTCTGTTTAGTGGGTATTATAAGCCAAGATGGCAACTCTTTGTAAACCACCTAAAGAAATCCTTAGAAAAGGGGACCGCATTTGATGCTAAAGCATATGATTATGAAGTCCGTGATATGGATTATAAATGGACACGCGCGAAACAAAAATACCCGGATTCTCCAACTGGTAATACTATTGAGGTAGCACATAGAATTCGTACGCAGTATACACAACTATTCAAACACTAAATAACCATGATATATAAAAAAATGACTTGCCTAAAATTTTTATTTCTGTTGTTGAGTACATGTTTTATAAATGCCCAGAGCCCAGTGCAAGTAGATAAGAATTTGGGTCTAATACCTACACCACACCAGTTGATTCAAAAGAAGGGCCATTTCCAACTTTCAGGTGCTATAACCGTAGGTGTAAACCAAACTGAACTAGAGCCCATAGCAAAGATTTTGATTAATTATTTGAATCGTATAGCTAAGGTTGATTTAGATTTTGTGGATGCAAAAGAAAAACGAGCTAAAATTCAATTGAAAATTAATAAAGACCTTAAGCCCAATTCCCATTCTGTAAAGGTTGGTAAAATAATTGAGCTAGAGGGGCAATCTTATGAGGCCGTTGCCAATGCAGTTGCGAGCTTAGTGCAATTGGTGAAAAATTCTGAAAAGGGGAGTAGTATACCGCATGTTACCATTACTGATAGCCCAAAATCAGATTTCAGGTCGGTAATGTTGGACCTTGCCCGTTTTTGGCATCCTACTGAGACAATCAAGGAAACCATAGATTTATTATGGTTGTATAAGATTAAATACTTGAGCCTTCATCTATCGGATAATAAACGTTTTACATTTCCATTGGAGAATTATCCAAAAGTAAATAAGACTCATTTTGATGGGAGCCGTGAGTTTTATACTAAAGATGAACTAAAAGATCTGGTAGACTACGCAAAAAAAAGAGGCGTAACTATAATTCCTGAAATAGAAGTACCTGGGCATTCGGGAGTTTTATGGAGTACATATCCTGAAATTTTTGGTAGTGTCGATGATAAAACCAGTGAGGCCAAGCCTCTCTATGTGGTCAATATGGCCAAAGAGTCTACTTATTCGGCATTAAATGAAATCATAAGTGAGGTTGCGGAAGTATTCTATAACAGCCCTTACCTGCATGTAGGAGGAGATGAGGTCTATTTAGAGAATCTTAAAAAAGTACCGGAGTATCAGGAGTACACATCTAAACACAATTTACAAGAGGCGGCTAAAGGTGATGCAAATGAACTCTTTTGTCATTTTATAAATAGAATGAACAGCATGGTGAAGGCCCAAGGAAAGAAGACTATTATATGGGAAGGTTTTCATGGAACCGGATCCAAAAACCTAACTGTAGATAAAGATATTACGGTAATCGTATGGAACACTACCTACAACCACCCACAGAATTTGTTGGATAACGGATATCACATAGTCAATTCAACCTGGATGCCATGGTATATGGTGGGTGCAATGAATTTTGCCCCTACCCAAAAACAAGCATATAGTTGGAAGCCCACGCAATGGTCTCATTGGCAAGATTCAATTGAGGATATAGAAGTAAATAGCGATAAGGGCATTCTGGGTGGTCAAATTTCTTTTTGGGAGCAAAATCACTTTAAAGTAATACCCGTTTTGAGAAAAAGGGTGCCGATTCTTGCTGCTCATTTGTGGAGCGGTGGCATAGAGGCTACCTACGATGAATTCTCTAATACTCTTGATAGTTCAGACAAATTGTACGGTAAACTTTTTCGACCGATAACTTTTAATGTTCAGGGGTTGCTAAACGAAGCAGATCAACGTTTTAAGGAAAAACTAGTCATAGAAATTAATTCTAAGAAAGATGTTGAATACAAATGGAGTTTTTCAAATTCTTGGAATTTACCAAATATGGGAGAAGCAAAAACGTATGAAACCCCTATTGAAATTGAAAGGTCAGGTATTCTTACAGTTCAGGCCTTCTCGGCAGGAGTGCCAATAGGCCATCCGATACAGGAATATTATGAAAAAGTTATTCCGGCATATTCGTATAAATTATACGGTCCCCTGCCTAAAAAAACATGGAGTAGTGTGCCAAATCTATCAAGCTTTAAACAAATTAGAGAAGGGGTGTCCGGGTTTATGTCTAATGAACGCCTAGATAAAATTAATGGGGAACTGTTTGCCAAAGTAGAAAGAGATGGTCACATTGATACTAGGTTTTATGGAGTTTACAACCCTTATATAGTTGAACTAAAAGGGAATTTGTCATTGCCCGAAAGTACTACCTATACTTTTAGACTGACCACGGATGACGGATTAGCAAATATTTATATAGATGGAAAACAAATTGCTAAAGGAACGGAATTAAAAAAAGTATCAGAAGATTTCACCGTAAATCTTTCTAAAGGGGAACATACATTAAGATTAGAATATTTCTATAGCAAAATTCAGAATCAGTTGAACCTAAAGTATAAAACCGATAAAATGGACGGTTTTCTACCATTTGAAAGACTAGTAACACCTTTAAAAAATTAATTTGAAAAAAAGATCTGTTTTATATCTCGGCCTTTTAATAAGTTTTTGTTTTTGTAAAGAGAACACTTCCAAAAATGAACCGGTAAAGGGGAGCAAGCCAAATATAGTTTTTATTCTTGCTGACGATCTCGGATATGGTGATTTAGGTTGTTACGGACAAGAAACGATCAAGACACCAAATATCGACCGTCTAGCGCAGGAAGGTCTTCTCTTCACTCAACATTATGCGGGTGCTACGGTATGTGCTCCTTCAAGAAATAGTCTTATGACGGGGCAACATATGGGTAATACAACCATAAAATCCATTGAAAAACCCATAAAGGATAGTGATGTTACGGTGGCCGAATTATTAAAAGACTCTGGTTACCGAACTGGTGTAATCGGGAAATGGGGGCTTGGTAATGTAGGCACTTCTGGCTATGCGAATGCACAGGGTTTTGATTATTCATTTGGTTATTATGATCAAATAAGAGCACATAATTATTACCCGGATTACTTAATGGAAAATGGGCAGAGGTACCCTCTTAAAAATGAGGTTGTCTATGTTTCGGATAGTACAAATTATGCTGTGGGTATAGGTAGCGCGGCAGTAAAAAAAGAAGAATATTCAAATGATCTGTTTACGGAAAAGGCAATAGATTTTATTGAAGCCGATAGGAAAGACCCCTTCTTCTTATATCTAGCTTATACCATACCACATGCTAATAACGAGAGTTTTCTTCTTAATGAACATGGTATGGAAGTACCTGATTTTGGGATTTATGAAAATGAAGATTGGCCTTCCCCAAAAAAATCTGGTGCCGCCATGATTTCTAGGTTGGATTCTTATGTAGGACGACTAATGAATTTGCTAAAAGAAAAGAATCGAGATAAAAACACCATAGTGATTTTTACATCGGACAATGGTCCACATCAAGAAGGAGGCTGGCGATTGGATTATTTTAACAGCAACGGACAGTTAAGGGGGATGAAGAGAGATTTGTATGAAGGCGGAATAAGAGTTCCATTTATTGCTAGGTGGCCGGGAAAAATAAATCCAGGTCTTACCGATCAAGTAACAACTTTTTGGGATTTTTTACCTACTGCATGTGATCTGGCAGGTGCGACAAAACCAAAATCAACAGATGGAATTTCATATTTGCCCACCCTTTTGGGACGTAAGGATAAACAATTACAACACCCTTTTTTGTATTGGGAATTTAAAACCAATATCGCTCGATATGCAATTAGAGCGGGTAATCATAAACTGGTGAAAATAGATTATCCTAAAAACGATAGTACCAGTATAGAATTGTTTGATTTAGGATTGGATACAGAGGAAAAAAATAACTTGGCAAATAAAATGCCTAAAAAGGTAGAGGAATTAACTGCTGTTTTAGAAAATATAAAAAATGGGTCATAGGGGAAGATAACTTTGACCTTTTAGAGCTGTTCTTTTAAATCTCCAACAATAAAATATATGAATAAATACAAGTGTTTACTGCTATGTAGCTTTATCTGTTTAATCTTTGTTAGATGTCGCAACAATTCTGGGCAACAGCAAGCTAAAAATCCTGACTTTGCACATGTGGAAACAACAAATAAAGTTGAGCTTCAAGAAGCCTATGGAATGCTTAAAAAGGAATTTGAGCATTTAAGTACTAAAGTTGTGCAACCGGCTGAAGGATACCTTGAGTATCCGTATTTAATTCCTGCAGGATTTTATAAACAAATGTGGGATTGGGACGGTTTTTTTATGGGGAACTATTTTGTTAGCAAAGGTGAGCCTCAATATCTAAAGTATTGGGCTCTTAACTTGATTAAAGGAATAGATGACGAAGGATATGTCTCGGGGTGTGCTACTACTAAAGGTCCTAGACCTATTTTTGGAAAGTTTGCCATGAAACCATTTTTGTCGCAAGGAGTATACCTTGCTTCAAAAGGATTAAACGATTTTGAGTGGGTGAAGCCCTATTATGACCAAATCGAAAGGGTAATAAAGTATCGAGAAAGGACACAACAGGATAGTATAACAGGTCTGTTCTTTTGGGATATTGCCATGCAAAGTGGAGCGGATAATAATCCTGCGCTTAACTATTTTGTGGAGGATAAACGTTCTTTTTTAGCTCCAGATGTAAGTGCCTGGCAGTACAAAGAATATTTGGCTCAATCCAGTCTAGCACAAAAACTGGGAAAAACTGATGATGCCGTGTATTATCAAGAAAAAGCACGGATGCTGAAAAAGGCTATTAATGATCACCTTTGGTCAGATGAAGACTCTATCTACTATACTGTTGATCGCGAAACGGGAATGTTTTATAAACGCGTTACCTTCTCTTCGTTTCTTCCCTTAACGGCCAAAATTGCCCATCCTTCTAACGCAAAAAAGATGATTAATAAATATTTGCTCGCCGAAAATCATATGAAAGCCAAGTATGGTTTTCGCACATTATCGGCGTCGGACCCTGATTATAATAATAAGAATATAATTGTACCTTTTTCTAATTGGCAAGGTCCGGTATGGCCAATAGCAAACTACATTTATAGTATTGGACTTAAAAATTACGGATTTAATGAAGAAGTTGCTTGGGTAGGACAAACCGTATCAAATTTATTACTCAGCGATATTGGTAAATACAAAACAACCCATGAAAATTATCATGCGGATACCGGTGTTCCTCTAGCCCCAAGTGATGATCACGTAGATGAAAACGGCAACATTGTAGGCTTTATTAGTTGGAATCTTTGTATAGAAAATGTTCTAGATGGAGTTGTGAACGATAATTGGATGTTACTTGAAATTGATTAAAAGATAAAGAGAAATGAGTGTAAGCTTTAATATAAAAGCCATCATGGTAATGGTAACCGTGTTAGTGTGTAATTACCAATTCGCACAGCAGGAGCAACATTGGTCAATAGAGCACCGAAATGAAATTTTACTGGATTTGTCTAAAGCGGATAACGTGCCGTATCAAGATAATATTGAGATGTCCGGAGTAAGAGTCTCTGGTATTGTAACATATTCCATTGACGAGAGTAGAAAATTAAGTATGTCCAGACAGGTGTTTTTTCCACAGTTAAGGACATTTATAAAAACCAATGATCCAGAATGGAAGCATTATAGGGCTTATTTATCCGATACTTTTTCAGATGATATACTACCCACTCTGATTGTTGATGATAAAATCTATGAACCTGGAAAAGCAAAAAGTATTAGAATAAATGGAATGTTGGTTATTGAGCATGAAGCAGAGGAGGGGATTGCAGTGACTCGAACTTTTTATCCTTCTACCGATGAAAGGTTATTCGTAGAAGAGTGGAAGCTTACAAATGTTACTAAAGAAAAAATAGTACTACAGGGAAAGAAAACTAAAACAGTTAAGCATACAAAAGGTGTAAAGGGTGATTATTCAATTTTTACCGATAGTAATTTAGATGATACCATAGAAATTGCAGCGGGTAAATCTTATCGGTTTTCTGTGCAAATTTCCGCTAGCATGAATAATGAAAGTCGGGTAAATGTTGATGCAGAAGAACATTATGAAAAGCGCATTGCCTTTTTAGAGGAAATGAAAAATTCACTTCAACTGGTTACACCAAATGAAACCCTAAATACACTATTTGAATTTTCAAAAATTAGAGGATCGGAAAGTATTTTTGAATCAAAACTAGGTATGATTCATTCGCCTGGTGGAGGAAGGTATTATGTTGGGTTTTGGGCGAATGATCAGGCCGAGTATATTAATCCGTTCTTTCCTTATTTAGGTTATGGTTTGGGTAATGATGCTGCGCTAAATATGTACGAACTCTATTTGAAAGAAATAGATAGCGAGTATAAAAATATCAGGTATTCTTTTGAAATGGAAGGCGACGCCCCAATTAGCCCCTTAGATAGGGGCGATGCGGCTATGATTGCATATGGGGCTGCACAATTTGCTATGGCTTCCGGAGATAAAGAGGTGGCAGAAAAGATATGGCCCCTAATTAAATGGTGTTTGGAATATAACAAGCGAAACTTGAACAAGAGTGGCGTGGTGATTTCGGAATCGGATGAAATGGAAGGGAGGATAGAAACAGGTAATGCGAATCTATCAACTTCAAGTTTATATTACGGAGCCTTAAACTTAGCCGCTGACCTTGGTGTTTCATTAGGGAGGCCCAAAAAAGAAGTTTCTGGCTACCGAAAGACCGCAGTTCGATTGAAAAAGAACATTGAATCCTACTTTGGAGCAACTATAGAGGGTTTAGAAACTTACAAGTACTATAAAGAGCATCAAAATTTAAGACATTGGATATGTTTACCATTAGTGGTACAGATAAATGACAGGAAGAAAGGAACAATTGATGCGCTGTTCAATAAATTGTGGACGGAAAATGGTGTTCACGTAGAGAAGAACGATCAGAACCCTGATATATCAAAAATTTTCTGGGATCGAGGGACTTTGTATGCTTTACGGGGAACTTTTTTAGCCGGAGCAACAGAACGCTCGTTGACAAAGTTACAAGAATTTTCTGCGCAACGATTGTTGGGAGACAGGGTCCCATATGTGGTGGAAGCATACCCTGAAGGGAACATGGCTCATCTTTCTGCGGAAAGCGGATTATATTGTCGGGTGTTTACGGAGGGAATGTTCGGGATTGTTCCCACTGGTCTAAAGAGTTTTAGTTTGACTCCGAGACTTCCGAGTGAGTGGGATAAGATGGAACTTAATAAGATAAAGGCTTTTAATAAGGATTTTCATATTAAGGTGTTTAGGGAAGGAGATAAGATCCGTTGTAACGTGGTTGATAGTAATGGAAGTGTATTCATGAATTCCTTAATTAAAGATGGTGACTCTGTAGAAGTATTTCTTAAATAAAAACCTAACCTTACTATGTTGAAAAAAGATTTTATCCATAATGGATTTGCTCATTTAGAACAACTATTATCTTTTGAAGAAGTGGTTGAACTTAGAAAATTATACAATGTGCTTTTGGAAGACAAGAAGCTCACTGCTGGCTTGCGAAGTGATTTATCAGGTAATAGTTCAAACACTGAAACTGTTGAGAAAATTACACAGATAATGCTTCCCAGTCGTATTAAACCCCAACTTTTACAGAAGCAAGTTTATACAAAAGCATTGGCTTGGGCCCAAAATTTGTTGGGAGAGGATATGGCACTAGATTTTGATATGCTAATTAATAAGGCTCCTTTTACGAATACAGAAACTCCTTGGCACCAAGATGCTGCTTATTGGATTGATTTACCTGACAAAAGATCGGTAAGCTGTTGGATTGCACTGGATGACGTATATGAAGAAAACGGATGTATGTGGTTTGTTCCCAGATATGACAATCAGTTATTCAAACATACTCATAGTAAAGAGGGTGGGGCGCTATCTATAGCTATAAGGCCTAAAGATGGTAAACCTGTTCCCTTAAAAGCAGGAGGTTGTACATTTCATGATGGTTTTACCCTGCACTTTAGCAAAGGTAATATCACTGATGGACCACGGCGAGCTCTAATTTTAAATTATAGACCTCAAGAAATGATACAACTAGAACGTGAGCAAGGGATGGACCATACCGGAAAACGGAAATTCAGAAAATCTAAATAATAAAAGTATTTGTCACGACTAAATAAAACTAGGCTTCCCTTAAAAGAAGATATTTTTTCAAGGTATAGGGAATTCTTTAGCTAAAAGTAGGGTTGATATTATTGTTTCTATAGTTTTTGTCCTCTGAATGTATGGTTGAGCTTATTGCAAAACAACTGCTGAAATGTTTCACCCTAGGAATACAAAGACCGTTTGGGGGAAGAATTCTTCCCCCAAACGACAAACGATAATGATAATTTTATGAATTTAGCAATGTCCTAAGAAGGGTAAGTCTTCAGGATCGCGGAAGGAAAAATAGACATACCAAGGTTTTTTAAGGGCTTCTTTTTGCTCTGTTTTTGAGAGCTTGGACCATTGACGGACATCTACCCCGCCAGTGTAAATTTTAGGCTCGGTAAAGTTCGGTTTCATGGGGAAAGTGTATACTGTTTCGTTTACTGTTTGTAAAACTACGGAAATAGTGGGCATAAAAAAACGGTCTGTGCGTACACGGACCGTTGGTTTTATTGCCTTTCGGCTTAGTAGCGGGGACTGGACTCGAACCAGCGACCTTCGGGTTATGAGCCCGACGAGCTACCTACTGCTCTACCCCGCGATATGGGTTTTTATCTCACTTGTCTTGCAACTTCAGGTCATTACGCTGACGAGATAAAGGTGCGCTACTATTCGTAACGGGCGACAAATATACAACTGTTTTTTACTTAAAACCAAACTTAGAGCAGAATCTTTTTATGCATACCCTAAAAAATATCCAAATTCCATATCTTCGGGACTTTCAAGCCTATTTATGGATACAATAAACGACTTTATTTCTGCCGCGCTGCCTTATACGGAGTGGCCCATGTTTCTCTTACTTATTGGTGGGGGGCTTTTTTTGGTCTTCTATTCCAAATTTTTACCCTATCGCTACTTTGGCCATGCCATTGCCATAACAGCGGGTAAGTATGATAATGATAAGGCTGAAGGCGATGTAAGTTCCTTTCAAGCACTATCGGCTGCGGTTGCGGCAACCGTGGGCCTTGGTAATATATCCGGTGTAGCCATTGCCATTCATGACGGAGGACCTGGTGTTGTTTTTTGGATATGGGTTACGGCACTTATTGGTATGTGTATCAAATTTTATTCCTGTAGTCTGGCCATTATGTTCCGTAGTACGGACTCTGATGGTAAATTGCAAGGAGGGCCTATGTACTATATTACCCAAGGTTTGGGGCCTAAAGCAAAACCATTGGCGCTGTTTTTTGCAGTCTGTGGTTTATTCGGCTTTTTAGGTGTTTTTACGGCAAACCAGTTTACGGAAACATTTATGAGTGTGGTGGAGCCCAACGAAACTATTGCCAATTTTGGTGATTTCAACTGGCAGTTGGGAATAGGCGTTGTTCTGGCCGTCGTTACTTCTTTTGTGATTTTTGGTGGACTTTCCAAAATTGCCAAAGTTGCATCTGCAATCGTTCCATTTATGGTATTGGTTTATCTAGTAGCGGTGGTTGTTGTTATGGTCTTGAACGCTTCGCAGATCATCCCTTCATTAAAACTGATTATAACGGAAGCTTGGAATTTTAAGACCGTTGTTACCGGAGGGTTCTGGGGGCTGGTTATTATTGGGGTTCGTAGGGCTATGTTCTCCAATGAAGCAGGTTTGGGTAGTGCACCTATGTATCATGGGCAGTCAAAAACGGATAATCCTATTAAAGAAGGGCTTGTAGCCATGCTCGGACCTTTTATAGATACTATTTTGGTGTGTACTTTCACAGCCGTAGTTATTATATTAAGTGGTGCATATCTAGAAGATGGAAGCGGAATAGTTATGACATTATCGGCATTTGAGACCACGCTGTTCGGTTATGGTGATATTTTGCTCATGGTAATAGTTACTGCATTTGCTTTTTCAACTTTGTTCACATATTCTTATTATGGTGTAAAATGTCTTTCTTTCTTGACCAATGCAAAAATCGGGAAGTTTTATAATTGGTATTTTGTACTTATGATTGTATTTGCAGCCGTAGCTTCTTTGGATTTAGTAAAAAACCTTATAGATCTTTCCTATGCTTTAATGGTCATACCCAATATGATTGCCGTACTTTTGCTGGCACCAAAGGTGAACAGCGAAGCAAAAAAATATTTTCAGAGGTTAAAAGGTGAGCACGGATAATTTTGAACATGAGTTTTTTGGTATTGGTATCCAAAATGGAAAAACGCCTGAAAATTTAGGGGTATTATGGCGAACGGCACAAAATCTGGGCGCTAGTTTTATCTTCACGATTGGTAATAGATATGCCAAACAGGCAAGCGATACGCACCATGCCGTGAAGGCCATGCCTTATTTTCATTACGATACGTTTGAGGCATTCTATAATAATTTGCCCAAAGGTGCTATGCTGGTCGGGGTAGAAATGAAAGCGAATGCGGTTGACCTGGAAACTTTTGAACACCCAAGGCGATGCGTATATTTGCTGGGAGCGGAAGACCACGGACTTTCTAACCTAGCTTGTGAAAAGTCGCACCATTTGGTTCGTTTTAAATCTGAGAAAAGCCTTAATGTGGCTGTAGCCGGAAGTATTGTTATGTATGATAGGAGTCTATCAAAACCGCGAATGCGTTAAAAGATAAAGTATGGGAAATCATAAATCTGGATTTGTAAATATTATAGGGAATCCCAATGTGGGAAAATCCACTTTAATGAATGCCTTTGTAGGCGAGAAACTTTCTATTATTACTTCCAAGGCACAGACCACCAGGCATCGTATTCTTGGTATTGTTAATGGTGATGATTTTCAGGTAATCCTTTCGGATACGCCAGGTATCATTAAGCCTGCCTACGAACTGCAATCTTCCATGATGAATTTTGTTAAGTCGGCTTTTGAAGATGCAGATGTGCTTTTGTATATGGTAGAGATTGGAGAAAAAGCATTGAAGGATGAAGCTTTCTTTGAAAAGATAAAAAATAGTAAAATTCCCGTTCTGCTATTGTTGAATAAAGTAGACACGGCAACACAGGAGTTATTGGAGGAACAGGTTCAGTATTGGCAAGAAATGCTTCCCACTGTAGAACTACATCCTATTTCCGCTCTATCAAACTTCAATATTAAAAATATTTTTGAACGAATAATAGAATTGCTTCCGGAAGCTCCTGCCTATTACCCTAAAGACCAACTTACGGATAAGCCCGAGCGGTTTTTTGTAAACGAGAATATCCGTGAGAAAATCTTGATGTATTACAAAAAAGAGATTCCATATTCAGTTGAAATAGAGACCGAAGAATTTTTTGAAGATGAAGATATCATCAGGATGCGTGCGGTAATCATGGTGGAACGCGATTCTCAAAAAGGGATTATCATTGGTCATAAGGGCAGCGCATTAAAAAGGGTAGGAGTGGAATCCCGTAAAGATTTAGAAAAGTTTTTTGGAAAACAAGTGCATTTAGAATTGTACGTGAAGGTTAATAAAAACTGGCGTAATGATGCCCGTCAACTAAAACGGTTTGGTTACAATAATTAAACGTAGTTAACAATTTGGTTGCAGTCTAGTAAACATTGGTTATTCTTATGCTAACCTTTAAGTGATCTTGAAATTTCATCTTTGGTGATTAATAACCAACCTGAAGATGAAAAAATTTAAAAGTATTCCGCTTATTCTTATTGCATTAGCTACTTTTTCTTGTGAAAAACTAGAAGACCTTGTCGGCCACCCTATAGATGAAGAGGTCGTAGATCCGTCCAACCTTACTTTTACTAGAATCGGTGGTTTTACAAACGGTACCGGAGATGAAGGTTTTGCTGAAATTAGTGCCTTTGATGCTAAGACCGGTAAACTGTTCGTTGTAAACCCTGTGGAAAGTGAAGTTTCCGTTTGGGATATTTCTGAACCAACAATTCCAGCAAAACAAGCATCTATCGCTTTAAGCGGTACTCCAAATAGTGTTGCGGTTCATGATGGACTTTTGGCAATTGCCGTAGAGAACGACAACAAGCAAGCAGACGGAACAATTGAAGTTTATGAAACGGCTACTATGACCTTGGAAACCTCTTATCCTGCTGGAGCATTGCCAGATATGGTCGCTTTTAGTCCTAATGGAAAATATATCATTTCTGCAAACGAAGGAGAGCCAAATGACGATTATACGGTAGACCCTGAAGGTTCTATTTCGGTAATCGACCTGGAGAAAAATGAGGTGAATACTTTGTTCTTTACCAATTACAACGGACAAACCATAGGAAACGATTTTCGAGTTTTTGGTCCTGGTGCTTCAGTAGCGCAGGATATTGAGCCAGAATACGTCGCGGTTTCTGACGATAGTAAATATGCCTACATCAGTTTACAGGAAAATAACGGTATGGCCGTGGTAGATTTAACTTCAATGACCCTAACGGATGTTTTTGGGTTGGGGGTAAAAGACCACTCGCTTACTGAAAACGCTATGGACGCTAGCAATAAAGATGATATTGTGGGTAATTTTAAAACATGGCCGGTTTTAGGTTTCTATATGCCTGATGCTATTACATATGCTAAAATTGATGGTGCAGGGTATATCATTTCTGCTAATGAAGGAGACTCTCGCGATTATGATGGGTATTCTGAAGAGGTTAGAGTAGAGGATTTGGAGCTGGATGCTACTGCTTTCCCTAATGCTGAAGAATTACAGACTGAAGAAAATTTAGGTCGTTTAAAGACTACAACGGCCAATGGAGATACGGATGGTGATGGTGATTTTGATAAAATCTATTCATACGGGGCACGTTCGTTTACAATCTGGTCTCCTCAAGGGCAGATCGTTTATGATAGTGGAGATGAAATAGGAAGAAAAACATTGGAAATCGCTCCTGCTTTGTTCAATAACGATGAAGGTGAAGTAGATGACAGAAGTGATGATAAAGGTGCAGAGCCAGAATCGGTGACTACGCTAAAAGTAGGAGGGTCTACATTGTTGTTCGTAGGTTTGGAGAGAACAGGTGGCGCTTTTGTATATGACATTTCAAGTCCATCTGCTCCGGTATTCTTAAAGTGGGTTTTCAATACCCAAGATGTTGCTCCTGAGGGGCTTTTAACTATCCCTGCGGAAGAGTCGCCTAACGGTGAAAACCTTTTGGTTATCACAAATGAGGTGTCCAATACCGTGTCTATTTACGAAATAAAATAGTCGGTTTTAACATACTAAAATTATAGAATCCCCATATTTCTTTTTGAGATCTGGGGATTCTCTTTTTAATTTACTTACGATTAGTTGTTTAGAATTACGATTCCATCGGGATTAATACTATTTTTGCAGCAAATTTTAGGAAGTATGAGTGCGATTGTAGCCGTTGTAGGGAGACCAAATGTAGGGAAATCAACGTTTTTTAACCGTTTGATTCAAAGAAGGGAAGCTATTACCGATGCCGTAAGTGGGGTAACCCGCGACCGTCATTACGGAAAAAGTGATTGGAACGGAAAAGAGTTTTCGTTAATTGATACGGGTGGCTATGTGCAAGGTAGCGACGATATTTTTGAGCAGGAAATTGATAAGCAAGTAGAACTTGCTATTGATGAAGCCGATGCCATTATCTTTATGGTAGATGTGGAAAGTGGCATTACCGGAATGGACGAAGATGTGGCGAACTTACTACGTAGAGTAAAAAAACCTGTTTTTTTGGTAGTGAATAAAGTTGATAATGCCAAGCGTGCCGAAGATGCGGTGGAGTTTTATGCTTTGGGTCTAGGTGATTACTATACACTATCTAGTATTAACGGTAGTGGTACAGGAGATTTGCTGGATGATTTAGTGGAAGTTCTTCCTGAAAAAGAGAAAGAAGAGAGTGAGTTGCCTAGGTTTGCCGTTGTTGGTAGACCAAATGCCGGTAAATCATCATTTATAAATGCCCTTATTGGTGAAGACCGTTACATCGTAACCGATATTGCAGGCACAACAAGAGATAGTATTGATACTAAATACAACCGTTTTGGGTTTGATTTCAATATTGTAGACACAGCAGGTATTAGAAGAAAGTCTAAGGTAAAAGAAGATTTAGAGTTTTACTCTGTAATGCGTTCTGTGCGTGCTATTGAGCATTGCGATGTTTGTTTGTTGATGTTTGATGCTACACGTGGTTTTGATGGTCAAGTTGAGAATATTTTCTGGCTGGCACAACGTAACAACAAGGGTATCGTTATTCTAGTTAATAAATGGGATTTGGTTGAGGATAAGGAAACCAATACCATGAAAGAGTACACCATACGTATTAAACAAGCATTGGAGCCTTTTGTAGATGTGCCTATTCTATTTATATCTGCACTCACCAAACAACGTATTTATAAGGCAATTGAAACTGCTGTTGAGGTGTATCAAAGTCGGTCTAGAAAAATCAAGACGCGTAAACTTAATGATACGATGTTGTCAATTATTGAGCGGACACCACCACCAGCGTACAAAGATAAATACGTAAAAATTAAGTATATCACACAACTGCCAACAAACTATCCTCAGTTTGCATTCTTTTGCAACTTACCGCAATATGTTCGTGAACCGTATAAGCGGTTTTTAGAGAATAAGTTGCGAGAAAATTATGATTTTAGCGGTGTACCCATTACAATTTATATGAGGAAGAAATAAACGAAGTTTTAAAAGTTTCATTTTCTTCGGAAGAATTATTATCCCTATAAGTGATTTAGACTAGTCTATATTCCTTGTAGGGATTTTATATGTTAAAAATGTATCTTCTTCTTGAACTTCTCCGTCAATCTTAAAAGAATCTAGTAAAAGGGTGTTTGAGCAGCAACCTTCACCGCCTGACCGTTCTAATTTTAAAGTTAGGTCGAGACTATTTTTATCCCCAACGGATAAAACGTAATCATAAGTTCCAGTGTCCCATTCGGAATCGGAGAGGGACAAAACAGTTTTCTTGGATATTTCTTCAATTGAAAATTCAATGGTTTCACTGCCAGATATTGCAATGTCCGAAGCAGTATAGGTATCATTAGCTAGTAGATTTTCGCCACGCTCACTATCTGCACAAGTTCTATGTAAAGATTAGAGAAGCCAGATGCGCAGGTTACTGCTGAACAATCATAATCTTTAGTGTCATCAGATGTACACATCATAAGAATCAGAAGTAGTGGTAATGCTAAAAGGAATTTTTTCATGGTGATTTTCCTACAAGATGTTTTTAAGGAATAAAGGTTGTGTGAAACAATATAGGGTTAGCTTAAAACAAGTAGAAGCCTCTCGTATTAAATTATTATTTTAATCTGTAAAAAACTATTAAACAAAGCAAACAATAGCTTCGTTATACTATACAAATAGGATTGTTCAGTTATCCCATTTGTAGATTAATGAATCCAATCCTTTCGAGATTCCGTTATAATAGTTGCCTTCTTTAAAGTGTGGGATTATTGTCATGTCAATTACTTGCTGACAAACACTATCAGTCAGTATTTTTTCTGTATTAAGGCCGGTAGCAATGCCTAATTTTCTTGATGGTACAGAAAGTACAAGCAGAAGCCCGTTATTCTTCTTTTTGTGGCCGACACCCCAATGATTGGCTAAATCTGTAGCATACTTCTGAATATCGGTATAGGGGGTTATTTTATCTATACTTACAAAAATCATTTGTCTAGTTGTGGCTACCTCGTAGTTATACAATTTGGTAGTCAAGTTGGCTTTTTCATTCTCGGATAGTATTTCAGAAAAATCGTTGATGATAGTGCCTTTAATATTTTCCGGGAAAGAATTGAATGTAGGCACACTTTCTTTACTTGACTTGCAGTTTAAAAATATTAAAGTAATAAATAAAATATAACGGTTGAACATTATAAATTGATTTCTGAATGTATAATTAAACTTAATTATTTGTGCTATTATTACCAGTCACCTTTAGCGCCTCCGCCACCGAAACTACCTCCACCAAATCCGCCGTTAAATCCGTGTTGTTCTCCATTCTTGGCATATTCTATTTCGAGTAGCCGATTGATTTCAGCTAATTCCAGTTTTAGTTTGTCTCTTTCCATAATCGCAATTTTTAGCTGTAACTGAGTCGCGTTATGGACGCCACTTGTAGCTAAATGAACATATTTAGAAAGGTTTGCAGATAAAATAGCTATATCTTTTACTGTTGATAAATCACCAAGAAAATTTTCGCTGTTGCTGTAGTCAATACCCCAATATCCTTTATCATCATAAACATTAATTAATCTTTCTATGTAATCTTCAACACGAAGAGAAATTTTTTTCTTATTCTTAGCAAATTCAATTTGTTCTTCTTTCGAGAGTTTTTTAAATTTTTCTATGATGCTTGAAACTAAGCCTTTGATTGCATCGTTACGTGTTAAATCTTTTGTTAAGCTTTCTCGTTGGATTAAATTCTTTACCTCGTTTTCCTTTATCCATAAATCATGTTCTACGGCTATTTTTTCTTTTTTAAGCCTTTCAATTTCCGGGTTTGAAATTAAATTAAAGGAATGGTCTATTTTATTTTTTGTTAGGATGGAATCAGTATCGTAAGTTACTATATTATCTAATGTTTTTGAATCCTCAGCTTTTCGTAACGCACCCTTAACTGATGAGGTTATTTTTGATTTAACAGTGCTAGTTTTTTCTTTTTTTGCAGCTGTGGTTAGACAATCTGAGATGTTGGAAACTATTTTATTTTTTAAAGATTTTTTCTTTTTAATAAACATAAGTTTTGTCACATTGCTCATAAGAAATTTTTTATTGGAACTAAGTTATAACTCAATATATTAATTGATAATATAGGAATTCTAGAACGAACTTATAGAGAGATAACAGGAAACTCGATGAAGGGTATCATAAATTTTTCACCATCCACCAGACGCACCGCCACCTCCAAAACCACCACCGCCTCCAAAACCTCCGAAGCCGCCACCTCCACTTCCAAAGTTGCCACCACCGAAGCTTTCCGAGCCATCGCTGCGTCCCATGTTACTTAGGATTATCATGTCCCATAAATCAAGACCGTCAGAACGTTTACCGCCATTACGCCCCCCGCCCTTATTGCGATTACGTCTTGAAAAGATTATAAGTATAATAAAGAAAATAATAACAGGTAGTAGGGTGTCAAATGGAATATTATTGTTATTAGATTGAGGATTTCCGGTATATTCACCTGCTAAAACTTCGAAAATTGTATCCGTTCCCTGGTTGAGTCCATCATAGAAAGCGCCTTCTCTGAATTGAGGAAGCATTATGTTTTCAATAATTCTTTTTGAAAGAGCATCGGTTAAAAGGTGTTCTATACCGTATCCTGTTTGTATAGCTACTTTTTTATCATCTTTCGCTAGTAAAATAATGATTCCATTGTCCTTGTTTTTTTTACCAATTTCCCATTCATGAGCTAATTGAGCGGCATAAAACTTTATTTCCTCTCCTTTAGTAGAGGACATGAGCATTACAAGGATTTCAGTAGAGGTAGAATCACTATATTTTTGTAACTTCTTAGATAGAGAATTGAATTTAGAGCTTGATAAAGTATTAGTACTGTCTATTAGAGCGGGTATGAAGTCAGGTTTTTTAGGAATGATTGCTTGCCCCAAAGCACTTTCTAGAATCAAAAAAGTTAAAAAAAGTAGACTACCCTTTAGATACTTCATTGCTAAGTTCGTTTTTATCGCCCTGTTGCCAAGGAAAATGGGCTTGTAGTTCTTCTCCGGCTTTTAAAATTCCGTCAATGATTCCTTGTTTAAACTTTCCCTTTTCAAATTGGTCTTGAATAGCATCTTTGGTAGTGTCCCAAAAATTATCGGGTACCACTTTGTTGATGCCGCTATCTCCGAATATGGAAAATTTTCTATCATTTACGGCAACGTAGATCAAGACACCGTTAGCTTCTTTGGTATTTTCCATTTTTAAGAGTAGAAACACTTCTTTGGCCCGTTCAATAGGTTCCAATCGGGTGTGCGGTTCAATATGCACTCTGATTTCGCCAGAAGTGTTTTTCTCGGCTAGGTGTATAGCCTCAACAATTTCTTGTTCTTCTTCCGCAGTTAAAAATGCTTCTACTCTAGACATATCTTATTTTAAGTCAAACTCTACATCCGGTGCGTTTTCGGAACCTGCATCTGCTTTGTAGCGTGCCATGTCTTCAAACCCGAAAATACCTGCCAAGAATGAACCTGGGAATTTAGAAATATGAATGTCGTAAAGGTTTACCGTTTCATTAAACTTATTTCGCTCAACATTAATACGGTTTTCGGTGCCTTCCAGTTGTGCTTGCAGTTCAAGGAAGTTTTGGTTTGCTTTCAGTTCTGGATATCGTTCTACAACTACCATTAATTTACTGAGAGCACCTGTAAGTCCACTTTGTGCTTGTTGAAAAGCAGCCATTTTTTCTGGCGTTAAATTGTTGGCGTCTATAGAAGTGGAGGTTGCTTTTGCTCTAGCTTCAATTACATCTGTTAATGTACCACGCTCAAAATCTGCGGCACCCTGTACTGTTTTTACTAAGTTGCCAATGAGATCGTTTCTTCTTTGGTAGGCACTCTCTACATTAGACCATGCTGTTTTTGCATTCGCTTCTAACTCTACTGCGGTGTTGTTAAAGCCAACGGCCCAATTATAAAGCCCAAAAGCAATGACTCCTAGTACAATAAGTACAATTAATCCTTTTTTCATCTTAAAAATATTTGGTTATAGTTAATGTGTTTTCTTAGAAAAATAGTTCATTCAAGGTATAAGACCTCAAAAGGACTAAAAAGTTACAATTGATCCTTAATTTTGGTCAATTCTACTTTAATACGCTCCAGCTTATCAATAATGTCGAAGTTGTTAAGCGTTTTTTGTCGATTCTCCTTTAGGTGGGTTTTTGCACCATCTAAAGTGAATCCACGCTCTTTTACCAAGTGATAAATGAGTTTAAGATTTTCTATGTCTTGTGGGGTGAATTTGCGATTGCCTTTCGCATTTTTCTTGGGCTTGAGCGCATCAAATTCCTTTTCCCAAAAACGAATCAGGGAAGTGTTCACGTCAAAAGCCTTGGCGACTTCGCCAATGCCATAGTACCTTTTTTCTGGGAGATCTATTTGCATTAATCCAAAGATTGATTTTCTTGAGCTGCGTATTTAAGCATATTTTCAAATTCTTCAGCCGATAAACTTCCGTAATAGAAGTTTATGGGGTTGATGCGTTCCTCATCTTTCCACACCTCATAATGTAAATGGGGTGCTTCTGAACGTCCGGTATTACCTACAAAGCCAATAAGGTCTCCACGTTTTACTTGCTGACCTTTTTTTACATTGTACTCACTAAGATGCCCGTAAAGGGTTTTGAATCCGTAACCGTGATTTATACGAATGTGCTTGCCGTAACCGGAAGAGCCATTATCGGCACGAATAACTTTTCCATCGCCAGGAGCATATATAGGTGTTCCTTTAGGTGCGGAAAAATCCATACCTCTGTGAAGTTTACGTGCTTTTGTAAATGGATCGGAACGCCAACCAAAACCGGAAGCCATACGTCTAAGACTTTCATTGGTAACGGGTTGAATAGCAGGTATCGCCATTAAGAATTTTTCTTTTTCTTCGGCAAGTTTGGTGATTTCATCTAGTGATTTTGACTGAATGGACATCTGCTTTTTAATGATGTCCAAACGCTTTGAAGTTGCAATAACCATTTCAGAATTATTAAAACCCTCTAATGATTTATAGCGGTTTACCCCACCAAAACCAGCTCTTCGCTGCTCTTCGGGTATGGGGTTGGCTTCAAAATATAAACGATAGATATTATTATCTCGATCCTCTATATTGGCTAAAACTTCTTCAATTTGCCCCATCTTTCTGTTTAGAAGTTCAAATTGCAACTCGTAATTTTTTACTTCACGAGATAGAGAAAGTTCTCTTGGCGTATTTATGAGGTTGGTATTCATTAAAAATACCAGGCACATGAGGCCAAAAAGGAAAGACCCTATAAAAAACAGTGCAATATTACGGTAGCGCCTAGATTTTTTAGGCTCTATTTTACGATACGAAAGCGTATCTGGATCGTAATAGTACTTTACTTTAGACATGTATCGATTTTATCCTATTTTTGTGCTGTTTTAGCGGGATAAACAAATATAGAAATACTTTCGTTTAAAACGTTAAATTTTGTAAAACCTTATAATTTTCTATGACTTCCAAGGAAATCCGATCTCAATTCTTGAATTTTTATAAAGAAAAAGACCATAAAATAGTTCCGTCTGCCCCAATGGTTATTAAAGATGACCCTACATTAATGTTCACCAATGCGGGAATGAACCAGTTTAAGGAGTTTTTTTTAGGGAATAGTATTCCGAAAAGTCCTAGAGCCGTAGATACGCAAAAGTGTTTGCGAGTAAGTGGTAAGCATAACGACCTTGAGGAAGTTGGTAAAGATACGTACCACCACACCATGTTTGAAATGTTGGGCAATTGGAGTTTTGGTGATTACTTTAAACCTGAGGCTATTTCGTGGGCCTGGGAGTTGCTTACGGAGGTCCTAAAAATTGATAAAGATTGTCTTTATGTTTCTGTTTTTGAGGGAAGTAAAGATGCAGATAACCTATCGTTAGATACCGAAGCTTTTGATTTATGGAAAGCTATCGTGCCCGAAGACCGAATCATTCTCGGTAATAAAAAAGATAACTTTTGGGAAATGGGCGATCAAGGCCCATGTGGACCCTGTTCTGAAATACACGCAGATATTCGTTCTGCGGAAGAAAAAGCTAAAGTTTCGGGTGCTTCATTAGTGAATGCCGATCACCCACAGGTGGTTGAAATTTGGAACTTGGTTTTCATGCAGTATAACCGTAAAGCAGATGGTTCTTTAGAGCCTTTGCCTGCTAAGCATGTAGATACTGGTATGGGTTTTGAGCGTTTGTGTATGGTGCTTCAGAACGTACAGTCTAATTATGAAACTGACGTTTTTAAACCCATCATTCGTGAAATAGAGGCTATAACCCATAGCAAATACGGTAAAAATGAAGAGACGGATATTGCGATCCGTGTGATTGCAGATCATATTCGTGCGGTGTCTTTTTCCATTGCAGATGGTCAACTGCCAAGTAACACAGGTGCTGGTTATGTTATTAGGCGTATTTTAAGGCGTGCCGTTCGCTACGGATTTACGTTCTTGAATACGAAAGAACCGTTTATGTACCGTTTGGTGAGTGTGTTGACTGAAAATATGGGAGACGCTTTTCCTGAGTTGAAGGAGCAACGCCAGTTGATAGAAAACGTAATCAAAGAAGAAGAGCATTCGTTCTTAAAAACTTTAGATCAGGGTCTTGTTCTTTTAGACCAGATCATAGCAAATGCAAAAGGTAAAGAAGTTAATGGTAGAAAGGCCTTTGAATTGTATGATACCTACGGTTTTCCAATAGATTTAACAGCACTTATCCTTTCTGAAAAAGGATTGAGCCTAGATGAAAAAGGTTTTGAAGAGGCGATGCAGGAGCAGAAGAACCGTTCAAAATCGGCTTCGGAGATTTCCAAGGATGACTGGGAGGTGCTTTCGGGAGATTTAGAGCAAGAATTTGTTGGGTATGATGCCCTAGAAGCCAATGTAAAATTGGTAAAGTACAGAAAAGTAACTTCTAAAAAGGCAGGAGAGCAATATCAGTTGGTTTTCAATCTTACTCCTTTTTATCCTGAAGGTGGTGGTCAAGTAGGGGATAAGGGATATTTGGAAATGCCAAATGGCGATGTGGTCTACATTCTGGATACTAAGAAAGAGAACAGCGAAATAATCCACTTTACTAAAAACCTTCCAAAAGATACATACGGAACGTTTAAGGCCGTTGTAGATAAGAAACAGCGCGAACGTACACAAGCCAATCATACCGCTACGCATTTACTACATCAGGCCTTACGTGAGATATTAGGCACGCATGTGGAACAGAAAGGTTCTGCGGTACATTCTAAATATTTACGATTCGATTTTTCTCACTTTTCAAGAGTGACACCAGATCAACTTCGGGAAGTTGAAAATTTTGTGAATGCCCGTATTGCTGGGCAATTGCCATTTGAGGAGCAAAGAAACATTCCAATGGAAGATGCTTTGAAAGAAGGTGCTATGGCTCTTTTTGGAGAGAAGTATGGTGATGCCGTCCGGACCGTGCGTTTTGGGCAATCCATTGAATTGTGTGGAGGTACGCACGTAAAGAATACCAGTGATATCTGGCATTTTAAAATCAAGTCGGAAGGTGCTGTAGCATCAGGTATTAGACGTATAGAAG
The DNA here is from genome assembly GCF_015330165.1 of Zobellia roscoffensis. Lineage (NCBI taxonomy): Bacteria > Pseudomonadati > Bacteroidota > Flavobacteriia > Flavobacteriales > Flavobacteriaceae > Zobellia > Zobellia roscoffensis. The sequence goes on from NZ_JADDXT010000002.1 coordinate 2,327,947, forward strand.
CGATTACATCCGATGCGGTAAAAGATTTTTTTGCAGATAACGATAGGATGCTTTCGGAGATAAAATCGCAATTGAACAATGCACAAGATCCTGTAAAAGCAGTGTCTACATTGCAGGAGGAGAATGCCAAACTAAAAAAGGAAGTGGAAGCACTTCTAAAGGATAAAGCGAAAAACCTGAAAGGCGATTTACAGAACGAATTGCAAGAGGTAAACGGAGTTCAGTTTTTAGCCAAGAAAATAGATTTGGATGCCGCTGGAATAAAAGACTTATGTTTTGAAATGGGACAGAACCAAAACAATCTATTCCTTCTTTTTGGAACAGAACAGAATGGCAAGGCGTTGTTGTCGTGCTACATTTCTAAAGAGCTAGTGGCTTCAAAAGAGTTAAATGCGGGTACCATTGTACGAGAGTTGGGTAAATTTATTCAGGGTGGCGGCGGAGGCCAACCGTTTTTTGCTACGGCAGGCGGTAAAAAGCCGGAAGGTCTAGATGAGGCGCTGGCCAAGGCTAAAGAGTATATAAAGTAATATGAATAAAAGCTTCGCTAGTAATAGCGGAGCTTCTTTCTTTTAGGGAATATCTGGTCAATGTCCGTTCTTGATGAAGAGGAGTGTATTCAATGGATTACGAATATATTGAATAGATAAGGGTGAAATCCTTTTGGGTAGTTTAATAGAGGTGTTGAGCTGCTTAGAACCGCTAGTTGTTTCTATGACTCAGTTCGTAACCGATTGTTATTTTTTGCTTTTTGCATAGCTATTTCCGCTTTTGGTAGAGTAAGCTTAAAGGTGGTTCCTTTTCCGACGCCTTCAGATTCTGCAACGATGGTTCCTCCATGAGAAACCGCTATTTTTTTCACCATATAAAGCCCCAAGCCTGTACCTTCTGTATTTTTGTGAAAACGTTCAAATGGTGTAAATAGATTTTGTAAGGCGTTTTCATTCATCCCTAATCCATTATCACGTACTAAGAAGCTGTTAGTGTCCCCATTATCAATATAATCCACAGATATTTTAGGATTTTTTTGGTCTCCCATATATTTGATGGAATTATCTAAAAAGTTACTGAATACCTGGGTTATACGTTTGCGGTCACCATATATTTTGGGTAAATCGTTCGCAATAGTGAGCTCAACTTTTTCTTTGTCAAGATTTCCCTTTATCAAATCCTTGGACAAATTCAATATTTCATTGGTGTTCAACAGTTCATTTTTATTTTCGACTTTACCCAATTCCGCAATTTTGGTGATATCCGAAATCAATGCGCTCATGTTATCACAGGAAATATCTATTAAGTTGAGATATTCTTCTACTGTCTTAAAATCTTTTGCTTCAATGGATATGGGTACAAGACCGGCAAGTCCTTTAATATTATTAAGCGGACTTTTTAAGTCATGGGACACGGCAAAGGTAAATTGTTGAATTTCCTTGTTTTTTGATTGTAAGCTACTTGCGGCTTCTTCAAGTTTGTTTTTTTGATGCCTTAGTTCCCTAGTACGTTCCGCTACTTTTTGAACTAATATTTTTTGGTTTTTTTTGATATTTCGGACTTTGAGGTAATAGGCTAAATACAGTAATAGTAAAACCAGAACGACCAATAAAAATTGGAACCACCACATTTGCCAATAGGGCGGGGTAATAGTCATGTGCAGTTTCAATTCATTATCTATCCAAACTCCATCGGAATTGGTAGATTTCATGCGTAACGTATATGCTCCGGGGTTTAGGTTGGTATATGTGGCACTGGGATTGTTTCCTACATAGTTCCAGTTTTTTTCAAACCCCTCTAAATAAAAGGCATAGTCAACACTTTCTGGGTGTCTCATGGTAAGGGCCTTAAAATCAATATTTATTACGGATTGGTCATAGTTGAGGGTAAGGGAATCTACTTGGCTAATATCCTTCTCTAAAACACCAAATTCATCATTTGGTAGAACTGATTTGTTGAAAATTTTAAGGTCCGAAATAAACAGGGTAAGTTTATCTTTTCGTTTAACAACATCCTTGGCGGTAAAAATATTGAATCCGTTTACGCCCCCAAATATATACTCTCCTTTGTTGGTAACCAGTGAGGCGTTAGGGTTGAATTGGTTAGCCTGCAGACCATCAACCACCCCATATTCCATTGTTTTTCCGGTATCCGTATGGTATCTAATAATACCTTCCTCCGTACTTAACCATAGATGTTTGTTCTTATCATCTATAATTTCTTTAATAGCATCATTTTTGAGTCCGTCTGATTTGTTGATTATCTCAAAAGAATCATTTTCAGGGATGTATTTGTTAAGTCCTCCTTGGGTGCCGACCCAAATGGTATTTTCGGTATCCTGAATAATGGAGTTGACAAAATTGTTACTTAGCGAATTCTTAATGTGATAATGCGCGCTCGTCCAAGTACCGTTGTTTTCTGATAGTTTAAATAAGCCGGAATTGAGTGCTCCAATCCAAATATTACCTTGATTATCTTCAAATATGGTGTTTAACGAATTTATTTCGGTACCATCTACTTCAGAGGTCAGAACGATATCTTCATGTTTGTTTGTCTTTGGATTGAAAAGCTGTAAGCCTGTAAAAAAATTTACAACCCAGATACGATCCTTTTTGTCTAGCAAGAGATCAACTACGATGTTGGATTTTAAAAATGAGTTCTGTGTATTTAATTCATCATACTTTTTACTTTTCGTATTAAAGACGATAATACCATTGGTCCAAGTACCGACCCATAATTCGTTTTGTTTTGTCTGTAGTAATGAAAGCACTACATCACTGCCAAAATTCTTGTTCTTTATAGAATAATGGTCAAATGTATTTAAACTTCTGTTCCAATAATTTAATCCACCACCGTCCGTTCCTATCCATACATTCCCATTGGGATCTTTGCTAAAACAATTTATCAACTTGTTACTTAAAGATTTAGGGTTTAATGGGTCTGAAGTAAAATGTCTGAACTTAAATAGCTCAGGATCGTGGAAATTAAGGCCACTCCTATAGGGAGCCACCCACATAATGCCGTTACGCGTATTTAATAGTGCCCAAATAGAGTTGCCCGAGATGGAATTGGGTCTGTAAACACTATATTCTATATGTTGTACCTGTTCTAAATTTTTGTTGTAGATATAGAGGCCGTTGTTTTCTGTTCCTATCCATAATTCACGGTTGCGGCCCTTTGCTAAGGAACGGATGCAATAACCGGGACTAACATTTTTTCTTTTGATAAGGAACTTTAAATTCTTATCAACCTCTAGTTGTACTAGAGACCCATTAAGGGTGCCTAGTAAATAGTTGTTTTCTCCCAGAGCGGTGGTTGCGAAAATTTCGTCTTTTTGCTGAAGTTTGTTCAGGATTTCCATTTCCTTGTTTATCACTAAAATATTGTAGGTGGTAATAACCAACATGTGATCGTTGGCCAGGGGCATTATTTCAAGGACTCGGTCTATCCGCTTATTTTTTAGTTTTATATAGTCATTTGGAATTTTAAGGTGTTTTAGGTCTCCCGTTTCTGGTTGATATCTGTATAGTCCGCTTTTTTCCGTGCCCAGCCATAAATAGCCATGTAGTTTTGTTACCCCTTGAAACCTTTTGGATTCAATTTTCTTCCCCTCTTTCTTAAAGGGATACGGAACTACTAGATTTAAACTGCGGTCGTATAAGCTTAGGCCATCATTGGTGCTAATTAGTATGTTTTCGCCATCCTCATATAGGGAAACTACGTATTCGTGGGTAAGTCCATTTACGCCATTTAGCGTTTTGTTGAATATTTCAAAATCCTTACCATCGTATCTATTCAGTCCATTTCTAGTTCCGATCCAGATAAAACCGTAACTATCTTCTAAAAAAACAGTAGCTGTACTATGCGATATTCCTTCTGTTATATGTTGGAAATTAAAGGATGTTGCATCTTGAGGTCTAACCGTATGTATGGAAAGAAAAAGAATGAAAAAAGTAAAAACCTTGCAACAATACTTTAAAAACATTTTTCGGGTGGTGTAGTATGTCTATTTTAACGTATCTAAAGGTAAGAAATTACGTCCAAAAATGTATTGATGCAAATTTTTATATGAAATAAGAATAAATACTAACGGTAAATAGCGGAAAGAGTTTGGTTATTATATAGAATACATGGCTCCTTTTTAGATATCGCTGTCAAACTAAAAAACTATCTTTAAAATTCATAATTGGGCATTGGAGCTATGGTTTAGGTAGATTGTCCTCTCGCATCAATATTAATTTTAGCATGAGTATATTTTCTTACCATTTGGTCAAAATACCATTTTCAACGGCTATTAAAGCAATATGTATAAATCCTATTCCTAAGAACACAAAGGGATTAATTCATGCGGAATACATGTCTTCTATGACTTTGGGTTCTGCAATTGTTTCGACATCAAGGTTTTTAATCCAAGAGGTGGTGGTTTTCGCCCAATGGGAAGATGAAAATGCGCTGGATGATTATTTGCAAGAAGAGAGATTTGGGAGGACTCTTGCTAACGGCTGGCATGTTCGTTTGTCTTTTATGCGAGAGTGGGGTAGGTTTAAAGACTTTAGGATTCCAGAACATAAATCCGAGTTAGATGGCGCTAATTCTCCTGTAATAGCAGTTACGATCGCTAGAATGAAACCTCTTCAAATCCCAAGATTTCTGCATTGGGGCAGACCTGTAGAAAAGCTGGTCCGAGACCACCCTGGAACTACACTTTCATTAGCTTCGTTTAAATTCCCCAATACTGTATCAACATTTTCCATTTGGAGAACGGAGCAAGAAATGACAGATATGGTTCATGGTCATAATAAGGTGCCTAAACCCAAAAGGCATGCCGTTGCAATGAAAGAAAGAGACCGGAAAAGCTTTCATTTTGAATTTACCACTTTACGTTTTAAACCCATCTCGGAATCTGGTTCATGGAAAGGTCAAAAGAATTTTGTTCCTAATCTAAAAGAAAATTAAAATGGGGCTTGCTATTCTTAAGCAAAACGTACAGGATTGGGTTACCCAACAATGGGTTATCCTATTTGGGGAAAAAGTTGATGAAGACACTATTAAGTGGCTTCTGGGGCCTTTTGGAACAAAAAACGGAATTGGAGAGAAGTTTATTCAAGAGCTGGCGCATAAGGAAAGGTTAAGTAAAGATAAAAGTACCCATGCCAAAGGTATATTGCAATCCATTAGTCAACTTAAACTACCTCAAACAGAGCTGGATAAATTGTCCAAAAATGTAATTGATTTTTATGAAAATACCAGTACGTATGACTTTGACTTAAAAGTGAAATGGAATCCCTTTTTTAAAGGGTTTGGTGTGCTTTTACGTTTATTATTTAGTAATAGAATTGAACAATTGAATGTACCCATTAAAAATAGTAATGGTTCCGAAGCAATGACAAGTAAAGTAATTTACTTGTTGGATGGCCAAGCCAAAAAAGTAAAGCGTACCATTTGGCTCAGGACCTTTAAAACCTCGGGACAAGTGGTGTATTCCGGGGTATATGAAACCTGTACCATTCCATCTGGGCAGACTTGTGTTAAAGCAGTATTTCCTTTGCCCAATGGTAATGCAACGGTCATATTAAGCCCAACAGTGGGGAGGAACGGCGAATTAATTTTGACATCTTCAGGAAAGGCAATTGGCGATAGCGGATTTTATTTTCTTTTAAGCGATTCTAAAGGGAATATATGGACTAAGTTTATTTCATCATTTAAGGATGAACTGGTTGTTGGTTCGGGTAATGAAAGTATTAAGGCGGAACAGACCTTAACTTTATGGGGATTACGAGTTTTGAGGTTTGAATATCAAATCAAAAAAAAGCTTTTAAAACAATCGGTCTAAAGAACATTTTTAAAAATTGTACAAACAATCGAAAAACTAAAACACATATTAAACGCTATTCTCGCTATAGAGGAAAGCGATTGGAAAGCGATAGAGCCTCATTTATCCATCATAAAATTTAAAGAAGGGGATCAGTTGTTATGTCCGCCTCAGATATGTAGTTTCATTGCTTTTATAAAGTCGGGTTCTATGCGGTCTTATCATACAGATGACCAGCTAGTTGAAACCAATCTCTTGCTGAGGTCGGATAATGAATTTATTACGGATTACGAGAGTTTTATTAGTCAAGAGCCGTCTACTTTACGAATTCAGTCTATTGAAAAAGGGGAAGCTATTTTTTTAGACAGAGCAGGACTAAATTCGTTATATGACACCTCCTTTTATTGGAATAAATTTGGTAGAATTATTAGTGAACAGATATTTGTAAATAGCAAACGTAGAACGGAACAGCTATTATTCTTAACTCCCAAGGAAAGATATTTACTTTTGTTAAAAGATCATCCGGACTACTTTCAAAAATATGCTTTGAAACATATTGCCAGCTATTTGGGGATAACGCCCCAATCATTAAGTAGAATCAGAAATCAGATTTCAAAACATTAATTACCCAGAGTTAAGTCATAATCTAGTTGTATTTCTAGAAATTGCCTTCAGTTAAACAAATGGAGTAATTTTTCAAAACCTGTGCGTATGATTGTCATGATTTTATCGGTGATTCTATTCTTAATTTTTATTGCTCTTGGCGGTATTCATTTCTATTGGCTTTTTGGTGGAGTTTGGGCATTGAAAAAAGCAATTCCAACAAGAGAAAACGAGGTAAACTCACTGGCTATTCCTAAAATAGCAACATTAATAGTAGGTCTTGTTTTGGTTTCATTTGGTCTTGTTTATCTTTTGAAATCAAGTTTGATAGAATTTCAGGTTTCAAATTGGATTATAAATTATGCATATTGGTTTATTCCTTCTATTTTTATTTTACGGGCCATAGGCGATTTTAATTATGTTGGCTTTTTTAAGAAAATAAAACATACCACATTCGCAAAAGCAGATTCAAAAGTATTTGTTCCTTTATGTCTAACAATTGGTATAATGGGAATGCTGATTCAATATCTGAGTTGAAGGAATTGAAAATCCTCTAAATTAGACACTATCTTTGAGCGGTAGAAAAAGCAACAAATTAAGATGAAACTCCAAACCCAAATACCTTTACAAAAGGCTCAAAATCAAGTTAACTATGACAGTAGGTTAGTGTTATTGGGATCCTGTTTTTCGGAGAATATTGGGCAAAAGTTCAGTTACTTCGAGTTTCGGGCACTTCAGAACCCGTTTGGTATTTTGTTTCATCCGTTGGCAATTGAAAATTTGGTCTCTCGAACCATATTAGGGAAGGTCTACACGGAAGAAGATGTGTTTTTTCACAACGAACGCTGGCAGTGCTATGATGCACATTCGGATTTAAGTGCTGTTTCTAAAGAAAGCTTGCTCAACGCCTTAAACCAAGGAATTGAACAAACTGCAAAACATTTGGAGCAAGCTACACACATTTGCATAACACTGGGTACGGCTTGGGTATACCGTCATCTGGAAATAGATGCCGTAGTAGCCAACTGTCATAAAGTTCCTCAAAAACAGTTTTCTAAAGCGTTGTTGCGTATTGAAGAGATTATTGCGAGTCTCAACAGTATCATGGCTTCGGTACAATCTCTCAATCCCAATGCCCAATTTATTTTTACCGTATCACCGGTACGTCATATAAAAGATGGTTTTGTTGAAAATCAACGGAGCAAGGCACATTTAGTAGCTGCTGTTCATGAGGTTATTTCCACTTCTACAGTAAAGGCGGATTACTTTCCTTCTTACGAGATACAAATGGATGAGCTACGCGATTATCGCTTTTATAAAGAGGATATGGTACACCCAAATCAATTAGCTATTGATTACATCTGGGAGAAGTTTAAAATAGCGTGGATTGCAGAGGAGGCTCAAAAAACAATGCAACAGGTTGATGCCATTCAAAAGGGATTAAGTCATAGGCCATTTCATCCAACTTCTGAACAGCATTTAAAGTTTTTAAAATCGTTACAGACAAAAATAAGCGATATGCAAAAGCAGTTCCCGTTTATGGAATTTACCAACCCTAATTCAGGCAGCTAGATTAGCTTTTTTAGTTTCGTCAATTTCAATTTGTATTGTAACTTCATCTTATGAAAAAAGTATTTTTAGGTGTCTTAATTACTTTGGCTGCTGTGCTGGTTTTTCGTTCATGTGCTGAGGATAGGGAAGAGAAATCTATCCTTCAGGAGAATAGTATGCTTATTCAGACGCAGATAGACAATGTGAGCAAGTTGATCGTTACCGAAGGCCATTTTGCCGAAGTGTACAATTACAAAGATTCAAAAATGCTTTTCGGTCCTTTTATATCCGCAGAAAAGAAAGCTTTGGTTGTTGTAAATGCTGATGTGACCATAGCTTATGATTTAAGTAAGATTGAATTTGAAGTAGACGAGTCAACCAAAACACTGCATATTAAAAGCATACCTGAAGCCGAAGTGAAAATCAATCCTGATTTTGAATATTATGATGTCACTTCCGATTACCTAAACATGTTTGAAGCTTCCGATTACAATAAAATCAAAAAAAATGTAAAGGCTTCACTTATGAAAAAAGTAGAAGCATCGGCATTAAAAAGCAATGCTGAAAACCGGCTGATTAGTGAACTGCAGAAATTCTATATTTTGACGAATTCCATGGGGTGGACGCTGTCATACAAAAATCAACCTGTAGAGCAGAATCTGCCTGAAGTGCTTTTTAAAGATTAAAATCAACTTGAGTTTTATTTTGCAAAAGTCTCTGCCCAGGTCATATATTGGTCCCAATCATACGCAGTAACATCATGCTTGCCACTTCTCATGTGGTAAGCCATAGTTTGCTGAATGGGACGGTCCGTTTCAGGAAACTCCGTTAAATCAATTCCTTTTTTACCGTAAAGGCCATAAACTTTAGATGCATATTGTGTAGAAAGAAATTCACCTTTTGGGTCTGCCCATTCGTCTTCAACGGCGCTTGCTACGTATAAAGGTCTTGGCGCTATTAGTGCCAATAATTGATGTTGGTCAACTGGTAAAATTTCTTCTTTATTACTGTATTTTTTAAAACTTTCGGAAAACCAATGCGGGAACGAATTATTGATGTGACCTATGGTTTCGCCAAATTTTCGTTTAAATAATGCAGCACCGCCACAACCGGAATTATTGCTTATCACCCCAGAAAAACGGTCGTCCGTAGCTCCAGCCCATAATGCTGCTTTTCCTAGTCTAGAATGTCCAAAAACAATTACATTGGAGATATTGGTGTCGTTCTCTAAATAATCCATGGCACGGCTAAGACCATAGGCCCAAGCTGCTATACTGCCCCATTCATTGGTTTTGGGTTTGGTCTGTTCTTCCGCATAGAACAGACTATGCAAACCGTCTGAAAAGTCATTTTTATCGGGGTCTATTTCCCCATAATAAACGGTTGCCAATCCATACCCGTTGTCCAGCATTTTATCTATGCTCCAACGGTGCATTCGTACGCCCCTAGAGGCTTCAGTGGCTTTGTTACTGCTTATTTTTAAATCCGCATTGTTTTCGTTCCATGCTTCGGGAATAATAACATTTGGGTCATCTGTTACCGTATGGTTTCCGTGAAAGTTGTAGCCTAGGAATACCGGTGCTTTTTCATTTCCGTTAGGCAGATATAAAAGGATGTTGAAATTGAGTGTGCGGTTGTTTTTCTTTAGGCCAACGGTTATTTGTTTACGTTGTGCTTTTCCTTCTAAAGCCTGGTTATCTTGCTCAATAACCTTAAACGAATATTCATCTAATAAAGCGGGTACTTTTCCATATATCTGCTTTTCAAAAAATTGATAAATTTCCAGTTTTCTCTTTTCTTCCCATTCTTGGCTATCGGTAATTGCTTCTCCGCTGAACGTGGTTAAGGGATCTGGTACCGAGAATTTTGGCACTTTGGTTTCATCATAGTTGGCTTCTGGCTGTGCCATAAGTCCTAATGTAGTAAGTGTAAGTAGTATAAAAAGTAATGGTTTCACGGTTTTTTGGTTTGGGGTCAATTAAGGAATTGTTGGTTTTAGTTCAATTCCTCGGTTTTAAATTTATGGTTTATCAAGTCGAGACCATCATCTATTAAACGGCCTACTTTGGGATTATTTAGTTTTACGGTCTGTAAATAGGTTGAAATCTCATGGGCAAAGTCATGGTCTCCGTTTTCTTTGGCTAACTCGTAAAGTTCTACAGGTAATAACCAATCGTTAGGATACGTATCTCTAATGGCCTCAAATACTTTGTGCCTAGAAATTGTAATGTTTTTTCCTTCTCTATACTGACGGACCTGCTCGTAATATGCTTCTAATTGCGAATGCGAAGTATTATTTTTTGGTTTTATAGTGGTGGATGAAACTTTATGGGTAACCAAATCAAAACTGCTTAAATCCGCAGGGCCATTGTATGCCGATACTATTTCCCTGCCTACCGCCATGCTGTACATTTCATCATCACTCTTAAAGAGCACGTTGTCTTTATGGGTGACAGTACAATTTTTAAAAGTGACTAAAATAATTTCTCCCTGTAAATTTCGGGTACCAGTGATGATTTCTCCTGTAATCTTTATTTCGCCTTCAAATTCTAGAGAAACGTGTTGTCCTTCAAAAATGTTATAGGCCTTAAGGTCTAGCGGGCTCATATCTTCTATGGCCAGGTTAATGCCTTTTAGTTTACCCATTGGAGAGCCAAAGCTGGCGGCATGTTTTTTAATACTATGACCTACAAGTTCTTTATCTCTAAAAGAGAGTGCGGTTGGCCCATTGGTTTGAAAGAAAGCAGGTTTGCCTTCATATGATATAACCTTATCAAAATTACCTGAAACCTGTAGTCCGGTACTGAGTTCTATTGTACCTAGTTCCTTGGATGCAATCAATTTGTTTATTCCGCTCAAACCGCCTTTTCGCAAAGCCATAGTGTTCGCAAACTCCTCTAAAACCTGACTTAGGTAAGCGAAATCTGGAGTAACAAAAAGCTGGGGCTGTGGTTTTGTAATATCAAAAGAAGTATAGGCGGCATCTAAAGAATAGGGCTTTTTTTCAACTTCATTGGTCATGCACCAAGCACTTTCGCCAATAGAGGAAAGGAGTCCAGCGCCATATATTTTTGGATTTTCCGGTGTGCCTATAAGCCCGTATTCAACGGTCCACCAGTGCAAGTTTCGTATGAGTGCAATTTCACTGGGTTCGCCCATATTCTCCTGTAGCTCTTCAATTCGGTTTTCGGCCTTGTCAATTTTATCTTGTGGAGTACCTTGGGCCTCTTTTATGATAGAAAGGTGGCGAACGGCTTCATATAATTCGTAATCTTTGGCACTAGAAATTGCCTTGGAACCTATTTCTCCAAATCGTCTTAGATATTCGGCGTATTCAGGATTAGCTATAATAGGGGCATGACCAGCTCCTTCATGTATAATGTCGGGAGCAGGAGTGTATTCTATGTGGTCTAATTGACGAATATCAGAAGCAATAACAAGAACATTATATGCTTGGAATTCCATAAATGCCGATGGAGGTATAAACCCGTCAACCGCAACTGCAGCCCAACCTATTTCCTTTAAAATACGGTTCATGCCGTACATATTAGGAATATAGTCAATGGAAATCCCCGTTTTCTGTAAGCCCTCCAAGTAGGAGGTATGGGCTACTTTACTTAGGTAATCCACGTTTTTACGCATTACGTACCTCCAAACAGCCTGGTCTATAGCGGAATAGTCACTATAGTCTTGCGGTTTTATATACTGCTGCAAATGCACGGGCAGTTTGTCTAAAACAGGATTGCTAGTGTACGTCATACTAGAGGGTTTCTTTTATAAAGGTACAAAAAAGGGCAGATAGGGTTTTTTCTTTTAATTCTTTTTCGATAAACGAGAAAGACCTAAAAAAAGCTCTTTTGATTAAAAGAGCTTTGGTATTTTTGGTGTGCCTAATTTATTTCCATTATTTAGTGGCCACAATATTAGGTGGGTATTGCATTAGAATTTCAGATACGAATTCTTGAATACGCTCCTCTTTCTTGGCTATGTTACCGGTGGTTGTTAGGTTTCCAACACCCTTACCTTGCCAAACTAATTCTTTACTTTTTGAGTCTATTAGGTCTATGTATAATGAACCTTCGGTGCGGGTGCTGACATTATTGCCACCGCCCCAGCCTGGCCCCCAGTAATACGGGTTCCAGCCCCAGCCCCAACCACCACCCCAGTAGTTGTTGTAGATATCAACTTGTTCTTTTTCCTTAGTGAAAATACTCACTAAAATATCTGGGTTTTCAGATTTGGAAAAGCCACGTTTGGTCATTTCGGACTCTATGGCTCTAAGGATTCTCTTTTTGTCCAAATCGGAAATTTGGGATTTGTCAATTCCGGTCTTATAAAAAGCATAGGATTTGTAACTGTTGAAATTGGCTTCTTTGTCGTAGTCAGAAAGCACACGTACAGAGGTACACGAACTTAAAAATAGCAACACGAGCATGGGCACCACTAAAATTTTAATCTTTTTCATAACTAATTATCGTATTTGGTGTTAATACATCATTTTCTTCAGGAAAATAGTCTCAAAAATCATGCCGAACAACAGTGTTTATTGACGGTTCGTTTTAGGGTCGAAACCATATGGGCAGTGTCTGCAACCACTCTCGCAACAATAGCCTCTCTTTAAATGATACTGTTTTGTAAAAACTCTATACCCTTCTTCCGATAGGTAGAAGTCGCCTTCTTCTGGCGGAATTATTTTTTTCATTAACTTATCTTCCATTTCATTCTAGATTAAAATTACTGCATTATTGTTGATAAAGAGCTAAAAAGGATTCTAAAAACGTACATCTTATAGCCTTTAGCAGTATTTTAACGAATGATTACAATTATAGCGGCAAAGTTGTGTTATCGAATAAGATGGTCTAGTAACAATTAACTTTGTTAAGTGCCGTTTAAACCTTTGATTATGATCTTAGTCTTTAAACATTTTTTTTATAAGAACTATGTTGGTCTATCACTTTGGCCTTTTATCATTTTAAAACATGATGAGCTCAAAGAAGATATTGTTTTGATCAATCATGAGAAGATTCATTTAAAACAACAACAAGAACTGTTGATTGTTTTCTTCTACTTTTTCTATATCTCGGAATGGCTAATACGTACCATATTCTATTTGGATAGTTATAAGGCGTACCAGAATATTAGCTTTGAGAGGGAGGCCTACTCAAATGAGAAGAACCTAAATTATACGAGTGAGCGTAATGCATTTAGTTTCTTTAAATATTTATTCAGGAAAGAAGCTTAATCTATTAAGCATGGTTGTTGCTAGGTTTTAATAGTACTGTATTTCACACTACTTTTGTGAAATATGCGTGTAACAACTGTCAATCAAGAAGTACATTTGCCAATACTGGCCCAAAAAGGGGTTTCTCTTGTTATTAAAAGGGAAGACCGTATCCACCCCTTAATTTCTGGCAACAAATACAGAAAGCTAAAATACAATCTAGAGGAAGCAAAAGCAGAAGGTTTTGGTACGCTTTTGACTTTTGGAGGTGCTTTTTCCAATCATATTGCGGCAACTGCCTATGCAGGGAAAATTCACAATTTGAAGACTGTTGGCATTATTAGAGGAGAAGAAATTGCTCAAAAATGGCAGGAGAACAGTACTTTAAAGTTGGCCCAATCCCATGGTATGAAGTTTAAGTTTGTTTCACGGGATCTATATAGACAAAAGGAAATTCCCAATTTTTTAGAGGAGCTAAAAAATGAATTCGGAGATTTTTATCTTTTACCGGAGGGTGGAACCAATCCTTTGGCCATAAAGGGGTGTCAGGAGATTCTAACCCCTGCCGATGCTGATTTTGACGTAATCTGCTGTGCTGTAGGTACAGGCGGTACAATTGCCGGTATTAGCAATGCGGCTTCTAGTTCACAAAAAGTTTTGGGGTTTCCAGCACTCAAAGGCGATTTTTTACAAGAAGATATTTGTAAATTCGCAGCAAGAAATAATTGGGAATTGCAATCCGATTATCATTTTGGGGGCTATGCCAAGGTTACTGGGGAGTTGGTTGACTTTATGAATACTTTTTTAAAGAAGACGAAAATTCAGCTGGATCCCATTTATACGGGAAAATTACTTTTTGGAATAATGGATTTGGTCCAAAAAGATTATTTCTCTCCCAAAACTAATATTTTGGCTATCCACACAGGAGGTCTACAGGGTATAGAAGGAGTGAATCGCATTTTGCAAAAGAAAAAACTACCATTAATAAACGTATGATACGTAGACTGATAATAGCATCGCTTCTAAGTATATTTTTTATAGGATGTAAGGCCAAACGAACGGTTTCTACCCGAAAAGAAGCTCCTCCTAAGAGAACTGAGGCTGTAGTCGTAAAGAAAGAAACGAAGATTACTGACGATGGACTTTATCCTATGCCCGAAGATACCGGTAAGTTCATTCGTTTTACGATTAACTCGCCGGAAGAGTATATTGAAACCTTCTCCGAAGTCGCTCAGATGGAAATGAAGGCTTACGGTATTCCAGCAAGTATCACCTTGGCTCAAGGACTATTGGAAAGTGGACTTGGAAAAGGCGCTTTGGCACTAAAAACAAACAATCATTTTGGGATAAAATGCCACACAGGTTGGGAGGGCGATTATGATTTTCATGATGATGATGAGAAAGGGGAGTGCTTCAGGAAATACAATCACCCCATGTACTCTTATCGTGATCATAGTATTTTTTTAAGAAACCGTTCTCGCTATGCCTTTTTGTTCGATTATAGAAATGATGATTATAAAAAGTGGGCAAAGGGTCTTAGACAGGCCGGATATGCCACGGATAAGCATTATCCACAGAAGCTAATTTCATTAATTGAGCGTTATAAATTGTATGCTTTTGATACTGAAATTGCGAAGCAAGGCTACGGGCAAAGAAAAGAAGCACCGGTTGTTGCTACTCGTACCAAAAGTCAAGTTCATGTAGTTCAGAAGGGAGATACGCTATACTCTATATCTAGGTCATATTCGGTCTCCGTTGATGATTTAAAAAGATGGAACTACATGTATGATAATAATTTGGCCATTGGTCAAGAACTTACCGTTAAGACACAAAATTTCAATAAATAGATGTTATATCAAAGAAGTAGCGCCTTGTTTGCAGAGGCACAAAAATATATTCCAGGAGGTGTAAATTCACCCGTTCGTGCATTTAAAGCAGTTGGCGGTGATCCAATTTTCGTAAAGAAAGCTAAAGGCGCTTACCTGTATGATGAAGATGGTAATAAGTTGATAGACTATATTGCCTCTTGGGGCCCACTTATTTTGGGACATGCTCATGAACCCGTAATAAATGCGGTAATCGAGAAAGCAAAGCAAGGTACTTCTTTTGGTATGCCTACCGAAATTGAAACTCAGCTTGCCCAATTGGCTGTTTCAATGGTGCCTAATATTGATAAAATTAGATTCGTAAATAGCGGAACGGAAGCCTGTATGAGTGCAGTTCGTTTGGCACGTGGATATACCGGAAAGGATAAGATTATAAAATTTGCAGGTTGTTATCATGGTCATTCCGATTCGTTTTTGATACAAGCGGGTAGTGGTGCGGTTACTTTTGGTAGTCCAAATAGCCCTGGTGTTACCCAAGGTACGGCAAAAGATACTTTGTTGGCAAAGTACAACGATCTAGAGAGTGTTCGTGAATTGGTTGCAGCCAATAAAGGTGAAATAGCAACGGTAATTATTGAACCGGTTGCGGGTAATATGGGATGTATTATTCCTTCGGATGAGTTTATCAAGGGACTTCGGGAACTTTGTACCGAAGAAGGAATCCTTTTGTTGTTCGATGAGGTGATGACCGGCTTCCGTTTAGGAAAAGGTGGTGCTCAGGAAGCTTTGGGTATTGATGCCGATATTGTGTGCTTTGGAAAGGTTATAGGCGGAGGTCTGCCTGTAGGTGCTTTTGCCGCACGCGCGGAAATTATGTCGCATTTGGCACCTGAAGGCCCAGTATATCAAGCAGGAACCTTAAGTGGAAATCCATTAGCAATGGCTGCAGGATTGGCTATGCTTACTGAATTGAACAATAATCCGGAAGTTTTTGAAAGCTTGGCTAAAAAGACGGCTTACCTCCATGAAGGTTTAGATGCCGTTTTAAAGGAAAAAGAGATTCCGTATCAAATCAACCGATTTGGTAGTATGATATCTGTTCATTTTACAGAAGATGAGGTTGTTGATTTTGAAAGTTCTGCAAAAGGAAATAATGACACTTTTAAAAAGTACTTTCACGGTATGTTGGAGAACGGTATTTACCTGCCACCAAGTGCTTTTGAGAGTTACTTCTTAAATGATGCCTTAACGTATGATGATATTGATGCCACCGTGGCCGCTTTAAAAAAGATAGAATTTTAATCACAAGTTTTCGGGCAGTGAAGCAAATTCTTTTCGTTTGTTTTCAAACCATGCTTGCATGCCTTCGGGCGATTGCATAAGGTTGCGCATTTCATTCATCGCTTCTAAATGGGCGGAGTCTTTCTTTTGAAACATTTCCGCTCCATGTTTTTTGCTCAATTCAGCTATTTCTTCAAAGGTATTAGCAGAGAATTTTGTGTCACAGGCTCCCCCTAATTGCTTGCAGGTCATTGTTTTCATAGGTCAGTTTTTATGATTAGCATTTATGCTAGTTATAAAGCATTCGTATTCTATTTTCGTCTAGTGTATCATGGATGTGAAAAAAGTACTTTTCCTGCCATTTTTGAGTTGTAATGGCCTGTTTACTTTTTGTCACATCCCAAGGAGGATATACGCGAAAACCTCTTTTGCCCTCTTTTTTTTCAGTCGATATTATTCCTTTCTCTAGTAAGCGTTTTTTGGGAAAAACGAATTGCCCGGAAAAATTATCCTTACTGGCAGCTATTACAAAAAAGTCGAAATAATCACTTTCTTCAAAAGGACAAATTACACCCGTTTTAGCGCGTTTCCAGAAAGTAACAAATTGTCCAACTTTCTTTGGAGTTATTTTCGCTTTCCTAAAGATAATTATTTTTGACCCAAGATGAAACCTACAAGCATCATAATCTTGACTTTCCGCTTCAATCGTAAATTTTGTTAGCGATAACTTTAAGGGTTCATAAACCTGAGAAATAGCATTTTTAATTGAGAAATTCATATGTGTGATCTAAGTCTTTAATGAAAAGTATAATTCTTGTGCTGCATCGTAAACCTAATCAAATATGTAGAAAATAAGCACAAAAAAAGAGTTGCATTGTGGCAACTCTTCTTTCTTAAAAATCAACTTCATCTATTTATTTCCTCGCTTTACGCTCTCCCTTATTCTCTTTGGAGTGCTTTTTCCCTCTGCGTTTGTGCATTTTCTCCCATTTCTCATATTGCTCAGCAGAAAGGATATCTTTCATATCGGCTTTAAAAGCAATCATTTTGTCCAATCTTGCATTTTGCATGGCATATCTTTCTTCGGAAGTCGGTTTTTTACGTTCGCCTTCTTCTCTCTGTGCTTTGCGTTCTTCGTGTTTGGCTTTACGCTCTTTTGCTTCTTCCAAATGAATGGCCTTTATTTTCTGTTGTTGACCAGACGTTAAGTCTAAGGCCAAGGTCATTTTTTTGGTTTGAAGTGTGGCCATTTGTTCTGCGGTCAAATCTTTCATTTGATCTCTACCATGTCCTTTTTCCTTCTGGGCCATTGCGGTAAGCCCAACCATACATACTAATGCTACAAGTATCTTTTTCATGTTTTTAATTTTAATGATTATACTACTTAGAGTGGAAAAATGGAGAATGGTTTAACGTATGTTATTTTTTTATCAATTAATTAATAGATGATTAGACGGGATTTTGAGGTATAAAAAAAGGGCAAAGAAATGCTTCTTCGCCCTCACATAGTAGGTCGTTCAATGTTTATGTATTCTAGTCCAGTGCCTCTGGGGAAATAACTTGTTCCATATCTGCAGATGCCATTTCTATAGTCTGGGGAGACTGTTCAGAATTGGTTTGATTGTAATAAATAATTGATGCAATTACGAATCCTGCTAGGTATAAAGAACTTTTAAGTTTTTGAGACATGGCGTATGTTTTTTGATTCTGATACTAATTTAGACAAAACAATTAGGCGGGTGAAAAGCTTGTTGTAAAGCGACCTTAGGGTGTGGTCAAATAGTACAAACTTGTTGTTTGTAAAATCACTTCATCATGGTTTAATGTATTTCGTAGATGTTGTAAAGGGATTGAGGCTAGATTAACAATGGTTCTTATTTTAAGTGTTTTTGTGCCTCAAAATTTTTGTTACTTAAATTCTAATTTTTTTGAATTGCCAGTGTGTGTGAAAGATAAACCACTGGAACAATGTAAGTGGGTAGATAAATATATGGGAATTGTAAAACTGCAATATTGGGTTGGTCAAAAGCCAACTGCTGTATAGGTAATGGTGATGATAGAATTGCTATGAAGACAATAGTAGTTAGAAAGAGAAGTCCTAAAATATTCCAAGCTAGAATAAAAGATCGGGAAAGGTTCTTTTTAGCATATAGTAAGTATAAAAGAATGATTAGAGCCGATATTCCCATTATAATGTCAAAATTCCATCCTTTAAAAGTCATCAGAATAGGGACTTTCTTTTGTAGAAATAATTGAAAAAGGATGAGTTCAACCGGGATACGAACGATATGAACAGCGACTAAAAACTTAGGTTTGATTTTATTTAAACGGACTATTTTATAAATCCATGCAAAAGCAAGGATGGAAGGGATAATTGTAAAAATAAACCGAGGAGGTTTTGCTTTAGTATTTTCAAAATATCCGTTATGTGCAATTAGACCAATAATAAGAAGCCAGAGTATACTGAAAACAAAAAACCTTTTGTCTTTTCCTGTTCCTAGATAAAAAAGAATTAAGGATAAAAGGGTAGTCGCAATAAATAGATACTGTAGCATAGTGTTAGTTTCCAAATTGCCTTAAATGATGGTCCGTATGCTTGTAAACAAAAACTCCAATCTGCTCTGTGGTCATTTTTCCAAAAAACGGATGTACAAAATCAGGGTTTGAAAAGGAGTCATATGCTTGAAGCAATTCAATCCATTTTTTGCGTTCATTTTCAAAGTTGCCCGTACCGGTAACTTTAAATTCAGGATGGGTAGGTTGATTTTTTTTCATCGGTTGCTCGTCTTTTAAAATACTGCGCAACGCCATGCCGCCAAACAGCCTACCAATAAATAAACGCTTGTAGCTTTTTTTACTATGGAACAATTCTTCGCCTAATGTGCAATGTTTAAGCATTTGGTAAGCATTCATTTTACCCCATTGAGCTTGATTGAGTTCTTGAAGGGAGTTTATTCTATCCACTAACTCGGCAATTGTTTCGTTTTTAAAAATTGTTTTCATCTTTTGCAGGGTTTTAAACTTCCATTGGTATTATGCCTCTCACTTCTACAGAACCGCCCATGGCAAGAATAGGGCATCCTTTTGCTATTTCAGTAGCCTCTTTAACGGTGGTTGCTTTAATGACCATGTTACCACTTAGGGTCTCGTTGTTCGCTATGGTAATTCCTGTGCTAACATTTAATTGGTTGTCAATTGTAGCTCCCTCAAAAGCCAACCGAGTTGTGCTTACAAGTTTAGCCTGTGCAGCAATACCACCAATAAAAGAGCCCCACTTTTGCTGCATTTCACTTAATTGATCAGTAGTGGGGTGTTCGGTGCTAGGTTGCATCCGGAATAGCAACATGAAGTCTTGAAGATTTTCCATTGTCAAAGTTTTATGGTTTGTATATTTCGATGAGGCTAAGCTACCTGCATTAAAAAAAATAAAACTTGTCATAGGGCAAGAAAACCTATTCGCCCGAAATCTCTTTTCTAATTCGGCTTAAAGAAGTGTCCGTAACACCCAAATATGTAGCAATATGTTTAAGCGAAATATTCTGAATAATATGCGGTTTTTCTCTTAACAGCTTTAGGTACCGCTCGGAAGCTTGGTCCGCAATCATAGCTACACTTTGCTTCTTTAAAGCGAAATAACTGTTTACCAATGTTGTGCGCCCTTGTTCCCTAAAACTACGTATGCTGTGAAAGAGTTCTTGAAAAGTATCAAAATCTAACTGCCAACATACGCAATCCGTTAAAGCCTGAATGTTTTCTCTCGTAGGGTTTCTAAGGAAAAAAGAGGTCCAGTCAATAACAATATCACCAACGGCATAAAAGTTTGTGGTGATATCTTTCCCTTCGGTATTCACCACATAAGAGCGTGCAAAGCCACTTTCAATAAACCAATAGTGATTTTCCGTTTTTCCTTCCTCTAGTATAAAGTCGTTTTTGGAGAAAGTAACTTTTTTAAATTTAGGGATAATCGTGGCCAGTTCTTCATCCGAAAAATTAGAAGGCGTGAATATGTTATTTAGAAAATGATCTTGGCTTATCATTTGGGGTCAAGTATTTGCTCTATTCGCTTGTTTACATCTTCCAAGTGATATTTGCTCATCGTATCCGAAGTTCGGCCAATAGCCCTTTTAATAGTTCGTTGTAAATTACTTAACTCACCACGGGCTACCGAACGAATGTCCGATTGGCTGGTGTTCACCACCGTAGATTTTTGATATCCGCCAAAATCAGGTTTTTTCTTTTGGTTTTCTGCGGTCATCAAATATGCCAACCGGTCTATGTGTGCTTTTTGAAGGTTTCTTCTATAGGTGTCAATGGTGCTGCCATTTTCAAGTTCAGACCAGATACCGTTTCGTAATTCGCCCATCATATCGGTTAAATGATACGCTTCCGCTCCGTTCGCGGTTTCATTTTCTACCAAGCGCTGTAGCTTGCCCAAACTTAAAATGTTGTCCAACGTTCTGGTCTGCATCTTTCTTATTTCTTCGACATAACCTGAGTACTGAATTTTATTAAAGATGTTTTGGTCAATTAGCCATCGTGGTGTTGCAAAAAGTTCATCTTGTAAAAAAGACATACAGTTTTGTTGGTGTTCTTTAGCAACAGGAATGTAAACGGCACCTTCTTGGTCGTAGGTTTTTTGATATTCATATACTCCCCCTATATTGTTAGATACATGGCCCGTATAACGATTAAATTGTGCTACGACTTGACCATACAGCTTTTCAAGGTCTTCATAGGTCTTTCCATCTTTTTTGGTCCATGTAACGAGGTTAGGTACAATTCGTTTTAAATTTTCAATTCCATATAGGCTTGCTTTAATAGCATCATCACCTAAATCCTCAGTTTGAGAACTTGGGTCTACCACATCACCTACTTGTTGGTGGCCAAAACGGTATAGAGGATCTCCTGCATGTTCTAGAATCCAACTATCTAATACTTTGTTTTCTTCCTCTGTAGAAACATCAAGAATAGGCTTATATCCCCATTTAATGGCATATTTATCATAAGTGCCAATGTCTGGCATAAGAGCAACATTACCATCTTCTGGCTGGGCTACATAGTTGAAACGGGCGTAATCCATTATAGAAGGAGCTGTGCCATATTTTTGAGTGAAGGAAACCGACCGAAGAGAATCTACAGGGTAGGCAACACTGCTTCCCATGTTATGTGGTAGACCCAAGGTGTGACCCACCTCATGAGCAGAAACAAAACGGATTAAACGTCCCATAACTTCATCTTTAAATTCCGTATTTCTGGCGTCCGGATTAATTGCAGCTGTTTGTACAAAGAACCAGTTATGCAATAAAGTCATTACATTATGATACCAATTTATATCGGATTCTAGAATCTCTCCACTACGCGGGTCGCTCACATGTGGTCCATTTGCATTTGGAATAGGCGAAGCCAAATAGCGCACCACGGAATAGCGCACATCTTCGGGAGACCACTCCGGGTCTATCAAAACAGAAGGTGGCTCTTTGGCAATAATGGCATTTTTAAAACCTGCATCTTCAAAAGCAACTTGCCAATCTTCAATACCTTGTTTTATATAAGGAAGCCATTTTTTTGGTGTAGCCCTGTCTACATAATATACAATTTGCTTTTTAGGCTCCACCAATTCGCCACGTTTGTACTTTTCTATATCCGCATCTTTGACCTCCAAACGCCACCGGTCAAGGAACTTCACGGTTTTACTTTTTTGAACATCCAAACCATAATCTGTTTGGGCACTGGTAAACCAACCCACACGCTCATCAAAATAACGGCGTTTCATAGGCTCCGCAGGTAAAAGAATCATAGAATTGTTGATTTCTATAGATATGGAACCTAGGCTACCATTACTGGGGGGCTTCTTGGCCAAATACGTTTTTACATGGCGGGCTTCAACATTTAAAGGGTAACTCTTAATGGTTTCAATATAGCTTCTAGCCTCATCTAAGCGAGAAACTTTATACTTATCCCTATAGGTATCTGGCATACCAAAAGCTTGCGTGTCTTTTTCAAAAAGTTCATTTACCTGGATTACGGTAGTTGGGTTTACCGTATCCTTTTTTATCGCCATAATATTAAAAGCGAAAAGGACAGGTTCAAAATTAGAATTCACTACAGCTTCATGTACGGGTAAGGAATCTGCGGCAACCACGTTGTGGCTAACAACACGTAACAGCACTTTTTTGGGCTTACGTTCCCAACGAAGAACTTGAGTATTGATTTTTCCGCCACCAAAACCAATGCCAGTAGCCGTCTTTGAAATACGACTTACCATGAGCATTTTCTTATTGAAAAGAGAATCTGGTATTTCGTAGAAGTGGTTTTCATCAACCACATGTACATCAAATAGACCTTCATCCGTCTTAGCATCTTTAGTAATGACCTTACCGTATGGTTTTATTTTAGATTTTTTATCGTCATCTTTTTTGTCTGACTTTTCGGTCTCGTCTTTTTTCTTTTTGAAAATTTGCGCTTCCGCGGATGCAAAATTAATTAAGAGTATCGCAAAGAGTAATTTGGTGATAACTGTTTTGGACATGTAATTTTGGTTAGAAGTTGTAATGTTTAGTATAATGGAGCAAAGCTAATTTTGCATGATATTCCTCTATTATCGTTCGTAAATATAGCACTTTTGATATTTTTATTTTTGAGATAGGTAGGGGGTATTTGTTGTTGCTATCGCTTTTTTGTTCGCTGTTCTCTCTTTTGAAATAAGTTTAGTTTCGATGTAAGATATAAAAACACCGATAACTTATTCGTAAGGCAATTAAAATAGTGGCTGACTAGAAAAAAAGTAAAATTTTCTGTGATAAAAATTCATGCTATTCTCTACTTGTAATGTAAGTTAGAGTGTTGTTAAGTGCGAAGTTAATATCGTTTGTGCTCTTGAATTGTGAATTTGGTAATTTGCTGGTTTTTTAGGAAACCTCTCACAAAATATAAAGAACAATAAAGAAAGGTTTCAGCGTTATATAGACTCATATCATAAACCTACAACGTTATGAACAACAAGAGTTTAAAAGTAAGTATGTTATTGGGTCTTATATTTGCAAACGGAGTATTTGCAGCTGATCCGCTAACCGAAAAGGATGATACAGTTATTCATTCTATAAATTATATTGAAGAGGATGCAGATTTTGACCTTGGCTTTGATACAGCAGATTATTTGCCAGAAGATTTTGATGCCAATGATATTTATGTAAATCTAGATGCAATTAATTTTATTGAGTCTGATGCTAGAGTAGTTCTAAGTACTAAGAAATACCTTCCAGAAGGCTTTAACGCCTATTCATTCCCAATAGATGTAGAAGCTTTCAACTACATTGATGAAAATGATGAAATTTCTCTAGATTTTGATACAAAGAAACATCTACCAAGCGGATATAATCCGTATATAAGGAACAATTAACCATTGTAAATTATTTGAATTAGCTAGCTAAACCCCTGTGAATAACAGGGGTTTTGTTTTTTATTGGTGCGCTTTTGTTTTATACTATAGATTTCTCAATCTACAGTTTAAGGAAAGATGTAATTTAAATTAATGACCTCCGTAGAAATACCCATACATCTGATATATAAAAAGACCAATTCCAGCAATTATCAGATATAAATTGGCTGCTTTGTAAAAGGGAGTGTAGCTTTTTTTGGATTTCCATTGGGTAATTATAAAAACAATAGGAATCAAAGCAAGAACTTGCCCCAGTTCAACGCCAATGTTGAAACAGACAATTTTTGCTAGAAATTGAGAGCTTCCTACATCAAAAGATTGTAAGCGGGTAGATAATCCAAAACCGTGAATCAATCCAAATATAAATACCATCCATAAAAGATTAGGGGATTTGAATTTTAGATATTTTTCAAACCCTCCTAAATTTTCAAATCCTTTATATAAAACACTTATAGCAATAACGGCATCTATTAAATGTTCATCTGCCTTAATACCCAAATAAGTAGCGCCAATTAACGTAATACTGTGTCCTATCGTAAATACAGTAATAAAGCGGACAATATCCTTGAAGTTATTTAGATAAAAGATGACCCCAGCTAAAAATAGGAGATGGTCATACCCGGTAACCATATGTTTTGCACCCACGTATATATAGGATAATAACCCACCGTTATTCAGTGTTTCCTGATCGGCTGAACTTACCCCATGTGCTGCTAGAAGTAAAGGAAAAAGTAGTAGTAATGAAGTTGTTAGAATTTGCTTATTAGGTGTCTTCATTTACTTCTTTCTATTAAACCAGAAGAATAAGGCTCCAACTAATAAAACACTACCTATCCAAAACACATAAGAAGGAATTTCCGCTTCTTCTGCCACATGGGTATGTGTTTCTTTGCCATGGCCGTGAGTAACCTCAAATGTTAAGGTAGACCAATTGGATTCATGGGTAATTTCATCATCATTAGCTACATTTACTAAATGTATGGTTTGCAGATACCAGATGCCATCTGCGGTTAGTTTTGCTGTAGCAATACCTTCGGAATCCGTACGTAGCTGCTGCCCTGAAGTATGGGTGTGGGTTTCCTCTTCCGAATCATGGCTATGTTCTTCTGTTTCTTTTGCATGACTATGAGTGCCTTCAGCGCCATGGCTATGTTTTTCTTCTGTTTCCTTAGCATGACTATGGGTACCCTCTGCATCATGGTTATGCCCATGTTCTTTTTTGGCATCTTTTTTATGACTATGTTCTTCTTTTTTATGTGAATCATGGCTATGTCCTTCTGCGCCTTTATAATCGGCATATACCAGTTGATTTGCCAAGGGCTTACCGTTAAATAGTAGTTTGAATTTTAAATCATCGCCAGTATTTAAATCATATGGATTGTCTAACGGAATAAATTCAATTGGATACCCAAGAATTTCTTGCCAATCATCCGTTCTTTTATCTCCAACTTGAAAAATAGTTTTCACATGTTTGGAGTATCTTTCAACAGCGGCACCGTTTAAAGCGTCATTATCACGTCGCCAGG
This sequence comes from Zobellia roscoffensis, assembly GCF_015330165.1. Taxonomy (NCBI): domain Bacteria; kingdom Pseudomonadati; phylum Bacteroidota; class Flavobacteriia; order Flavobacteriales; family Flavobacteriaceae; genus Zobellia; species Zobellia roscoffensis. Next base: position 2,353,196 of record NZ_JADDXT010000002.1, read on the forward strand.
CCAACATATCTCGTATACCTTCATGTTCCAAATACGTATTGAATGCCTCCGCATCCATTGCAATAGACCTGGGTGCTGTAGAAACTCCGGTTACATATGTTCCTGATTCACTGGTTCTAAAATTTAAAAAGGTGATGCTGTCTTTTTCACTCCACTGGGAGTCATCAATTTTTATTCTCTTGCCATTATTCAGCATGCTGGCATCTAACATTCGGTCGCGGTCAATAACATTATCACTCTTATCAAAAGTACCGTTGAACAATTGAATGGTTGCAGACCTATTGGGTTTTAGAAAATAGGAGTCTAACTTTAGGTACATGATATGACTACTGAACAGTACAAGGGATAGTAGTGCTAGAATTATTTTTTTCATTAATGGCGATTAAATTAGTGGATGAATTACAACGATATGCTTCTCGTTCAACTGAATTTGGTAAAAATAAGAAAATGAAGGAACAAGCAAACCGAACTTCATATAAAATCCGGCTTTTCCGGTTGAAGAACAGTTTCTATAAAATAATGTTGATGCAGAACTATTATTTTTTAGCCAATTCTAAAATAATAATGGTACAACAAATTGAAACATCAAAACCAAAAGGGCAACGGCTATAACGTTCAGGATAATACCTACCCTGGCCATCTCATTCACCTTTACGTAGCCACTGGCAAATACAATGGCGTTGGGCGGTGTGGCCATGGGAAGCATAAAGGCACAACTACTGGCTATGGTAACAGGAATCAACAGGTAAAGAATAGGAATATCTAGACCAATGGCAATGCCCGCAACTACTGGGGCCAGTACCGCAATTAAAGCTACGTTGCTCATCAGTTCGGTCATAAAGAGCATAAGGGTTATTAAAAGAATGGCGGTAAACAGTATGCTAACTTGACTATCACCAATGGCAGAGGAAACCATATCCACTATCCCACTAACGGACATGCCTTTTGCTAGCGCTAAACCTCCACCAAAAAGAATTAAAATGCCCCAAGCCAATTTTTGAGTGTCTTTCCAAACAATAATAAAATCTCCTTTTTTCATATTATAGGGAATGGAGAACATGGCTATGGCCGCCATAATACTGATCATAGTATCGTTGAGCTTCAATGCCGGAAATATGCCGTTTATGACGGTTCTAAAAATCCAAAGGAAAACGGTGACACCAAAAATGGCGAGTACCATTTTTTCTTTTCCGCTCATAGGCCCCAGTTTTTTTAGTTCATCATTTATGACATCTTTTGATGCTGAAAATACCAAATCGCGATTAGGATACATCCATTTGACCAAAATCATATAACTGATCCATATCATAAGGGCAGAGAAGGGGACACCAAGAACCATCCACTTTAAAAATGAGATTTCAATATTGTATTCATTTTCAAGAAGGCCGATCATTACCGAGTTAGGTGGCGTACCGATTACTGTAGCCACGCCTCCCGCGTTAGCTGAAAAAGCAATGCCAAGCATCACGGAAAGGGCAAAATTCCGATCACTTTTTGTAAATCCGTCTTCATCATTGACCAGAAGCCCGATAACCGACATGGCAATAGGCAACATGACCACCGTTGTAGCTGTATTACTGATCCACATACTCAAAGAGGCTGTTGCTATCATAAAGCCTAGTACTACTTTGTTGGGTGTGGTGCCTGTAATTTTTATAATATTTAGGGCAATGCGTTTGTGGAGATTCACTTTTTCAAGGGCCAGGGCAAGAACAAAGCCTCCAAAGAAGAGAAATATGATGGGGCTCCCATAATTGGCTCCCACATCTCCAATATCCATGATTTTTAGAAAAGGGAATAGTAGCAATGGCAAAAGAGCGGTAACAGAAATGGATACGGCTTCTGTAATCCACCAGATAACCATCCAAACCGCTACGGCAATTACTGCATCTCCTTTATCGGAGACCAAATCAAAAGGTAAAAAGCGAATTATAAAAAAAAGAAGAGGGCCTACAAAGAGTCCGGCTTTTTTACTGAGTTCCATGGCATTGAATTAGAGCTCCTAAGCTATGTTTTTTCTTTTTCTTTTGAAAATTAATATACAATAGTGTCCGATGGAATTGGTGGAAGTTGATAATTTCCAAAGTCGATATGGATTTTAGAATTGTTCAACTTCGTGTTTTGAGGCGTAGCTTTTGTACCATGTAAATAGAGATGCTGTAGATTTTTGAAATCATGAATTGACTTAAGATACTTTGTTTCTAGGGCAGTATGGGTTAGGTTGATAGATTTTAAATGTTCCAATCCTGCTAAGGATTGAAGGTTTTTTCCAGTTATGATAGTGTTGTCTAGTAACACTATGGTTAAGTTGGGAAGTTGTGCTAGTTTAGAAAAAACTGCATCGGTTATTTTGGTATTGCCAAGGTCAAGTCTTGAAATTTGATTCTTTATAGGCAGCAGCATATCAAAATCCGAATCGGTAAAATCAGGTTTGTTGATGCAAGAAGCACTTAAGAAATTAGAGGCGTTACTAATCTGGTCGATGTGAATGCCAGAAGCTTCTATTGTTTTTATTTGTTGGTCAGATGCAGCCTCGACATCTATATTCGGGTGGTCAAAATCTGCCTTTTTAGGGAAGAACGAAAGAAAAAGAGACTTGTCCAAGCCTGACTCGGCAATGGTTTTATCAAACGGATTGCCAGCATCTATCCAAGCCATTACAAGTTGAATTTCTTCTTTTGAGGGTTGGGTTTTTCCTTCGGGAGGCATGTGGTCGTCATCATCCATAGGAAGAATAAGTCTAGTATATAATTCACTTTCCGGAGCATTGGAAGCTTCAATTATTGCTCCGTTTTCCCCACCGTTAAGAATTCCTTCTTGAGTTGTGAGAAGCAATTCGCCTTTTGTTTTCTTAGGGTTGTGGCAGCTAGCGCATTTGTTGTTCAATATGGGTTTGATTACGTCTTCAAAGAGTAACGCATCTTGCCAGTTATCCTCATTTAAGTCGATTTTTTTCTCTTCAAAATTTTCAAAGCCCAAAGCCGATTTTATGGCATTTGGCAATGGTTCTATTAAATATTCTTCTCCATGGGTAATATTTCCCCCTTGGTGACCCGTAAAGGAAATCAGCATAAAAAAGAAAATGGATAAACCGAGCATGGGTAGTTTCAGGAGAAAACTTAGAGTTAGAATACCTTTTAGTTTGGCGTACATCAAAAAGGAAAATAAAGCTGTAGCGATACCAGACCACAAGTGCCACTTTACCGTGTCAAAAGCATAGCCTTCTCCAAGATATTGCAGGTAACCTGTAATACAGGCTAGGGTAGCCGTAATACCCGCCCATAAGTAGACAAGCGATATAACGGTGTTGTGTTTTTTTTTCTTTCTATCGTACCACTGCAAAAGCAGTCCCATCATAATGAAACCAATGGGTAGATGTACAACAAGCGGATGTAGCCTTCCAAGAAGCTGTTTAAGAACGTTCATACTATTATTTTAGGTCGAATCGTTCTTTTAAAAGCTTCATCATATATACATTGGCTTTCCATTGGTCGGCAACCGGCAATTGGGTGTAGGGTAAAGTCGGCATATAATCCGCTGGACCAAATTCTGTTGTAATAGTAAAAACATCTTTGGCTTGCCATTGTTTACGGATTACTGTCTCCCATATATTCATATGGCGGTCAACTGCTTTTTTCCATTCAGGTGCTTCCGGGTTGTTTACTTGTGGGCCTTCGGCATGACCTACACGAGCATGAATATGATGCGAACGGTTTATGATTTCCTCTAATTCTTCATTTTGACTCTGCAGAAGCGATTCATGAACAACCATCCAATGACTAATGTCTAGAGTCAGTTTTAAGTCAGGAATAGCCGAAAGATAGTTTTGGGTGTCGGGCAGGTTGTAACTGAAACGACCCCGATGTGTTTCGTGGTAAATGGGTATGTTATTCTCTTTTGCAATTGAATTGGCAGCCTCAATAAAGGCTTTGTTCTGCTCAAAAGTGAAAAAATCGTTACCTGTATGACAATTAATGTAAGCAGGTTTCCAAGCGATGAGGGTTTTAAAATGTTCGGTGTATTTTTTCAAACTTTCTTCAAACGGAAGCGACTTGTTAGTGCCGTTCAGAAAACCGACTTTTAAACCATATTTGATTAGAGCTACTTTTAATTCGGTTTGACTTTCTTCATTTTTCGGGAACCAAGTTTCAATTCCGTCATAACCAGCAGCCTTTGTTTTTTCGCAAAAAGCATCCCATGATATTTGCCTGCCCCAATCGGTCTGGTAGAATTCTAATTGTTTTTGTTGGGAAAATCCTAAGAAGGAGAAAAAAAACACTACTAGCGTTAACGGTATTTTCATGGATTGTTTGGTTTGTTGGAGATTTATTCAGGATAAGATTTCTTTGATGATATGGCCTTCTACATCGGTTAAGCGGAAAGGTCTTCCTTGAAATTCATAGGTGTATTCTTCATGGTCAAAACCAAGTAGATGTAAGATAGTAGCATGAACATCATGAACGGATACACGGCCTTCTACCCCAGAAAAACCAATATCATCCGTCTGCCCATGGGAGGCCCCATTTTTAATGCCGCCACCAGCCATCCACATGGTAAAGGCATCACCGTGATGATCTCGTCCTTTAAATGGCATTTTTTTATTACCTCGGTTTTCTTGCATAGGTGTTCTTCCAAATTCACCACCCCATACAATGAGAGTGTCGTCTAGAAGTCCGCGTTGCTTTAAGTCCATAATCAAGGCGGTTATCGGCCTATCAATTTGGGTACATTTATTTCGGAGTCCCTTGTCAATAGATCCCGAGCGGATAACGCCATGACTATCCCATCCCCAATCGAATAACTGCACAAAACGAACTCCGTCTTCCACTAATTTTCTAGCAAGTAAACAGTTGTTCGCAAATGATTCTTTACCAGGTTCAACACCATACATTTCTTTAATATGTTCTGGCTCACTGTTGATATTCATAACCTCAGGAACCGCAATTTGCATGCGGTATGCCATTTCATATTGGTTAATTCTAGCCAGAATTTCTGGGTCTGCATATTTGGCGTATTCTTCTTTGTTAATTTGTGTGATAGCATCTATAGTGCTTTTCTTTAAATCTCTTGAAACTCCATCTGGGTCATCAAGATAAAGTACAGGGTCACCTTTAGAACGGCATTGCACACCTTGGTATACGGAAGGTAGAAAGCCACTTCCCCAAACACTTTTTCCGGCATCCGGAGTATTTCCACCAGAGGTCAATACTACAAAACCGGGTAAGTTTTGATTTTCCGAGCCTAGGCCATAGGTGGCCCAAGCGCCAATACTGGGGCGCCCCAATCGGGCACTACCGGTATGCATAAAAAGTTGGGCGGGACCATGATTGAACTGATCTGTATGCACTGCTTTTAGAAAAGCTACGTCGTCCACTACTTTTTTAAAATGAGGCATGAAGTTAGATACCCAATTACCCGATTCACCTTCTTGTTTAAACTCCGCTTGTGGGCCCATTAACTTTGGAGTTCCTTTTATAAAAGCGAATTTTTTGCCTGCCAATAGCGACTGCGGACAATCTTGACCATCTAACTTATGAAGTTTTGGTTTGTAGTCGAACATTTCGAGTTGCGAGGGTGCCCCTGCCATGTGCAAATAAATGACCGATTTAACTTTTGGCCCATAATGAGGTGCTAAAGTCGCCAATGGATTAAGGTCGCGTTCTGAAAAAGTGGAAGCTGATTTTTTGTTCTGCTTGGATATTGGGTCACATCCCATAAAAATGGAACTTAGTGCTAATCCGCCCAGTCCTTGGGCGCAACTTTTTATAAAGTGTCTTCGGGTCTTTTCCTGCGCTTCTCTAGCCAAGTGTTCTTGAACAAGTCTTTCAATTTGGTCTTTCATGGCCTATACTTTCGTTAAAAATTCATCTAAGTTCATAATGGCATTGGCCACAATGGTAAGGGCACTGAGTTCTGCGGTCGGTTTCTCTTCAAACTGAATAAATAGTTTTAAGGCCTCGCTATTTTTGTTGAATTCTGTCAATGAAGTACTGTAAAGTGTTTTTAAGGCTTTCAGTCGATTCGGACTTATTTCCTTGAACGTTGCATTTTTATAGCTCTGGGCGATACTTTTCTCTACGTCATTGGGTACACGGTTATTTTTCGCCAAATGGTAAGCAGTTTCCAAATAAACGGGGTCGTTCAACGTAACCAAAGCCTGAAGGGGGGTGTTGGTTACCGTTCTCCGTATTGTGGCCACTTCTCTACTACCCGCATCAAAAGTTAAGAAAGAAGGGTAGGGGCTTGTTCTTTTTAAAAAGGTATATACACCTCTTCGGTAACGGTCTTCTCCTTTACTTTCTACCCACTGGGCATCACTATAAACAGTTTGCCAAACGCCATCAGGTTGAGGTGGCATAACCCCAGGTCCGTACATCTTTTCACTGAGCAACCCTGCAACGGCCAATGCCTGATCCCTTATCTGTTCCGCTCCCAAACGAATTCTAGGTCCACGTGCGTAGAGTTCGTTTTCAGAGTCAATTTCATACATTTCGGGAGTGCTTTCCGAGCTTTGCCGATACGTGCCTGCCATTACAATTTCTTTTATCAGTTTTTTTACGCTCCATTTATGTTCGTTCATAAAGCGTAAGGATAACCAATCGAGCATGGCAGGGTGCGATGGTGCGTCTGATTGTGAGCCTATATCTTCAACAGTCGAAACAAGTCCTCTTCCATAAATCTGGTGCCACACTCTATTAACTAAAGTACGGGCCGTTAAAGGATTTTTCTTATCTACAATCCATTCGGCCAAGCCTAAGCGGTTTTCTGGCCAATCTGTATTCCAAACGTTCAGACTTTCAGGAGTGCCCGGCTCTACAGTATCGGTTTTGGACATCCAGCTACCACGATCAAAAAGTTGCGTTGTGCGCTTCATATGGTTTGGATTCTCAACCATAATAGGTACAGTTGGGGTATTCCAATTAAGGGCTTCCATAAGATTAGAATTTATACTATTCCACTCTGGCTGGTCTTTTCCTGGCAAATCTGGAATGAAGGCAACCCAGTACAAGTTCATAAGGTTGGCTTCCTTTTTAGAATTCGTATTATGGGTTTCTATGTAAATATCGTTCTGACGTTCTGTTTTTTTAATAGGAAAGCGTGCCGTGGTATTTTGCTTTTGTTTGTTGATGATAAACTCCCCAATAATAGGCCCTCCAGAACCTTTTTCGCGGATAATGATTTTTGTTCCATCATAGTGGGAGCGAAAGTTGAGATAGACAAAACTGGCATTGTTGGTATAACCGTTTTCTATGATGCAGTTTCCTTTATCCCATAAAACCACGGAGGCATGGTCATCATACGAACCATTATTAATTTCTTTGTAAAAGTGTGATTTATAAACAGGCTCTGTAAATTGTAAAAAGTTCTTGTAGGTAGCAAAGGTCTCCTCATCACCATATTTCTTTGCCCAATTCAAAATCCTATCAACACTCTTTTGCTGTGGGGGCGAGTAAAATTTTAAAACTGGAGATTCACCTGGGGTATCTTCATCCCTTGAATTATTGAAAAAAGCCATCAACTTATAATATTCCTCATGTTTGAAAGGGTCATAAGGATGACTATGGCATTGTACACAGCCCATTGTAGTACTCTGCCAAACCTCAAAAGTTGTATTCAAACGATCTATGACAGTAGCTACACGATATTCTTCATCGTCGGTACCCCCTTCGTCATTGTTCATGGTATTTCTGTGGAAAGCTGTCGCTATGAGTTGATCAGGCGACGGGTCTGGCAAAAGGTCTCCCGCCAATTGCTCTTTTGTAAATTGGTCATAGGGAAGGTCTCGGTTAAAAGCACCGATTACCCAATCACGGTACCGCCAAATGGTTCGGGCCAAATCTTTCTCGTAGCCTTTAGAATCGGCATAGCGCGCTAGGTCTAGCCACCAAGTGGCCCATTTTTCTCCGTAGGTCTTTTGATTAAAGAGAGTATCTACTAAGCCTTCGTAGGATAGTTGGTCATTTTCAAAACGTTGTAGTAATTCTTGACTTGGTGGAATACCCACAATATCCAGAGATAATCTTCTGGCGATTATATTTTTTTCTGCGGATGGATTGGGTTGGAGTTCCTTTTCATTTAATCGGGAAAGAATAAAATGATCAATCTCATTTTTTATAAAGCCAGAAGTAGTACCGGGGGAAAGGCTAGCTTTCATATTAATTTTGGGTACATCTACTTTTTCAGGAAGCGAGTACGCCCAATGTTGTCCCCATTTAGCACCTTCGTCTATCCAGCGTGTCAAGAGGTCTATTTCTTCGCCTGTTAGTTTCGGTTTTTCGTAAGGCATGCGTAATTCAGGGTCTTCTTCATGAAGTCTTTTTATCATTTCGCTGCCTGCTGCATCTCCAGGAATAATAGCTGGAACGCCTGATTCTGTTTTGGCGAAAGCTTCATTTTTAAATAATAGACTAAAACCACCGCTCTTTTTTACACCACCATGACAAGTAATACATTTGTTGTTAAGAATAGGTTTTATTTGTGTGCTGAAATCAACGGGAGGGGAGGATTGGCAGGCTCCTAATAACAATATTCCCAAAGGAAGAAAAAGAAACCAGTAGATATTATCCGTTATATTCTTTTTCATTTTTAGGTCCGTTTTTGCTAAAATCAATCTTAAATATAGAAAACTTAAGTTGTGAATGCGTCTGATATTTGCGCAACCTGTGCAACTTTTAGTATATAAGTACTAGGCTGTTCATTAAGAAAACCCCTAAGGATAGAGAATACTGTATTGCGACGGTTAAACCAGTTTGTTTTGATAATTTGATATTTATATTCTAATTGAGTTATTAAAATATAAAATTTTGCAATAAAGAGTAAGTTATTTTCGCTATTTGGCTAAAATTTATAGCAAAATAACAAATGGGAAAAATGATTGTTTTTGAGAATAAATTTATATCAGAGTATTTAGGTTCACTCTTCTTTGACCATTTTTAATGAAGTGCAACGAAAAAAAGCCCAATTCATTTAATGAATTGGGCTCGTTAAATATCAGATTAAAATAGAACTTATTGCTTTAGCTGTACTGTTTTAGAATCACCTTCAACAACAACAGAAGTTAATCCGTGTTTAGATAAAGCTTTCATTGACTTGTCCCATTTCTTGCCGCTTAACCCGGCTTGGGTTTTAAGGTCTGCCAGTTCCATCTCGCCTGTTGGTTTCAATAATGCTATGATTGCTTTTTCCTCATCTGTAAGTTCAACCGCTTTTTTCTCCGGTCTCATTTGCGGGAAGAACAATACTTCTTGGATGGAAGAGTTGTTGGTCATTAACATGACCAAACGGTCTATACCAATACCAATACCTGATGTAGGAGGCATACCATATTCAAGAGCGCGCAAGAAATCCTGATCAATGAACATTGCTTCGTCATCTCCTTTTTCGGAAAGTTTTAGCTGTTCTTCAAAACGCTCGCGTTGGTCAATAGGGTCATTAAGCTCAGAATAGGCGTTTGCTAATTCCTTACCGTTTACCATCAATTCAAAACGCTCGGTAAGTGCTGGGTTGTCTCTATGCTCTTTCGTAAGCGGACTCATCTCTTTTGGGTAGTCCGTTATGAAAGTTGGTTGTATATAATGATGCTCACATTTTTCGCCAAAAATCTCATCTATCAGTTTGCCAACACCCATAGTATCGTCTACTTCAAGACCAAGTTCTTTTGCAGTTTCACGAAGTTCTACTTCGCCCATTCCGGCAACGTCTTTACCGGTATGAATCTTTATTGCCTCTAAAATAGGAACACGGGCATAAGGAGCTTTAAACTCAATTTCATTATCACCCACTGTAACTTTAGAAGTTCCGTTGGCATCAAGAGCGATTTTCTCAAGCAGCTTTTCGGTGGTATCCATCATCCAGTTGTAATCCTTATAGGCTACATAGAGTTCCATTACGGTAAACTCAGGGTTGTGGGTACGGTCCATTCCTTCGTTACGGAAATCCTTTGAGAATTCATAAACACCATCAAATCCGCCTACAATTAATCTTTTAAGGTATAACTCGTTCGCGATTCTTAAATACAATGGAATGTTTAATGCATTGTGATGCGTCAAAAATGGCCTAGCCGAAGCTCCACCAGGAATAGGTTGAAGAATGGGAGTTTCAACTTCCAAATAACCAGCTTCATTATAAAACTCGCGAATACTGTTCGTAATCTTGGTACGCTTAATAAACGTTTCTTTTACTTTAGGGTTGACCACCAAATCTACATAGCGCTGGCGGTACCTCATTTCCGGGTCGTTGAATTCGTCAAAAACATTCCCTTCGGAATCCTTTTTTGGTAATGGTAACGGGCGCAACGATTTGCTTAAAAGCGAAAAGTTCTTCACCATTACAGTTTTTTCGCCCACTTGAGTAGTGAACAATTCTCCTTCAATACCAATGATATCGCCTATATCCAATAATTTCTTGTACACATCATTGTAAAGACTTTTGTCCTCACCGGTACAGATTTCATCGCGGTTAAAATAAACTTGAATACGGCCTTCACTATCCTGCAACTCCGCAAAAGAAGCTTTACCCTGAATTCTTCGGGACATTAATCTACCTGAAATGACCACTTTTTTACCTTCTTCGTAATCAGATTTAATACCCTTTGACGTGGCGTCAACAGGGTATAATGCAGCGGGGTAGGGGTCAATGCCCAATTCGCGCAATTTGGTCAATTTTTCTCTTCTAATAATTTCTTGTTCCGAAAGTTGCATTTTTTACTATTTAAGGCTGCAAATATAAACTAATGGCGCAACACTCTATGCATCATATAATATGAAATTATAAGCTTGGTACTTTGTTTGTTCAAATGTTAGTATTGAAGAGCTTGAAATGATATTCGGCTCATCCCGATTTTTAGTAGAAATATGTAACAATTATGGGTTTGTCTCGTCATACAGGTACATCATCAATCAATCTAAATCAAATAAAAATGAGTTTTTTTCGTGTATTATTGGCTATTCTTTTTCCTCCCCTGGCAGTTATCGGAAAAGGTTGTGGGTCGTTCTTAATTGTTCTACTTTTGACTTTTTGTGGCTGGGTGCCTGGCGTTATTGCTGCATTGGTCATATTGAACAACCCAAATTAGAACCCCGTTTTATGAAATTAGACAGAGTATTTTCCACAGTCTTAATTGCCGTTTTTTTTGTTGCCTGTAATTTCACCGAAGAAATCCATTTTAATCAAGATGGAACTGGGAAGATGAATATTGGTTTTGATGGTGGTGAAATGCTGCAAATGTTACCATCATCAGATTCTACCCAATTAGAAGAGGTAATCGACTCTACAATTGTTTTTAAAGATTTAATACGGGAAAATAAAGATAGTATTGCCCAATTATCTTCAAAACAACAAGCGGAATTGAAAAAGCTGGAACCTTTTAGTCTTCATATGATGATGGATGCCGAAAAGGGAATTATGAATTTTGATATGTTTACGGACTTTAAAGATGTATCTGAGGTGAACGATGCTTTTAATGCTTTCCAAAGTGCAAGTTCCGTTGGTCCCACAGCAGGTAGTAAACCGATGCCGAAAAATTCTGCTAATGAGGCAACTGAGGTTAGTTATTCTTTTAAGAAGGATAAATTTAGGAGAGAGGGGGTTATTAAAGACAAAGAGTTGTTTCAGCAAAGTATAGACAGTCTTGAAACAGCGGAAATGTTTTTGTCCAGTTCTACCTATACTTTTAAGTACCATTTTCCGAAACGGGTGAAATCTACCAATGTGGAAGAAGCTACTTTTTCCATGGATGGAAAAACAATGGTGTACGAGGTTAATTTCCTAGATATGCTCAAGGATCCAGAGTCCATTATGATCGAGGTTGAGTTAGAGAAATAGACCTGTGCATTTTGTATCTTTGCATGATGAACAAAAAAGTGCTTGTACAAGATTTGGGATTGAAAGACTATAAAGAAACTTGGGATTACCAAGAAGAGCTTTTCAAACAAACGGTAGATTTAAAAATAAAGAATCGTAGGGGGCAAGCCAATGAACCCACACCCAATCACTTTTTGTTTGTAGAACACCCTCACGTATATACGCTAGGCAAGAGCGGCGATTTTGCCAATCTTTTAATAAACGAAGAAGAACTTGCTGCTAAAAATGCCAAATTTTATAAGATAAACCGAGGAGGGGATATTACTTATCACGGTCCTGGCCAGATAGTAGGGTATCCCATTTTAGATTTAGATAACTTCTTTACCGATATTCATAAATACCTTCGCTTTTTAGAGGAAATGGTCATTCTTACTTTGGCGGAATATGGGCTAAAAGCGGAACGGTCTGAAGGTGAAACCGGAGTTTGGTTGGATGTGGGCACGCCGTTTGCCAGAAAAATATGCGCTATGGGCGTACGTGCCAGCCGATGGGTAACCATGCACGGTTTTGCTCTGAACGTAAATGCCGATCTGGGGTATTTTGATTTGATGATTCCGTGCGGGATAAAGGATAAGGCCGTTACTTCTTTAAATGTAGAACTAGGAAAGCAAGAAGTTGATTTGGAAGAAGTAAAAGGAAAACTCCAGAAACATTTTGAAGTTCTTTTTGAAGCAGAATTGATAAAGCAAAAAACCGAGGTGTAAGCCTCGGTTTTTTTGTTTTTAATTATTCCTAATTCTTGTGTTGTGTGCACCAATATATATTATGAGGTCTTCCATAACACGATTCGGTGAAATAAGTTCTCCGCCGAAATCTGAAACCGTAAACCTAAAGACAGCATCATTTCCCGTTCCTTGAGTGGTAAAATTTCCGACAGCAATACTTCCTGTTAATGGGTTATTTCTATCTCCTGTCCAGTCTAGAGAACTCGTCCATTCATCATCGTTGCTGTATTGCCACGGAGATGCGGCACCAGTTTCAATATTGATTCGGCCACTGTGGTAAGTAAACCAAGATATTCTGTCAACACCACCTTGGTCACTACCGGTCAATGTAAAATTATAGGTAACACCGCGTCGTAGCATTAACGTAATTGCATTAAAGTTTGTGTTTTGGTCAAAGGTGTGGTCAAAACCATCTCCGGTAACCCGAAAAGAAAATGCAGGCAGGGTTTCGTCTTCTAATGGTATTTCGGTCTCGCAGCTTAGTACTGTAAATGTAAAAAAGACTGCAGTTACGTACTTTAATAGATACTTGAAATTAATTTTTGTCGTGTACATAATTTTGTTTTTAAGTTTAGAAAAGGATGGGTTTATGATATTAATTATCCTTTTACATAAGAATCTTAAAGAGAAGGGACAGGGTAACGGTAAAAGCCAGAATCAAAATCCGTTTTATCAGCTCTAATTTTTCATAAGTGTTCATAATATTCATTTTTCGTTTCATTACTTTATGTGAAAAATAGGAAAGGGGTTAACATGATATATCTTTTTTATTTTTTGGCTGATTGCTGTAGGCCATTTTAAATAATTCCTTTGTTTTAAGGGAGGGCGGACAAAAAATGTTAAATTAGTCGGCATCACTGTTAACCTTCTCATTAGATATGCATTAAATGGAAAATATACAGGCAGAAATAACGCTTGAAGATTTACGAAAGGGCTCGGACGAACTGCTTAGGCGGGTATACGAATCTAACCGCCTAAAATTTTTGAATTATGCTAGGCGCTATAATCTTTCGGAAGAAGAAAACATAGATGTGTATCAAGATGCTTACGTTATCTTTTATGATAACGTCATGAGCGGCAAGTTAGAAAGCCTAACCAGTAGTATTTCTACATATCTGTTTTCCATTGGTAAATATTTAATCTTTGATAAGATGCGGAAAAACAAAAAGGTGGTAACCGGTGATTATGATTTGTCTAGGGTAGGGGAAACCGATGAACAAGTGAATACATTTGAAATGGAACGGCAAACCTTAACTACAGAGCAAGAATTATTAAAAAAACACTTTGGCTCTTTAGGTGATAAATGCCAAGAGTTGTTAACATTGTTTTACTACCGTGGTTTTACTATTCAGGAAATAATGGAAACAAAAAATTATAATAGTGAGAACGTGGTTAAGTCTGCCAAATCACGTTGTATGAAAACTTTAAAAGAAAAAATCCAAGCAAATACCTACTAATGATGGATAAGGAACTTTTATTATATAATTATTTTTCAAATCAACTGACTATTGAGCAGCAACAACAGTTTGATGAGTTGCTCAAAAGCGATATGGAATTTAAAGAACAATTTAATTTTGAAAAAAACCTGAAGCAGGTTATTCGAGAAAAAGAAACCGATAGTTTAAAATCTAAATTAATCGGCTTTGAAAAAGATATTGAAGACACCGTTCCCGTTCGCGAGTTACCAAAAAGGAATTATCAAAAATGGGCAATGGCAGCTTCTATAGCTTTGTTGGTAGGTCTTGGCTGGTTGGGTTACAATAATTTTTCAGGTACGGATTATCAAGAATTGTACAATGAAAATTTTCAAGAATATCCCAACACGGTATATGCTATAACGCGTGGCACTGAGACGGATAGTTCTCTAGAACGCGAGGCATATGTAGCCTACGAAACGAACGACAATACAAAAGCGATTCAACTTTTTAAGGAATTAAAAGAGACCTATGACACTCAAAATCTTAGCTTCTATTTGGCGCAATCTTATTTGAAAAACAATCAGCTGGAAGAAGCTATCTTTTTACTAAATGAGGTCGTAGAAAGTAACGGGGAATTTACTCCGCAAGGGTTGTGGTATGTCTCGTTGGCATACATAAAGGCTGAACAGAAAGATAACGCTGTTACATCACTAAACCAGCTTATTAAAGATGGTCGTTATAAAAAGAATGAGGCAGAAGCTCTTTTGAGTGAACTAGAATAAAATTATTGTTTCTTCTTTTTTCGCATTACGATAAAGTACAGAATAACAAGAAGTAAAACACCAAGAACTACCCAGGGCCAAAAAGATAGAAGGTTAGACTGATTGTCAATAGGGGAGTTGTCTCCAATTACTATTAAGGCACTCCAATATGCGGGAGCTATAGCACTTTCGCGGTACTTTTTTATGTAGTCTAATTTTGCATTTCGCATAGCAGCAGATTTTGTACTGCCCTCCTTAAGTGATTTATAGAAAGCGGTCATTAATTCTTTACTACTCTTGTCATAAGTAGACCAAAGCGATGATACAACACTTTTTGCCCCGGAATGGAAAAAGCCCCTGGCCAAACTCATTGCACCTTCTCCCTTTTTAAGCTCTCCAATTGAGGTGTTACACGCACTCAAAACGACCATTTCAGCTTGGTTTTTTGTGGCGTAAATTTCATTCAAGAACATTTTATCGTCGTTAAAAGCAATCCACGGGTCTTCGCTTTGCCCAACATCGGCATGGGTAGATAAATGCACGATTCGGTAATCCTCGAAATTATTGACAAAAGCCGATTTTGTAGCCTCGTCCTTCAAGGCTATATTTCCGGGAAATATTTTCTGAACTTCCTCTATTTCGGAACCGCTAAAAACTAACTCAGGTAGGCCTAAACTTGCAAATTGAATAGGAGCTATTGCATAAAGGTCCTTTCGGGAAGAGCTTGAAATATGCGATTTAGCATCTAGATAAGACATAGAATAGGCGTATCTAACCTCGACATCTTCAATAAGGTATCTGGTAGTAGGGTTATTACCTACAACAAAGGCCTCAAACGGTATTTGTTGTAGAATATGGTCAGATATAATGGTGAGTTTTTTACCTTTTACTTTAGTATATATGTCCTCGGGAATCAATTGACTGAAAACACTGTTGGAAAGCTGATTGTATGCGACAAGCCCTGCGCGGTCCATAGTTAGATTGGTAAGTCGTCCGTATAGCTGAATGATGTCTTGGTTTAGCTCCTTTACATTTTCTAATTTAAAAAACTGATTATCATTACCTGTTGTTAAAAGGGCATAGCCTTGTTCATCATTGAGAATGTATTGTAATACTACTTCATCTTGAGAGGTATATTTTTTCTTGAATTCTGGATAGGGGAGGATAGATACTTTCTTTTTCATACTTGCATATTCTGGGAACATTGTAGCTATTGAATCCGTAAAAGTGTTGTAGTTAAGTTTGTTGGTATAAACCCGCTCTTTTAAATCTTTTAGTTGTTCTAGCGATGTACTATTACTATGTTGTAAATCACTTTCAGAAAGATAAATGGCCTTTTTAAGGTCAAAATCTCGTTGTGCGATGGAATCGGGAATGTTAACTGTTTCCTTAGCTTGTTCATTAGAAATATTCTCAAGTAGCAAGAGGGCTTTGTTCCGCTCCATGAAATAGTAAGCTTCTCTTGGTTT
This sequence comes from Zobellia roscoffensis, assembly GCF_015330165.1. Taxonomy (NCBI): domain Bacteria; kingdom Pseudomonadati; phylum Bacteroidota; class Flavobacteriia; order Flavobacteriales; family Flavobacteriaceae; genus Zobellia; species Zobellia roscoffensis. Next base: position 2,369,431 of record NZ_JADDXT010000002.1, read on the forward strand.
GTCTAACAAATAGCAGGCTTCAACAGCCTTCATATAAAGTGATGCTCCTTTTTCCCTCCAAAAAAGTTTAGATTGGTATTCCGTGCTTTCAGAGCGAAGTACATCTACTAATTTGTCGGCAAGAGTAAATGTCTGTAGAGCTTTTATTAAATGTTCTTTGTTTTGATCATGTTCAAAATAGGATAGCCAAGCATTTGCTTTTGCCACTATATGACCTAATAGAAACGTTTTTTCGGTAGCGAGCTCTAAGTCTTCAATAGCTGGTAATTCTTCAGAGTCGATTTTGTTTTTCTTGTCTACTGACCAAACTATAGCCTTTTGGTAGTTGTACATTGCATTTTTAAAATCTTTTTTGGCTAAGTACAGGTCACCCAAGTTTTCATAAGGGTCAGAATAATTTGGGTCAAAACCAATTGCTTTTTGTAGATTTTTGATTGATGTATCATAGTTGTTCAGTTTAAGCTGTGGAATAGAAATCATATTGAACGCCTTTGCCAGGTTCATAGAATCTAGTAAAACAGAATCTCTTAAAACTAGATTGTAGTAGTGTTCGGCTTTTTCATATTCCTTATTCTCGGCAAATTGATTTCCCCATATGGAATTAATCCTGAGATTGTGCATTTCTCGGTCGTAACCTTCACTAAGTAAAATTGAATCGGCAGTTTTTAGATTTTTTTCAATGTTTTCGGAAAACTCCTTGTTGCCCAAAAGCGAGTATATTTCAGCTTTAAGAATATGTATTTCAGAAAGATTAAGAATGTCTCTTTGTTGCAGGTCATTTTGGTTTTTATAATTTTCGATATAGTTATCATATCGATCTAGAGCTTTATAAAAATCACCCACATATTCATGTAGTTCGCCCAGTTCTCTATTTGCATTTTGAATCTTTTTTAAGTCATGACCGTTTCTAACCAAGTCTTGATAGGCGGCAATAGCATCGTAATAGCGCTCATCTAAATATAGAAAGTAGCCTAAGTTGTACATGCTTTTTTCTAAAGACCCTTTTTCTAAACTATCCAATGTTTTTTTTATCTCTAAGGCTTGTTGGGTGTTTCGTATTGCTTTATTTATATCAATTTGGTTTCCTTGCTTATGCCAATTTCTATAATACCATTTAAAACCTATATCATGATAACAATCGGCCAAAAGTCGTGAAGAAATAGAGTTTTTATTTATCCCGAAAAATGAGTCGATTTTTTTTTGTTTTACTTCTATGTCTGTTGTATCGTTTATGATACCTAAGAGTTGGTCCTGTTGCCCATTTACAAAAAAAGACATGAGAAGAAAAAAGATAGTTAAGTGTTTCAGCTTTTTCATCAGGGGGCAACTTTAATTAAGAATTTATAAGTGTACTTTAAATATATAAAGTTTTGCTGGTTTTCAGAATGTTATGAAGTGGAAGGTTTTGTAACCTTATATAAAAGATAATGCCCATGTTCTATATACATGGGCATTATCTTTTATAATGAGAAGTTAAAAAAATGTTTTTTATTATCTAATTATGGCATTAGCATCTAGAATACTGCTATTAAGTCCACTTTCAGAAGTAGCTAGATTTAGAATGCCATCTTTTAGAGCCGTTACGTCAGGCCTAGATGCTTTTATGAAAAGTTCACCAGCTAGACCTGTCATTGCCGCCGTAGAATACGAAGTTCCTTCTAGGCCTGCACGGTCTTTTGAATTAGGGTCCAGTGTATTTAGAACAACTGAATAGTTACCAAATTCTAGGGCTACATCTATACTTTTGACTCCGTAATTAGATTTAGGGTGCAAAATTATTTTCTTGGCTATGGTATCATTAAAATACCCCCCTACTGCTAAAATGTTTTCAGAATCGTAGGAGGATAAAAAATGACCATCTAAGGGATCATCCGTATTCTCGCCTTTATTTCCTGCAGATGAGATTACTAATGATTTATCACTTAATTCATTAATAAGTCCTTTTAGTATAGTTTGTTTCTGCAGTATTTCTTGAGTCTGCTTACCGCCAAAACTGGTATTTATTAGATGAATATTTTCGACGCTTTTATTTATATTTTTAATATATGCCATTGCACAAACTATATTCCAATATGATCCTCTACCGTTATCGTCAAAAACTTTGAGCGGAAGTATACGGTAGTCTATTTGAGGTACGGAGTTGTCTAGAATATCTCTGATAATCTTAGTTACATAAGTACCATGACCCTGTCCGTCGGTAATATTGGAACTGTTGTTTACAAAGTTCCATCCACTAGAAGCTGGGTAACAATTGCTATAGGCAAGAGAGTTGAACAAATATTGCCCGCTAAAAGGTGTCAAATCACGTGAAAGGTCAATACCTGTATCTAATACTGCAATGTTAACGGATGCAGTTTCAGAAGGATTAGTAAACTCTTTGGGGTCTACTTGTTCGTCAAGTGGCCTAAAATCAGGAATCGAGTCTAACTGAATATCAAAACCTATTTCACCTTCTAAACCTGCTTCTCCAGAACTATCGTCTTGTAGCCTACGTCTAGCAGCTTCAATATCTATTTTAGATGTGTCAACAGTCCATTGTTTTATGGTGGTGTCTCCACAACTACAGCCAATAGTATCTTGAATTTCTAGATGTTCTAACCAATAATTCAGTTTTTTTTCGGTAAGGTTAGGGTCTAATCGTACAATCAATTTGTCGCGGGAAGGTATAATTCTAGCGCCTCCATTTATTTCTCCACCTTCACTAACATAGGTGTCGTTATATGTAATTTTATCTTTTGGATCATCATCTTCAGGACCATGACCATAGTGCCATTTCGTACAAGACGTTATTATAAGTCCGGTTAGTAATAAGAGTGTAATTTTCATTTTCATAATAAAAGGTTTAAAGGTTGATTCTTCTTTACTTAATGTTCTAAACTAGGTAAAGGTTAACGATCGGTTTTATTTATTGTAAGAGGTAAGTTCTGATCGGCTAACGAGGTTTCCATTCTTTTTATACGATTCCTGTTTTATCATTCCCACGCCTTCGGCAAGCCATAATTTAGATGACATCTCTATGGTGGATCCCATAGTTTTGGTAATGCTATTTTCCGTAAGCAGATAACAATCAAAAGTGCCGGCAGGTGTGGTAATACTTTCTTTTTTTTCTACTTTTCTGTTTGTTTGATCAACAGATATGTTCATATTTATGCCAGACATACTCATGGCTATCGTAACATTTGCATCATTTAATTGTTGGCCTACGCTGAGGTCATTGGGCAGTTCAATATCGGTGCCGGAAATATCCATCTCTAGACCCATTTCAGAATATTGCTGCATCATTTGTGAAGGAAAGAGCGATTTATAATCAACTGTAACCAATCCGTTTTCACAACTAAAGGAATAGCTGCTTTCAAAAACATCTTTACCTTTCTTATCTTTAAATTTCATGTCAAAAGTAGCTGCTGATGCCGAACCTTCTTGTCGAACATCGGTGATGGTGTAGTTTACGCTACCATCAGTTTTACCTTTTTTGTCGTAACTAGTGTATTCAAATGAGCTCCCTTCTTCCAAAGGATAGAATTTACTACAACTTTCTTGTGAAAAAGTGGTATTCAGGGTAAGGAGGCATAATAGGGTAATCAATAAAGGGGTTTTCATAGTGTTCATTTTATATTCTTTTATATTTTGATAAATTCTACGCGTCGGTTTTGAGCTTTGCCATCAGACGATGAATTGTCGCTAACAGGTTCAGTTTCACCTTTACCTTCCGTTTTTAATCTGTCTGAAGATACGTTATATACTGATATAAGGGCGTTTTTGACAGCTTCAGCTCTGCTTTGAGATAAGCTCATGTTTTTATTGTCGTCTCCATCAGCATCTGTGTGACCAACAATTTTTAGATTTATGGAGCTATCCTGTTGAAGTACTTGGTAAATCTGGCGAATGATACCCATAGATTGTGGTTGAATATTGGCCGAACCACTATCGAACAAAATACCGTTTGTAGATATTTTACCATCTGCTAGCAACTGTCTTCTAAGATCAACTCCTCCTTTGGCAACTTTTATATTGCCAATTAGAATAGATTCCTTTTCCGTGTCAATACCGCGTAGAGTAAACTTTATGCCTTGCATTTGAACGTTAGAAGGAAGCAGTCTGGGTACATCAATAAATTTAACTTCATTTATCCACAGTCTAAAACGTTCTTTATTGACGGCTACGGATACATGGTGTTTCTGATTGATTACATTACGGATATCTGCATTTACCTCGTTTCTAATAACCCTTTTCGAAGCAATATTGTTCTCTACAACTACGCCCCGGTCTATAAATTGGCAGAAAGAGTATTCTACTTTTCCAAAGTTGGCTCCTTTTTTAAAAGTATTGTTGTCACTGATAACGATACCTATATAAGATTGAGATGAAGTTTTTTTATCTAATCCAGTAGCAAGCACATCAAATTCTAAGGTGAATTCTTCTGGTAAATTAGTGACATCGGGAATATAGGCTGTATTGTGGCCGGGCAAAAGTTTGAGCCACTTGTTGGGGTGTTCCTCAGTGGTTACCAATTCACCACTTGCGTTAGAATTCCATCGGGACGGAAAATCCCCAACAAATTCATTTGAAAAATCATCAACAAAGATAGGTGTGTCGCCCGGAACAAAATCAAATTTACTGTAGACTGTTATATTTTGAGTCCCTGCTGAATTAGAGGATTTAGGATTTTCAGAAGTATTTTCTTCACCCGTTTGTGGAGCATCGTTTTCATTGGATGGGTTGTCTTCCCGTGGGACTGGATTCTTTTTTGTGCTTTTTCCTGACCCTGGTTCAAAAATACTATCTAAGGCTTGGTCGGTTTTTTCGGAAGTTTCTTTTTCTACTCTACGTTCAACGGTTCTTTCGGCCGCTCTTTCTGCAGCTTTCCCCAGTTTTCGTAAAATCTGAGCATCAGTCGCCTGATGACTAAAAAGAATGCACACTACTGGTAGTAGTAGCTTAAGAAAGTGTACTGGCATTTTCATTTAATTAATTTGTTTAGTGATACATTAATAGTGATTCATATCAAGGAATTATGCTTGATATTTCTACTGTACATTAATATATAACTCCTTAAAAGGTTAACACCAAAACTAAATGAAAAGGTCTTTTTTTAGTAAAAACATGTTTTTGTTGGATGTGAAAATTGTATGGATGGTACTAAAACCTATATGAATGGGAAAAATAGACGCTTTCTTACATGTAAGAAAATAGAACTATAGGTCCAGTCCTAGCTGATTTGGGAGTAGTTTAAAACTTTTGCGGTGATATTTGGTTATACCGTATTTTCTAATGGCCTCCCTGTGTTCTTTGGTAGGATAGCCTTTGTTCTTTTTCCAGTTATACATGGGGAATTCTTCATGTAGTTTTTCCATGTAGGCATCTCGGTACGTTTTTGCCAATACAGAAGCAGCGGCAATATTCATGTATTTGCCATCTCCCTTAATAATGCATTCATGGGGAATGTCAGAAAAAGGTTTAAATCGGTTACCGTCTACAACAATAAATTTAGGTGAAGTTTTAAGTTGCTCTATAGCCTTATGCATGGCTAGTATAGAGGCATTTAAAATATTGATTTCCTCTATTTTTTCTGGAAATATGTGAGCAACGGCATAAGCGGTTGCGCTAGACTCAATAATAGGTCTCAGTAAATCACGTTTAGTATGGGTCAAAAGTTTAGAATCATTGAGCACAGTATTTGTGAAACCTTTGGGTAAAATTACGGCCGCTGCGGTTACGGGACCGGCTAAACAACCTCTTCCTGCTTCATCGGTTCCTGCTTCATTTACTGGTAATTGGTGATATAACTTCAACATGGTTTGCTCTTCCTGTAAATCAACTTATTTTTGAAATATCGGTAAATAGTTTTGAACCGCAAAAATGATATTAGATATTTGGAGAAGTAAAGACCGGGATATTACTTTATATAGCATAATTATATCCATTAAAAATAGGTGTGTAGGCACCGTTGGGATAGCATTATTAAAATTTCACATTTAATTACGAACTAAAAAAATTAACTTTACCGCTGTAATTAGCTTCAATGAAATATTTCCTCTTCATCTTTTTAATGCACTTTTCATGTATTCAGCTCTTCGCTCAAGAAGATTCTATTCCCCCTAAAAGAGATATAGATACTTCATCTGTGCGGCAAATGCCCAGAAGGTTGGGGCCAAGAGAGAAGGAAAAAGAACCGGAACCTGAGGAAATTACAATTAAGGATTACAAGATTATTACCTATGCTAGAGACACTACTTTTTTAGACACCACTCTAACTATTCAAAAAGAATACAAATACAACTATTTAAGAAAGGACGATTTTGAACTTATGCCTTTCGCCAATGTTGGAAAGCCTTATAATAAATTAGGAGTTGATTTTAATACCAACAACCTGTATCCATCTCTTGGGGCAAATGCGCTTCATAGTAACTATTTTGAGAAAGAAGACATTGCATACTATAATGTAGCAACCCCAATGTCCGATCTATTTTTCAAGACTACGTTTGAGCAGGGGCAGTTGTTAGATGCCAACTTGGCGTTCAATACATCAAGAAGACTCAATTTTTCAATAGCCTATAAAGGTTTTAGGTCTTTAGGTAAATACCAATTCAACCAGGCGGAGTCTGGTAGTTTTAGGACTACTACTAACTATGTGACAGAAAATGGTAGATATAGCCTTCGTGCACATATAGCCGCACAAGATATTGAGAACCAAGAAAACGGGGGGCTTATAAGTGCAGAGGCGCAATTTGATTCCGGAGATTCTGAATTTAGTGATAGGGTAAAAGCAGATGTACGTTTTAATGATGCAACAAATAAAATATTGGGTAAACGTTATTTCTTAGATCACTTGTATAAATTGATAAGAAAAGAAAAAGATTCAAGCCATCAAGAGAAAACCTCCTTGGGAATAGGTCATCAGTTTAATTATGAAACTAAGTACTACGCTTTTAATCAAACCACGCCCAATGCATATTATGGAGATAATTTGGTTTCCCCTATTGAAGATAAGGCAAGTTTAAAAACGATGTATAACCAGATTAATGCAGAGTTTTATAATGCAACGCTGGGTAGACTTCAGGGTAACATTTCAGTATACAACTACAACTATTTTTTCAATAGTATATTAATAAATAATCAGGGGGTAGAAATACCAAGTAGACTAAAGGGTGAAGAAATTGCAGTTGGCGCTGAGTATGAAAAACGTATTAAAGGTTTCCAACTAAAGGCAATGGCAAAGTATAATTTATCTGGTGAGCTGGGTGGCAACCAAATGAATGCCTCAGCATCTTATATGTTAAATGATAAACATAAGATAACCGCGTCTGCATTTGGGTCTTCAAAGATGCCAGATTTTAATTTCTTGCTATATCAAAGTGATTATACAAATTACAATTGGATGAATCTAGGCAGATTTGAGAAAGAACAAGTTTACGGATTACGTTTTGATTTAGAATCTAAGTTGTGGGGTAACCTTATGGTGAGTTATTCTACCGTAGATAATTATACCTATTTCGGTCAGACCCCGTCCACAATTATAGAAGAAGGTATGGAGAATGCAGCTATAAGTCCACTTCAAGAGAATAATGTACTCAATCATACCAAGATAAAATACGCCAAGGAGTTTAAAGTGGGTTCTTTTGCATTGAATAACACGGTAATGTACCAAAATGTATCTCAGGCCAATCGAGTACTTAATGTGCCGGAAGTGGTGACTAGGAACACCTTGTATTTTTCTTCGGATGTGTTTAAGAAAGCTATGTTTTTACAGACAGGGGTTACGTTAAAGTATTTTACATCTTATAATATGGATGCCTACAACTCTCTCTTAGGTGATTTCTATCTTCAGAATAATGAGAAGTTGGGTAATTTCCCCATGTTAGATTTCTTTATTAATGCAAAGATTCAACAAACTAGAATTTACTTAAAGGCAGAACACTTTAATTCTGCTTTTGATAAAACTCCGAATTATTATTCCGCTCCAAGCTATCCGTATCGCGATTTTGTAATTCGTTTCGGTTTAGTTTGGAACTTCTTCTCCTAAAATTTCATTTTTTATGATGATGATTTTGGATTCTATTCCAGTATTTTATTAAAACTCCTATTTTAAGAAAGTTGGTTTAACTACAATTTAAATTATTTTTCCTTCACTTAGGAGTGTGTCTAAGCGTGAATTTGTTCTTTTTACTTTGGTTAACAGGATGAAATTAGACAATGTGGAAAACAAGGTTAAGTAATAGTTAAGGGGAGAAGCATTGTGCTTGGAGTAAATGTATATCAGAAGTTGAAAAAAGATACATGCTTTTTAGTCTAGTAATCAGTAAGATGCGTTTAAGGGATGAAAAAGGAAAAAAAATATTTTAAAAAATGGTTGTGTAATTAAAAAAGGGTGTTACATTTGCAGCCCGCAAAACAGGCATGAAGATGTTTGTTAGGTTAGGGTAAAAAAATAGTAAACGTTCCTTGTAAAGTATTGTTTTTGTTGTCGGGAAAAAGATTTCGATTTTTTAAAAAGGGTGTTACATTTGCAGCCCGCAAAACAGGCATGAAGATGTTTGTTAGGTTAGGGTAAAAAAATAGTAAACGTTCCTTGTAAAGTATTGTTTTTGTTGTCGGGAAAAAGATTTCGATTTTTTATCGAAAGAAAGTTGCCGGTTAGAAAAACAGTTGTATATTTGCAGCCGCTTAGACAGACAGTAAGATGTTCGAGAGGCGATCCTGGGAGACCGGGAGGGAATATAGAAGTTCATTTGACATATTGTGGAGACAGCGTAAAAAGGGGTAGGAAGGGAAACTTTCTTGTTCCGATAGAATTACGAAACAACATACAGATTAGAGTTTAAGATTTTTATTTTAGGATGAGAGTCGGGGCCGGGAAATTTTTGGTAGTTGATAGACTTATAATATATAATGAAACAACGATGAAGAGTTTGATCCTGGCTCAGGATGAACGCTAGCGGCAGGCCTAACACATGCAAGTCGAGGGGTAACATAGAGGAGCTTGCTTCTTTGATGACGACCGGCGCACGGGTGCGCAACGCGTATACAATCTGCCCCCTACTGTGGGATAGCCCAGAGAAATTTGGATTAATACCACATGGTACCATATTACGGCATCGTATTTATGGTTAAAGGTTACGGTAGGGGATGAGTATGCGTCCCATTAGTTAGTTGGCGAGGTAACGGCTCACCAAGACCGCGATGGGTAGGGGCCCTGAGAGGGGGATCCCCCACACTGGTACTGAGACACGGACCAGACTCCTACGGGAGGCAGCAGTGAGGAATATTGGACAATGGGCGGGAGCCTGATCCAGCCATGCCGCGTGCAGGAAGAATGCCCTATGGGTAGTAAACTGCTTTTATACGGGAAGAAAAAGGGCTACGTGTAGCCCACTGACGGTACCGTAAGAATAAGGACCGGCTAACTCCGTGCCAGCAGCCGCGGTAATACGGAGGGTCCGAGCGTTATCCGGAATTATTGGGTTTAAAGGGTCCGTAGGCGGGCTGATAAGTCAGTGGTGAAAGTTTGCAGCTCAACTGTAAAATTGCCTTTGATACTGTTAGTCTTGAGTTATAGTGAAGTTGCCGGAATATGTAGTGTAGCGGTGAAATGCATAGATATTACATAGAACACCGATTGCGAAGGCAGGTGACTAACTATATACTGACGCTGATGGACGAAAGCGTGGGGAGCGAACAGGATTAGATACCCTGGTAGTCCACGCCGTAAACGATGGATACTAGCTGTCCGGGACCTTGAGTCCTGGGCGGCCAAGCGAAAGTGATAAGTATCCCACCTGGGGAGTACGTTCGCAAGAATGAAACTCAAAGGAATTGACGGGGGCCCGCACAAGCGGTGGAGCATGTGGTTTAATTCGATGATACGCGAGGAACCTTACCAGGGCTTAAATGCATATTGACAGGGGTAGAGATACCTTTTCCTTCGGGCAATTTGCAAGGTGCTGCATGGTTGTCGTCAGCTCGTGCCGTGAGGTGTCAGGTTAAGTCCTATAACGAGCGCAACCCCTACCGTTAGTTGCCAGCGAGTCATGTCGGGGACTCTAACGGGACTGCCGGTGCAAACCGTGAGGAAGGTGGGGACGACGTCAAATCATCACGGCCCTTACGTCCTGGGCCACACACGTGCTACAATGGCCGGTACAGCGGGAAGCCATGCGGTAACGCAGAGCGGATCCACAAAACCGGTCACAGTTCGGATCGGGGTCTGCAACTCGACCCCGTGAAGCTGGAATCGCTAGTAATCGGATATCAGCCATGATCCGGTGAATACGTTCCCGGGCCTTGTACACACCGCCCGTCAAGCCATGGAAGCCGGGAGTGCCTGAAGTCCGTCACCGTAAGGAGCGGCCTAGGGCAAGATCGGTAACTAGGGCTAAGTCGTAACAAGGTAGCCGTACCGGAAGGTGCGGCTGGAACACCTCCTTTCTAGAGCGTTAATTGCCTAAATTTGAAAAGGCTCCGACACCTCGTTCTAAATACAAATCGAATCTGTAGGTTCATAGAAGCAAGTCTCCACATTAATAATATAAATACTTCTTTTGGTACGGAGTACTAAGAGTGGTAGGGACAGTCCCATAGCTCAGCTGGTTAGAGCGCTACACTGATAATGTAGAGGTCGGCAGTTCGAGTCTGCCTGGGACTACAACCTAAGGTTGGTTAAATTGTAAAGTAGTGATACTTGATTGATTTGATCGCTTTGGAACGTTCATTGAGAATAGTATTGAATAGGAAATTCTAGAAGTTGAGTAGTAGTTGGAAGTACTGACTACTGACTACTATATACTAACTACTAGTATATGGGGGATTAGCTCAGCTGGCTAGAGCGCCTGCCTTGCACGCAGGAGGTCATCGGTTCGACTCCGATATTCTCCACTAGGCGATGCCTAGAGATAATTAATTTTATTCTCGAAGTATCGTAGATGGGAAAGATGGGTATTTAATTGCCTGTCGTGGCTCACGACAACGTTCATTGACATATTGGGACAGGACATATATCTTTAGGGGTATATGTACTGAAGAAAAAGAAAAACACGAATTTTTTAAGTAAAGAGTACGAAATACGAATAAAATAAAAGGTCTGGCGACAAGCTAGATAAGGGCGTATGGGGAATGCCTAGGCTCTCAGAGGCGATGAAGGACGCGATAAGCTGCGAAAAGCTGCGGGGATCGGCACATACGATATGATCCGCAGATATCCGAATGGGGCAACCCACTATACTGAAGGTATAGTATCCGCAAGGAGGCAAACCCGGTGAACTGAAACATCTAAGTAGCCGGAGGAGGAGAAAACAAAAGTGATTCCGGGAGTAGCGGCGAGCGAAACTGGATTAGTCCAAACCGTACATGTTCCGGCATGTGCGGGGTTGTAGGACCACGATATTCGAACAGTAATGAACTAGAACAAGTTGGAAAGCTTGGCCATAGACGGTGATAGCCCGGTATAGGTAAAGACCTGTAAGATAGTGGTATCCTGAGTAGCGCGGGGCACGTGAAACCCTGTGTGAAACCGGCGGGACCATCCGCCAAGACTAAATACTCCTGAGAGACCGATAGTGAACCAGTACCGTGAGGGAAAGGTGAAAAGAACCGTGAACAACGGAGTGAAAAAGATCCTGAAACCATACGCTTACAAGCGGTCGGAGCCCTTCGGGGTGACGGCGTGCCTTTTGCATAATGAGCCTACGAGTTACTTTTACTAGCAAGGTTAAGGACTTCAGGTCCGGAGCCGTAGCGAAAGCGAGTCTGAACAGGGCGCCATAGTTAGTAGTAGTAGACGCGAAACCGTGCGATCTACCCATGGGCAGGTTGAAGCTGTGGTAACACATAGTGGAGGACCGAACCCGTTGACGTTGAAAAGTCTTGGGATGACCTGTGGGTAGGGGTGAAAGGCCAATCAAGCTCGGAAATAGCTCGTACTCCCCGAAATGCATTTAGGTGCAGCGTGTAGATAGTTTTATAGAGGTAGAGCTACTGATTGGATGCGGGGGCTTCACCGCCTACCAATTCCTGACAAACTCCGAATGCTATAAAACGTTTCTGCGCAGTGAGGGCATGGGTGCTAAGGTCCATGTCCGAGAGGGAAAGAACCCAGACCATCAGCTAAGGTCCCAAAATATATGCTAAGTTGAAAAAACGCGGTGGAACTGCATTGACAGCCAGGATGTTGGCTTGGAAGCAGCCATTCATTTAAAGAGTGCGTAACAGCTCACTGGTCGAGCGGTTCCGCATGGATAATGATCGGGCATAAGCATATTACCGAAGCTATGGCTTTGTATTTATACAAGGGGTAGGGGAGCATTGTAGTACCGTTGAAGGTGTACCTGCGAGGGATGCTGGAGGAGCTACAAACGAAAATGTAGGCATAAGTAACGATAATGCGGGCGAGAAACCCGCACGCCGAAAGACCAAGGTTTCCCCAGCTATGCTAATCAGCTGGGGGTCAGTCGGGACCTAACGCAGACCCGAAGGGGGAAGTGGATGGACAAGCAGTTAATATTCTGCTACCCGCACATCATTAAAAGCGACGGAGGCGAGAAGTTGGTGCGTGCAGACGGAATTGCACGTTGAAGGGAGTAGTAATACCCCGATAGTACACCGAGGCTACGGCCAAGGTGATAATCCAGCGTATCGACTTCCAAGAAAAGCGAGATGTGCGGCCCGTACCGTAAACCGACACAGGTGGTTGGGATGAGTATTCTAAGGCGCTCGAGAGATTCATGGCTAAGGAACTAGGCAAAATAGACCCGTAACTTCGGGAGAAGGGTCGCCCCGACGTCAAGTCGGGGCCGCAGTGAAGAGGTCCAGGCGACTGTTTATCAAAAACACAGGGCTCTGCAAAATCGAGAGATGAAGTATAGGGCCTGACACCTGCCCGGTGCTGGAAGGTTAAGGGGAGATGTGAATCCTTCGGGAGGAAGCATTGAACTGAAGCCCCAGTAAACGGCGGCCGTAACTATAACGGTCCTAAGGTAGCGAAATTCCTTGTCGGGTAAGTTCCGACCTGCACGAATGGTGCAACGATCTGGACACTGTCTCGGCCATGAGCTCGGTGAAATTGTAGTATCGGTGAAGATGCCGGTTACCCGCAGTGGGACGAAAAGACCCCGTGCACCTTTACTATAGCTTCGTATTGACCTTGGTCAAGCAATGTGTAGGATAGCTGGGAGACTTTGAAGGCGCACCGCCAGGTGTGTTGGAGTCACCGTTGAAATACCAGCCTTTGCTTGTCCGGGGCCTAACCCTCCAAGAGGGAACAGTGCGTGGTGGGTAGTTTGACTGGGGTGGTCGCCTCCAAAAGAGTAACGGAGGCTTCTAAAGGTGCCCTCAGTACGGTCGGCAATCGTACGTAGAGTGCAATGGCACAAGGGCGCTTGACTGTGAGACATACAGGTCGAACAGGTTGGAAACAAGAGCATAGTGATCCGGTGGTTCCGCATGGAAGGGCCATCGCTCAAAGGATAAAAGGTACGCCGGGGATAACAGGCTGATCTCCCCCAAGAGCTCATATCGACGGGGGGGTTTGGCACCTCGATGTCGGCTCGTCACATCCTGGGGCTGGAGAAGGTCCCAAGGGTTGGGCTGTTCGCCCATTAAAGTGGCACGCGAGCTGGGTTCAGAACGTCGTGAGACAGTTCGGTCTCTATCTACTGCGGGCGTTAGAAATTCGAGCGGACCTGGCCCTAGTACGAGAGGACCGGGCCGGACCGACCGCTGGTGCACCGGTTGTCCCGCCAGGGGCATTGCCGGGTAGCTATGTCGGGATTGGATAAGCGCTGAAAGCATATAAGCGCGAAACCAACCGCAAGATGAGATTTCTTTAAAGGACCGTGGGAGATGACCACGTCGATAGGCTATAGGTGCAAGGGCAGTAATGTCCGTAGCCGAGTAGTACTAATTGTCCGTACGGCTTGCGCAATATAAGTCCCTTTCTTGCCTCGGTAAGGAAGGGCGACAACCTTTTCTCTATAATATCCGTCCTTTTTACTTAAAGGAAACGCTGTTTTTTTTATTCTTCTTAAACTGTCCCATTATTTTTATGTCATTATAATATTCAAAATTTAGGTGGCCATGGCGGCGGGGCCCACCCCTTTCCATTCCGAACAGGGAAGTTAAGCCCGTCAGCGCCGATGGTACTGCCAATAGGTGGGAGAGTAGGAAGCCGCCTTACTTCGAGGTCCCGATCAGTTCATTCTGATCGGGACCTTTTTTTTTGGANAAGGAAACGCTGTTTTTTTTATTCTTCTTAAACTGTCCCATTATTTTTATGTCATTATAATATTCAAAATTTAGGTGGCCATGGCGGCGGGGCCCACCCCTTTCCATTCCGAACAGGGAAGTTAAGCCCGTCAGCGCCGATGGTACTGCCAATAGGTGGGAGAGTAGGAAGCCGCCTTACTTCGAGGTCCCGATCAGTTCATTCTGATCGGGACCTTTTTTTTTGGACTATAACGAAATGAGGATGACGAGCCAAAGCCTTTAATTAAATACATCGCACTAGATGTTTAGAATGACCTTACATTTTTCTTTACCTTATTTAATAGGTTCTAAAAGGGTAGTGTAATATAGGTTGTACTTTTAATGTTAGGGCCGTTCATTAGAATCTGTTTTGTGCCAAATTGATTAAAGAGTTTAATTGTACACAGTATAGTTCAGGATGTGTTTGTTGACTTAACTCATAGGAAATAGCTCTAATTGGTATAAAAAAATAACCCTTGGTAAAACCAAGGGCTATCTTCACTATCAACTAACTATCAAAAAAAGATAATCTTAATGTATCGTTTAAATTAGTAACCCGAATTTTGGACTAGATTAGGGTTGTTTTGCATTTCTGACGTAGGAATAGGAAACAAAAGTTCTCGTTCCGTCAATGCTTTATTAGGTAAATAAGAGAAATTGTGACCGACGAAATCTTCGAGTTGATTTGTTTCTGGATTGTACGCTTTTCTCCATCGGGCCATGTCATACCAAGTTTTATTTTCAAAACTTAGTTCATGTATCCTTTCTATGCGGACCGCTTCTCTAAATTCATCTTGAGATAGACCTGTTAAATCTGGGATTTCAGCACGCTGCCTAATTTGATTAATGGCATTGTAAGCTTCGGTTGATGGTGTTCCTTCAGCTTCATTTGTGGCCTCTGCGTACATCAATAAAACATCCGAATATCTATAAATACACCAGTTTAAATCTGATTGTGCACTTTCTTCGTTCGCTTGTATATCAAAGTGCTTGAATATATAAGGAGCGCCTAGATTGATACTATCATTTCTATCAGCTTCTAACGAATAACTCGTAAAATAGAATTGTTTTTCTTGAGCTCGCTTATCATCTGTTTCATAGGAATTGGCAAACTCATTTGTTGAGAAAATACCCCCGGTCTGTGCGGAGTAGGCTGATATACCTAGGTTGTAAGGTAAGATGGCCGGTTGCCAGTTAGCTGATTGGATATTGGCCGCGAACTGAGTCATAAAAATGTATTCACCAGTGTTTTTGGTTGCTGGGTCATGCAGGTCATCGTAAGAGTCAAATATGGTATATTGAGCAGAATCAATCACTTCTTTGGCTTTGTTTGCTGCAAGCTGGTAATTTTCTGTTTTCTGAAGGGGATAACCAGCCATGGTCAAATATACATCTGCCAATAAAGTTTTTATGGCCCCTAATGATACACGACCCGACTCATCTCTCCATGGTAAGCTTGAACTTTCTGCTTCGGTCAAATCACTAATGATCAAGTCGTAAACGGCCTCGGGTGAAGCTTGCTCTGGATAAAGTTGTTCTGAGCCCAAATCTACCGAATTGGTTATTATTGGAATATTACCAAACATCCGTACCAACCCAAAATAATAATAGGCTCTAAAGAATTTGGCCTCTGCCAAATAATTCTGTTTTTCCGTTTCATCCATATTGATTTCCGGAATTTTTTCAATGGCCAAATTCGCTCTAGATATACCAGTGTAATATTCTGTCCAGAAACTATTTCCATATCCATTATCTGAATTATTGATTAAATCTTTAACCAGATAGATATTGGTGGCTTGGCCAAGTGAGGTATTGGCTAAGCCGGTAGCGAATTCTAGCATTAACCAAGTTCCGCCGCCAAAACCACTATTAGTAATAGGAACCAGCGGTTCATAAATACCATTTACAGCACTTTCGGCGTGTTCTGCTTTGGTGAAATAAGTATCAGTAGTAAAGTTGGATTCGTCTTCTTCGTCTAAAAAGTCACTACATGCAGATGTAAGTGATATAGCGGATAAGACCACAACAGTTCGTATAAAATTTTTATAGGTTTTCATTTTTTTATCTTTTTAGATTATTACAGTCCAACGTTAAGGCCAATCATAAATGTGCGTGGTCTTGGGTAATCATATAGTGAGTAACCTTGATCAAAGGCTTGACTACCATTAGAACTTTCCGGGTCGTATCCAGGGTACTTGGTTGAGACAAAAAAGTTCTGTACAGAAGTGTAAATTCTTAACCGGTTCAGGTGTAAACGCTCTACTAGTTCTGGCTTAAAAACGTATGAAAGCATTAAGTTACGTCCTCTTAGAAAAGAGGCATCTTTTAATTTACCAGAGTCATTATTAGTATCGTAACCTGCAGCAATAGGTCTTATTTGTGCAATATCCGTATCCTGATTGTCCGGTGTCCATGCATTTAGTACTGTTGAAAAACTATTTGCTATAGTCTGGCGATCTTCTGCCGAATGTTCATCACGATACATTACACTGTTTCCGTATTGGAATTGAAGGTCAACAAGTAGTTCTAGGTTGCCATATCTAAAAGTGTTAGAAAAAGTTCCAAACCCATCAGCTATCCCTTTTCCTAGGATTGCTCTGTCATCGCTATTGATAGCTCCGTCATCATTTAAGTCTCTATATTTTATATCACCGGGGAGTCTGTCATAGATTGCCGCTTCCGCAGCTTCATCAGTATTCCATGTACCTTCATCAATATATCCGAAGAACGTTCCAACAGGTTCTCCTTCACGAATAAGAGTTGAGCCTAAGAAAATATCCGAACCTCCGGATAATGCTACGACCTTATTTTTGTTGATTGAAATATTAAAATTAGTATCCCAACCAAAAATCTCATTATTAACATTGGTAGTGTTTAAGGTGATTTCAATACCCTTGTTTTCCATACTGCCTACATTTTGGAATACATTTGTAAAACCGCTAGTGGAAGGAACTGGTGCTTCAAGAAGCATGTCTGTAGTTAACTTACGGTATGCATCTATCTCAAGAGCAATTCGGTTATTTAAAAGACCTATTTCGATTCCTGCATCTACTTGTTCCGTTTTTTCCCATTTTAAATCAGGATTGGCCATACGTTCCGGAATATTAAAAGATGCACGGTCACCGGCAAATATTACTGTTCCGCTTTCTAGTCCGGCTAAATATCTATATGCTGGAATTTCAGAATTTCCCGTTGCTCCATAACTGGCTCTAATTTTTAAATTAGAGATGGTTTCACTTTGGGATAAAAAGTCTTCATTAGAAACTCTCCAAGCCAGTGCCGCCGAAGGAAAGAAAGCAAATTGATTCTCAGGACCAAATTTTGATGAACCATCTGCTCGGCCTGTTAAGGTTAACAAGTATTTATTTTGGTGGTTATAATTTACCCGACCAAAATAAGAGTTTAGTCCGTAGGCTATGCGACTAGAAGTTGGTGTTTGTGGGTTAGATCCAGCTGCAAGATTGTTGAAGCCATAAAAATCATCTGCAAACCCCCTTGTCTCAGCTTTTGATTCAAACTCATCTATATGTTGCCAAGATAGTCCTACCATGGCGGTCAATGAATTTTCATTCTCAAAATCTTTGGTATATGTTAGGTAATTCTCAAATTGCCAGGAATTGTAACGCCCATTTTCAACATAAGCATTACCATCAGGTTGAGCAATATATCGTAAATCTTTACCTCCATAATAATCGTTTCTTTGATTGATTACATTGGCACCAACAGTAGTTCGTAGTTGTAAGTTCTTATGAAGGGCGATGTTGCTATAAAAATTACCCAAAAGGGTTTGTGTTTTTAGAAAGTACCTTCTATCGTTAGCCACTGCAACAGGGCTTCCGCCACCTTCCATTCCAGGGTAGTCTAAGTTAGAACCCCAACTTCCATCTTCATAGGTTACGGGAATTATAGGCAGCGCTTCAAATACTTGGCGCATTGTGGTAATACCACCTCCACCAAGTTGGTCTACTTGTTTTTCGTTTTGATCATTGTAGCCTAAACTACCGCCCACTCTAAGCCAATCTGTAATGTCTGAGTCCATTGTGAATCTAGCGGAATATCGCTTTAGCCAAGATTCTATGATCAGACCTTGCTCATCACGGAAGCCCATAAAAAGACCATAGTTACCTTTTTGAGTTCCTCCGGTAAAAGACAGTTGATGGTTTTGGGTAAAAGATGTTCTTATGGCTTCGTCTTGCCAATCGGTATCATACAAAGGGTTGCCCTCAGAATCAAAAAGTCTTGGATCGGTTCTTTTTAGCCTTGGGTCTGTGTATCTGCCGCCGGCCCATCCGTCCGGGTCAAATTTTTCAGCGTTTGCATATGCTGTTTCTTCTACTTGAAGAAATTCCTCGGAATTTAAAAGATCAAGTTTTTTTGGAAGTGTTCCAATGCTAAAATCAACATCGTAATTAAGACGACCGCCTCCACTGGTGTTTCCTCTTTTTGTACTTACCAAAATAACACCATTAGCACCTCTTGCTCCATAAATTGCTGTTGCAGAAGCATCTTTAAGCACCTCAATAGATTCAATATCATTAGGGTTCATGTAATCTATAGGTGTACTTCCGTTTGGTAGATTGGCTGCACTAAGAATAACCCCGTCAATTACGTAAAGAGGGGTGTTGGCAATACTAACCGAAGTATTACCTCTAATTCTTACCACTGTTCTACCTCCTGGTCTACCTGATCCAGAGGTTATATTGACCCCCGAAACTTTACCAGCTATAGCTTGGTTCATTGAGGCCGCTGGTCTTTCGGCAAGTTCCTCAGCTTTTACCGAGCCTACCGCTCCTGTAAGGTCACTTTTTTTCTGGGTACCATAACCAATGAGAACCACTTCATCTAAGGCCGCTGCACTCTCTTCCAGGCTAACGGTTATATTGCTTTGGCCATTGACCGGTATTTCTGTAGTGGTATATCCTATGTAGGATATGACAAGCACGGCATTTTCGCTACTAACTTCAATGGAAAAATTCCCATCAAAATCTGAGGTGACACCGTTTGTTGTACCTTTTTCAATAATACTTGCACCGGGTAAAGGTTGATTGCCCTGGTCATTAATTGTACCCGTAATTACGTTGTCCTGTTCATTCGATAAAGTATATCGAACAATGTCATTTTCATTTGAATATCTATCGAAATTATCGATAGATAAACTTGCTCCAAAAGCAGTCTGGAGACATACAATTTGAATACCCAGTAAGAAGCAAAGTTGTTTGATCTTAAAGGGTGATGATGTTGAGATCATAGTCTAGTTGTTTAGGTTGATGAATCAGTTAGGGGGATTTTATTTCAAATGTAATCGTATGATTGATGCCTGTACACCTGAAAAAATACAATTATTGGTACTTTTTTGTCATTTTGTATGGTATTGATATTTTACGGCTATTCTTTTTAGGAATAGCACATATTAATAAGTAGCTAATTATGGTTTTGTAAATTTTAGTACTAAATACTCATTTTTTTATGTTTTCAGATGAATTTTGTGCTTGTGGATATTAATCAAAAAACGTTGTAAATAACAGAGGCGAAGTGCAGGATAACAAAGAAGGGTAACTAATTTAATTCTTGATGTTAAGCAATAGAAACGTATTCTATTTTATATCTAGAATAGATGTGATTTTATAAAACACCTATTATTTTCCCAAGAATAGGTGTTTGGTAGAAAGGATAAAATAGTAGGAATTTGAATAAAACTAAAAAAGCTCTTCCATTTAATTGGAAGAGCTTTTTTTTAGAGAAAATTAAATGTGATTTATTTCATTGGATGTTCCTGTAGAAGTTCTTCCGGAGAATAGAAACCTTCCTTGTCTTTAATTTGCTCACGTACTTCTTTAACTTTTTCAACAGAAATTGGGGAAGCTTTATTACCGAATGTGTTTCTTACATAAGTTAATACAGCGGCTGTTTCCTCTTCATTCAATAATTTTCCAAATGGGGTCATAGGTACTTGGCCGGGATATTTTTTGCCTTTTACTTCAATAGGACCCATGATTCCGTTTGTAGTAAGCTTTATTAATCTTTCTTCACTACCCGTTACCCATTTTGATCCTGCTAGGGGTGGGAAACCGGCAGCACTTAATCCTTCTCCATCAGATTGGTGACAAGTAGCACAATACCCATCACGCTCATAAATTTCTTGTCCAGCCATTAAAAGTTCTAAATCCTTTCCTTTTAAATCTGTTTCGATAACATCTTTTGCTTTTTCACCAGCTCTATGTCCGTTTAAATGTGCAAGAGCAGCTTCGTATGGGCGTTCCATCCATTTATCCAGACCTTTTTTACCAGCTTCTGTAATGATTGGAATACCAATGTCTTTACCGAGTCTAGATGCTGAAACCAATGCTTCTAAACGCACACGTGGGTTGTCATCTTTAGCGGCTTGCATCAACAAATCAGCTTGATTATCTATTTGGTGACCGGTATATTTAAGAACGTTTACTGCAGCAGCACGTGCTCTAAAATCTTTAGCTTGCAATAGTTGGGTCAATAGGTCCTTATCAATTTGGTTTAATCCCCAAGTAACCCATAGTCCTTCTAATAAATGATGTTCATAACGAGGGTCGTTTTTATCTAAACTAGCGACCCATGTGTCTAATTTTGATAGAACCTCTTCAGCATCACGGGCTCTAAGTTCCCTCTTGGTACGATAGCGAGTTCTGTATTCTTGTAGTTTTAAGTTATCCAATAGCTCTTCAATAGTGGCGTCCGCAACTTTAGCAGGTTTAACCAAAGGTCTTGAAGGATAGGTAACTCTATATATTCTACCATGTACGTGGTCTCTTAATGGATCACGTGCATTATGCTGCATATGGCCAATTAATACATTACTCCAATCTAAAAAGTAGAGAGAACCATCTGGAGCAAACTCCATATCAACCGGTCTAAAGTTTTTATCATCAGAAAAAATCAGGTCTTTTCTGTGCTCACTTAGGTAACCAGCAGTTTCTGGGTCATCTACCATTTTGTGCTGTTTGGTTCCTCTAAAGCCAATAGTGTTATTGATTAACATATCACCTTGAATATTATCGGGAAAATGGCTACTAGAGACGAACTCTAAGCCAGAGGTTGGTCTTACTAAATGTTCTTTTTCAATAAGATTTTCGGGAATAGGAGAACTTACTCCGTAACGAGGAACGATAGTTCCCGGCATCATCCAAGTAGCGGCAGGTCCGGAAGTATGTTCAAAGAAAGGTTGACCCCAATCGTCAAAAGCAATTCCCCATGGGTTTGGTATAGCTAATTGAGCGGTGCGCTCCAGATGATGTCTTTGGGGGCTGTATCTATAAAATCCGCCGTTAGAACCTCTCACACTTCCATAAGCTGTTTCTACATTGGAATGAAGAAAAGTTCCTTCCCCCATAAATATAGCGCCTGACGGGTCTGTTGTAAATGCACTAATAGCATGGTGGGTATCATGGTCATCAAATCCGCTTAAAATAACTTCTTTTTTATCGGCTTTATCATCACCATCTGTATCCTTTAATAGTATCAGGTTGGTTCCCTGAGACATGTAAACACCCTCTGGAGCAAATTCAAAACCAATAGTAAGGTGAAGGCCATCTGCAAAAACAGTTTGCTTATCGGCTTTGTTATCACCATCCGTATCTTCAAATATAAGAAGCTTATCATTTGGTTTGCTGTCACCTGCTTTGTAGTGCGGGTAACTTGGCATTACGGCAACCCACAGCCTTCCTTTATTGTCAAAAGACATTTGTACGGGGTTTGCTAAGTCAGGAAATTGTTCTTCTGAAGCAAAAAGTTCTACTTTATAGCCAGGGGCTGTTTTAATTTGTGCCAGTGCTTCTTTGCCATATAGATATTCTGGATTACCATTTTTTTCACTAGCCTTGTAATTGGTCTTTACCTCGGGAAGTTTCTTGGTTTTAGCATCAGCAGCGGCTAAATCCATTTTTTCACCATGAATTGCTTCCCAGATTGCAATATCTCGGATGGCAGTCATTTCACGAATTTTGGCTATTTCAAACGGGTAGTTTTCTGGTCCATAAGGATCATATCTTCTTCCGTATACATGTACGCTATTTGGTATTTTAAAATCATTGAGCCAAAACCAGTTCTTTTCTTGAACGGCATCATGTACTAGTTGACGGTTGGTCTCATCTGCCTGTTTCTTTCCAAAAATGTCATCGGCCAATAGTTTGCCAAATTTTTTATAACCTGAGTCCGTAAGTTGAAATCCGTCTTGGGTCAGGTCTTCACTTTCAGTTTCGTACCAGTTTTTAGTAGCATCAAAGGCATCAACAAAAAGTACGCCCTCTTCGGCAGATACTTCTCTCATTGCTTCTGTATAAAGCGCTAAATTTTGATTTTCCTTAGTGCCATCTGGTAAATCCATCTTATCAGATAGATTTTCAAATGCAATTGGAGAAACAATTGCCAGTTGAGGAGGTGCTTGACCATTATATTTGGTGCTTAAAGTGTGTTTTATAAATGCACGTAATTCTTCTCTGTAGTTTGATAGCCCTTCTTGACCTTCAAAGGATTCGATATAGCCAAAAAATGCAACTATAATGTCTGGTTTTAAGCTTGTAATCCATTCGTCAGGAGTTGGAAAGTGGCCGACACTACCGGATTGGTGGCCGCCGTCATCTTCAACAAAATGTATTTTACTACCTGGGTCATGTTCAAACTTGTCAGCACCGGGAAAAGCCCATGGCGATTTTCTTGCCGCATGTGGTCTAAAGGCAGGAGTGTTTCCGCCATCACACATATTTCTAATATATAAAGAGTCGTTGGGGAACCTTAATTGCATTTCTGTTTCAAAATGCCCAAATTCCATCATCCTTGATCCTAAATTATTTCCAACTAAAACAATTCGGGAATTTTTTTCTAGAGTAAGAGTATTACTTTGTTTTTCGCTACATGCTAAAAAGCAAATAGCAACAGCGCAGGTAGTGAAGAGCCTTCCGATGCTGGTTTTTTTAATAATTTTCATAATATGCTGAATAAATTGTTTTGAGAATTGAGTTAATGCTGATTTGGTTTAAGCTATTATTTTGATTGATTGGCGTGAAATTAATAAGTTTAAGTTATTATTGTACTTTTTACACTTGTTAATATCGGAATTTGTATCCACATTAGCTGAGCTATTTTTAAAAAAGTGTAAATAAAATTAGAATGTTAGTGCGAGTGTAGACAAAACTATGATACATTTTGAATTAAATTATCCTGTATCTTACTAAAAGTTGGTACTTTTTTATCTTATATTGATGATTAAACGGATTTATAAAGAAAATTTATGAGTGTTCCAAGTATTGAAAAAACGTTAACTCCAAAGGAAACTTTTATATATAAAGACCTAATTGGTCCTTTTTTTAACCCCAATTGGCACTTTCATCCTGAGTTTCAGATTTCATACATTATGGAGGGTGAAGGTACCCGGTTTATTGGAGACCATGTTCAGAATTTTAAGAAGGGAGATTTGGTTATGACAGGACCTAATTTACCGCACTTATGGAGAAATGATAATGCCTATTTTAAGAAAGATAGTGGGTTGTCTACTAGAGGGTTGGTGATTTACTTTGATCATGTGCTTTTAAGTGAGCCTCTTCTTGAGATGGAAGAGTTTTATAAAATTAATAAACTTGTTGCGCACTCATTACGCGGAATAGAATTTCATGGGGAAACAAGAGAAATTATAATAAGGTTTCTTTTGGACCTTGATAAACAAAAGGGGTTTAAGCGGATTTTAAAACTTTTGGAAATTTTAGATACGTTAGCAAATAGTACGGAATATTCAATATTAGCTAGCCCTAACTATATGAATGCGTTTAAAGGAGGCGATGCAGAAAAAATGCGTAAAGTATATGATTATGTAATGACAAATTTTAAGACCAATATATCTCTAGATGAAGCATCGAGCTTGTTAAATATGACTACTACTTCTTTCTGTAGATACTTTAAGCCTAGGGCCAATAAGACTTTTACACGTTTTGTGAATGAAATACGAATAGGGCATGCAAGAAAATTATTGTTGGAAGATAATTTTAATATTTCTCAAATTAGTTATGAGTGTGGTTATAACGCCTTATCCAATTTTAATAGACAATTTAAGTCTATTACAGATATGAGTCCGCTTGAGTACAGAAAGTTATTTTTAAATATTCAAACTCCAGTCTAGTCTTATAAAAGTGAGTGGAATTTACCTTGGAATAGGGAAAAAAAGTATCAACCTTTAAGAAAATAAAGGAATTTTGAAGTTTCATTAAGTGCTAGATTTGTTAATTGCTTAGAATTTATAGCGCATAATAGTCAAATACGGAAGAAAGGCGCAGTAAAATTTAGCTTTTACAACATATATACTAGATTTTAAATTAACCATTATAGAATGAAAATAGGAATGAATATGTTGCTGTGGACAAACCATGTCACGGAGCAGCACTTTGGTATTGTAGATACACTAAAAGAAACCGGATACGACGGCGTTGAACTTTTTTTTGGAGAGGGTAGTGAAAAATACTATTCGCAATTAGGAAATCATTTTTCGGGTATGGATATGGGTATTACTGGGGTAGCGTCTTTATCTGCAGAACAGAATATAGCTAGTCCTGATAAAAAGGTTAGAGAAGCAGGGTTAGAGCGTTTAAAGTGGTCTATTGATATGGGTGCGGCAGCTAATGCAGAGGTTTTATGTGGTCCGTTTCATTCTACTTTCGCCTTGTTTACAAGACAGCCACCTACTTTAGAGGAAAAAAAATGGAGCAATGAGATGTTGCTAAAAGCAGCTGAGTATGCCAAAGGTGCCAATATTGTGCTTACCCCTGAAGCCGTTAATAGATTTGAGTGTTACCTATATAATACAATGGCAGATTTAGGTGATATGGTAAAAGAAGTAAATCATCCAAATTTGGGTGCCATGTTTGATACTCATCATGCCAATATTGAAGAGAAAAGCCAATCTGGAGCTATAAAAACCATAGCTCCGTATTTAAAGCATGTGCATATTAGTGAGAACGATAGGGGAACACCTGGTAGAGGCCAGATAAACTGGCCAGATGTTTTTACAGCCTTAAAAGAAATTGAATACAAAGGTTGGGTGACTATAGAGGCATTTAGCACAACCATACCTGAATTTGCCAACGCTATTAATGTATGGCGAAATTACTCTCCCGTAGAAGAAGTATATACAGAAGGATTTAAACTCATATCCGAAGGATTGGGAATGACCAAATAAGCACCTTTAAAACTTGAACAGAATGAAAAATGTATTGCCAATTGTTATTTGTCTATTTTTATTTGCGTGTAAAGAGCAGAAAAACACCGTAACAAAAGAACCTGAAGTGGCTCAAGAGGTAGATTCTCCAAAAAAGTGGTTAACCTTTGAAGGTGCCGATGAAAATGCGAAACATATTGTAATGATTTCGGGAGATGAAGAATACCGTTCAGAAGAAGCTTTGCCGCAATTGGCAAAAATTCTTTCTAAACATCATGGTTTTAAATGTACCGTTTTGTTCGCTCAAGAAGAGGATAAGCCTGGTATTATTAACGCCAATTATGTAAAGAATATTCCAGGTTTGGAAGCTTTGGCTTCGGCAGATATGATGGTGGTTTTTACGCGTTTCCGTGCGTTGCCGGATAACCAAATGAAATTTATTGATGATTATTTAAAATCAGGAAAGCCGGTAATGGGGCTTAGAACGGCTACTCATGCATTCAATTTTCCTAAAGATTCAGATTCCGACTATGCATATTATAGTCATAATTATGAAGGTGATAAAATAGAGTGGCATGGCGGGTTTGGACGTTTGGTTCTTGGTGAAAAATGGATTAGTCATCATGGTCACCACAAACACCAAAGTACAAAAGGTATGGTTGCTATAGGGGCCAATACAACCGGTATTACTAACGGTATTTCTGATGGTGACGTTTGGGGTGCTAGTGATGTGTACGGTGTAAGGCTTCCTCTTCCTGGAGATTCTCAGCCTATCATTTTAGGTCAGGTAATGAACAGAAAGGGCGAATTTGATGAAAGTGATGTCTTTTATGGAATGAAACCTACCGATGACGAAATAGCAACGACCAATAAAGACGGAGAGAATCTTGGAGATGAATTAATGCCGGTAACTTGGATTAAGAGTTATCAATTACCAGAGGGAAAAAAAGGGAAAGCTTTTACTTCTACCGTTGGTGCTGCAAATGACCTTTTAATAGAAGGAACAAGAAGGTTATTGGTAAACGGTGTATTTTGGTCTCTTGACTTAGAAATACCGGAGAAAGCAGACGTAACTTTAGTAGGTAACTATGAGCCAACTAAATTTGAATTTAGAAAAGAGGACTATTGGCCAGCAAAACAGGTGAGTATAAAAAGTTTTGAGTAGTAGTTGGCTAAAGTCTATACTTTATGAAAATAGCTTAGTGCATAAGAGATAACCACACTAAATTGTACTTGCAACAAAAAAGGGAACATTTAGTTAAGAGTTATGGCGATTTTCCATGATATGAATTTATGTTTTTGGAAAACTCTAGTGTAAACTTAAAACTGAATATGAAGTTAATAGTAAGCGTATTTTTTGCATTGAGCACTTTGTTAAACTGTGCTGAAAAAGAGAGAAGAGCAGGTCTTGAAACTGCAAATCCAGAGAAACCAAACATTATCTTGCTTATGGCAGATGATCAAGGCTGGGGAGATACAGGTTATAATGGGCATTCACATTTAAATACGCCTAATCTAGATAAAATGGCAAGTAATGGAGCTGTTTTTGAACGTTTCTATGCCGCATCAGCCGTGTGTTCTCCAACAAGGGGTAGTGTTATGACTGGTAGGCATCCTTTGCGCTATGGAATATGTCATGCCAATTGCGGTCACATAAAACCGCAAGAGATTACTTTGGGTGAAATGGTAAAAGATGTGGGCTATACTACAGGTCATTTTGGAAAATGGCATTTAGGCACGTTAACACGTGATACGGTAGAGGCAAATAGAGGAGGAAGACCAAAATTTGATGGAGAGTATGCGCCGCCTTGGGATCATGGATTTGACGTTAATTTTGTTACCGAATCTAAAGTACCAACTTGGAATCCTATGATTACACCGCCACAATCATCTGGTGACGTCAATGGAGACTTGGTTGAAGGGATGCCTTTTAATACTTCGTACTGGACAGGGCCTGATGAAATAGCAACGGATAATTTAGAAGGAGATGATTCTCGGATAATTATGGATAGGGCTATTCCTTTTATTGAGAATGCTGTAAAAAGCAAAAATCCTTTTTTAAGTATTATTTGGTTTCATACGCCACATTTGCCGGTTATCGCTGGAGATGAAGATCGTAACCTTTATAAAGATCTCTCCGAGGACCAACAACATTACTATGGGGTTATTTCGGCTATGGATAAACAGGTAGGGCGTCTTAGGGCTAAATTGAAAGAATTGGGTATAGCAGAGAATACCATTCTTTTTTATACGAGTGATAACGGCCCTGAGGGAAAATCGGTTTCCGGTAGAACCCAAGGAATAACCAAGCAACTTAAAGGAAGAAAAAGAAGTCTATATGAAGGTGGCATACGTGTGCCGGGAATTATGGAGTGGCAGGGTAAGATAGCACCCGGCATCAAAGTAGAAGTTCCTTGTTTCACATCAGACTATTTTCCAACTATAGCAAATATACTAAACGTCGATTTAAAGAAAAATGAGCGTCCGTATGATGGAATCGATTTGCTACCCATTGTACAGGGAAAAGTTAAACAAAGGACTGCTCCTTTAGCTTTTGAGTTTAAAAATCAGGCTGCGTTAATGGACAATGAGTATAAGATTTATAGTAATGATACGGGAAAACATTTTGAACTTTATAATATTAAGAATGATCCGGGTGAAAAAATAGAACTTTCCAAAGATCAACCTGAAATATTAGAGGCAATGACCTTTGTTTGGAGAGAATGGAAAATTTCTCAGGATAATAGTGCCCAAGAAAATGATTATTAATCCGGACGGTGTTTTTAAAAACAAGATGCTCTTGGTCATTTAAGATTTAATAGTATATCTTTTGTCACGGGCCTTGTAAGCAACATTCATTACGAGGCCTGCGATAATTAAGAGTATACCAACTAAGCTCCAGATAGTATATATTTCACCTAGCCACATAAAACCAATTAGTCCGGTAAAAAGTACTTCTAGGTACTTAAAAGGTGCAACAAGGTTGTTTGATGCTATTTGAAACGCTTTGGTCATGTACAATTGACCAATGAATCCGAAAAAACCTAAAGTTGAAAGAAACAACCAATCTATTCCTATTGGATTTTGCCAATATGGAATCATTAATAGTCCTCCAAAAATAGTAGCTGTAAACATGAAGTAGTTCACAATAACAATAGGATGGTCTCTTTTTCCTATTTTACTGATGATAATGTAGACGAGACCGCTAAGGACGGCCGCACCAAAAACAAGTGTGAGCCCGGTACTGTCTAAATGAGTATCCAAACCTTTTAGCGTAAGAACTCCAATAAAAGAAACAATAAAGAATAACCATTGAATAGGCTTTACCTTTTCCTTTAGAAGGAATATAGCAAAAATAGCCGAAAAAATGGGGGCTAGGTATCGTAATGAAACGGCCGTTCCGGCGGAAAGGTATTTCAAAGACATAAAAAATAGGGTCATTGAGCTCGTTCCAACAATGGCTCTAAGAACAAGTAATTTCTTGTTGTTCCCCAATATGGGAATCTTTAATTGCTTCAGGATAGCCATGGTGAGAATAAAGGAACCAAAACCTCTAAAGAATACAATTTGATAAACACTATAGTGCTGTAATTGCTTCACGGCAACATTCATTAGAGTGAAGGCTAAAGCACTAATAATCATATAAAAGAGAACTTTTTTAATGTTCATAACAGAAGCAGATACTGTTTTTACTACGAGAATGGTAGTAGATAAAAAAATCCAACCCAATTTAATTGGGTTGGATCGTATAAAATCTAGTCTATAAAACTAACCCTGGGCTATACCCTTGGTAAATCTCCTTCGCCTTTTAATGGTAGGGCAGATTCTCCCATAAGGTAAGTGTCTACATGATATGCAGCTTGACGACCCTCTGAAATAGCCCAAACAATTAAGGATTGGCCACGTCTTTGATCACCAGCAGCAAATATACCCGGTACGTTTGTTTTATAATCAGCTTCGCTAGCTTTAATGTTAGTTCTGCCGTCCGCTTCAATACCTAATTGCTCGGCAATTGTCATTTCAGAACCAGTAAATCCTAATGCTAAAAGAGCTAGTTCACATTTCCATTCTTTCTCCGTGCCAGCAACTTCTTTTAGTTGTGGGCGTTGTCCTGGGGTTTTAATCCATTCTACTTCAGAAGTAACTAGTCCTGTTAAATTACCGTCCTTATCTCCCAAGAATTTTTTGGTAGATATGCTGAAAAAACGTTCTGCACCTTCTTTATGAGAAGTACTCGTTTTTAAACGCATAGGCCAGAAAGGCCAAGGTTGTCCTTCAGGTCTTTCTACGGTAGACATTGGCATAATTTCAAAGTTAGAAACAGAAGTTGCACCGTGTCTTATAGATGTTCCTATACAGTCAGAACCAGTATCACCACCACCAATAACAACAACGTCCTTGCCGGTAGCCATTATTTCATTTTCAAAAGTTTTGACTCCGTCTACTCTTCTGTTGTTTTGTGGTAAGAAATCCATAGCTTGGACAACACCTTTTAGGTCTGCACCTTCTATAGGTAGGTTTCTGCGAACAGTTGCTCCACCTGAAAGTACTACGGCATCAAAATCGTTTTTAAGATCCTCGCCAGAAATATCCTTTCCTACATGAACATCACATTTGAACTCTATACCTTCTTCTTCTAAAACTTTAAGCCTACGGTCTATGATGTGTTTTTCCATCTTAAAATCAGGAATACCATAACGCAAAAGACCACCTGGTTTTTCGTCTCTTTCAAAAACGGTAACGGTATGGCCTGCACGGTTCAATTGTTGAGCGGCTGCAAGGCCAGCAGGACCAGAACCTACAACAGCTACCTTTTTGTCGGTTCTGTTTTTAGGAGGCTGAGCAACAATCCAACCTTTTTCAAAGGCTGTTTCAACAATGTTTTTCTCAATATTCTCAATAGTTACCGGGTCTTCATTGATGCCTAATACACAGGCTTCTTCACATGGAGCCGGACAAAGTCTACCGGTAAATTCCGGGAAGTTGTTCGTTGAATGTAAAATTTGAGCTGCTTTTTCCCATTTGGCACGGTATACCGCATCATTAAAATCCGGAATTAAGTTCCCCAATGGGCAACCACTATGGCAAAACGGAATACCGCAGTCCATACATCTAGCACCTTGATCTTTAAGTTCTGTTTCTTTTAGAGGAACAGTAAATTCATTATAATTTTTCACGCGATCTTCAACAGGCGCGTACGATTCTACTTTTCTATCGAATTCCAAAAATCCTGTTATCTTTCCCATTTCTCGACTTTAAATAGTTTCTAATTTTTCTCTTTCCATACGTAACAATGCCTGTTTGTATTCTTCTGGTAAAACCTTAACGAATTTAGGTAAGCAATCTTCCCACTTCTCTAAAATGCGCTGTGCAAGCGGACTTAAAGTAGCATTGTAGTGACTTTCGATTAAATCTTTCAATTGCTTGATGTCCTCATCTTCGGTTACCGATAATAAGTTAAGGTCGTCGTTATTACATTTTTTCCTGAAGGTATTTTTAGCATCATATATAAAAGCAATTCCACCGCTCATACCTGCACCAAAGTTTCTTCCAACTTCACCAAGAATCACGGCAACACCGCCGGTCATATATTCACAACCATGATCACCAATACCTTCTACTACGGCTTTGGCACCGGAGTTACGAACGCAGAAACGTTCACCGGCCTTTCCGTTAATATAAGCACGACCAGCTGTGGCTCCATAAAGGGTAACATTACCCGTGATTACGTTGTCCTCTGGTACGATAGTAGATTTTTCAGGAACCTTAATAACTAGCTTAGCCCCAGATAAACCTTTTCCTAGATAATCATTGGTATTTCCATTTACCGTCATGGTCAGACCTCTGGTGGCAAAAGCACCAAAACTTTGTCCTGCTGAACCTGTAAAGTTCAGTTTTAAAGTATTTATCGGTAGCCCTTGTGCTCCGTACACTTTGGAAATTTCATTACTGATAATGGCTCCAACCGCACGGTCTGTATTTTTAATAGGAAAATCTAATGTTAGTTTTTCTTTTCTAAATAAAGATGGATTCGCTTTTGCGATGATATCAAATTCAATTGATTTATCAATATCGTGGGTTTGAGCTTGGGTATTGTAAAACTTAGTTCCGGCCGGTACATCAACTTCGTATAAAATCGGAGTTAAATCGATACCTGCAGATTTGTAATGGTCAATTGCTTTCTTACGGTCTAGCTTTTGAACTTGACCAACCATTTCGTTGATGGTTCTAAAACCCAATTGAGCCATGATTTCTCGTAATTCTTGTGCCACAAAGTACATGTAGTTTACAACATGCTCTGGTTTTCCTGCAAATTTCTTACGTAATTCTGGGTTTTGAGTTGCAATACCTACTGGGCAAGTGTTCAAATGACATACACGCATCATAATACAACCTGAAGCTACAAGTGGAGCTGTGGCAAAACCAAACTCTTCTGCCCCTAATAAACACGCTACTGCAACATCACGACCTGTTTTGAGCTGACCGTCACATTCAAGAACGATTCTGTTTCTTAGGTCATTCATTACCAAGGTTTGCTGTGCTTCCGCAACACCAAGTTCCCATGGTAGACCTGCATGTTTTAATGAGGTTAATGGAGATGCTCCCGTACCTCCGTCAAATCCGGAAATAAGGACAACATCTGCTTTGGCTTTAGAAACCCCTGCGGCAACTGTACCTACACCAACCTCAGAAACTAATTTTACGTTTATACGTGCTTCTCTGTTGGCTGATTTTAAATCATATATCAATTGCGATAAATCTTCAATCGAATAAATATCGTGATGTGGTGGAGGTGAAATTAAACCTACATAAGGCGTAGAGTTTCTAGTTTTGGCAATGGATGGGTTCACTTTAGGACCGGGTAATTGACCTCCTTCGCCTGGCTTGGCACCCTGTGCCATTTTAATCTGTATTTCTTTTGCATTGGTCAGGTAATCGGAAGTAACTCCAAAACGACCTGATGCAACTTGTTTTATGGCGCTGTTTTTCCAGTCTCCCGTAGCGTTTTTGTAGAAACGCTCAGAATCTTCTCCTCCTTCACCCGAATTACTTTTACCTCCAATACGGTTCATGGCAATAGCCAAGTTCTCGTGGGCTTCTTTACTAATAGACCCGTAAGACATAGCACCGGTCTTAAAGCGCTTTACGATTTCAGTCCATGGTTCTACCTCTTCCAATGGAATAGGGTCATAATTAGAGAATTCGAATAAACCACGAATGGTCATCAAATTTTTTGACTGTTCGTTCACCATAGAAGAATACTCCTTATAGGTGTCGTTCTCATTACCACGTACCGCTTTTTGAAGTTTTGCAACCGTTAATGGGTTGAACATATGTTTTTCGCCATCACGTCTCCAACGATATTCTCCACCTATTTCTAGGTCAAGGTTGGCAGCAACTTCTTTTGTGCTAAAAGCTTTCTTGTGGCGCTTTGCAACTTCTTTCTCTATTTGATATAGACCGATACCTTGAATACGGGTAGGTGTATTAGGGAAGTATTTGTCAACCACTTTACTGTTGATACCAATACACTCAAAAAGTTGAGAACCTCGGTATGAGTTCAACGTAGAAATACCAATTTTGTTCATTACTTTAAGAATACCCTTGCCAATAGCCTTGTTGTAATTCTTAACGGCCTCTTCAAAAGTAAAGTCGGTAATGTCATGCTCTTCTATCTGCTCTCCAATAATTTCGTTTACCAAGTACGGGTTAATCGCACTGGCTCCAAAACCGAACAATAGGCAGAAATGGTGCACTTCTCTTGGTTCTGCAGACTCAATAATAACACTTAGTTTGCTTCGCTTTCCTAAACGCTGAAGACCACTGTTTACATAGGAACAGGCAAGTAGTGCAGGAATTGGTGCTTGGGATTCGTTTACATTTCTATCCGAAAGGATGATGATGTTCGCGCCCTGGTCAATAGCTTTAGATGCTTGGTCAAGAATAGACTCTAAGGCGTCTTCCAAACCGTTGTGACCTCTATTTATTTCGTAAAGGGTTGGGATGGAAACTACTTTATAGTCAGGACTAGCATCATAGTTTTTGATTTTATCCAAATCTTCTTTGGATATAACCGGATTCTGAATTTTTAGTTTTCGACAATGTAATTCAGAGAAGTCGAATATATTGTGGTCACTACCTAGGGTAAGACTAATATCCGTAATCAATTCTTCACGAATACCATCCAAAGGTGGGTTCGTTACCTGAGCGAATAATTGTTGGAAATAATTATAGATCAACTGTGGGCGCTGAGATAATACTGCAATTGGAGTATCAGACCCCATAGAGCCAATAGGCTCTTTGGCCGTTTTACCCATTGGAAGGATAATGGTATTAATATCTTCAAGCGTATAACCAAAAACAGATTTACGCTTTTCGAGTGAAGCTTCACCTAAAAATAGCGGGCAGTCATTATAAGGTATGTCCTTAAGGTGAACTAGATTTTTATCTAACCATTCTTTATAAGGTTGGCGGCTGGCTATATCTTCTTTGATTTCTTCATCATTGATGATACGGCCTTCTTCCATATTTACCAAGAACATCTTGCCCGGCTCCAATCTTCCGTGAAATTCAACATTTTCAGGAACGATTTCTACAACACCAGTTTCAGAAGACATAATTACATAGTCATCTTTAGTTACTGTGTATCGTGATGGTCTTAAACCATTACGGTCAAGTACCGCTCCAATATAGTTTCCGTCAGTAAAAGGTACAGATGCAGGTCCGTCCCATGGTTCCATCATACAAGAGTGATACTCGTAAAAAGCTCTTTTAGCTTCGGACATATCCGGATTCTTCTCCCATGCTTCTGGCACTAAAATCATCATTACCTCAGGTAAAGACCTTCCTGTCATCAACAATAATTCAACAACCATATCCATGGTGGCTGAATCTGATTTCCCTGGAAGTATAACGGGTAGGATACTTTTTATTTCGTCTCCAAACCAATCGCTCTTTAATAATTCTTCGCGTGAGCGCATTCTAGATACGTTACCACGAAGGGTGTTTATTTCTCCGTTGTGACACATGTAACGGAAAGGTTGTGCCAAATCCCAAGTAGGGAAGGTATTTGTGGAAAAACGTTGGTGAACCAATGATAAACGGGTTACCACACGAGGGTCCATTAAATCTTTATAATAAAGGCTGATGTCTTTAGGCATCAAAAGCCCTTTGAATATGATAATTTTTGTTGAAAGGCTAGGTACGTAGAAGAATTTGCTTTCCGAAAGTTTTGAATTGATGACGGCATGTTCCGTAACTTTTCTTGCGATGAACAACTTTAGGTTGAAGTTAAAATAGTCTTGCTCATCATTTTCTTTAGCTATGAAAACTTGCTTAACGTACGGCTCGGTTTCCATTGCAACACGACCAGGAATAGATCGGTTTACGGGAACATCTCTCCAGCCTAATAACTTTAGGCCTTGCTTTTTTATATTTTCTTCAAAAGTAGAGGTACAGAATTCACGCTGGTTCTCTTTTTGTGGTAAAAATATGTTACCTACAGCATATTTACCTGGTTCAGGAAGTTCAAAATCACAAACTGCCTTAAAAAAATCATGAGGTATATCTATAAGTATACCAGCACCATCTCCAGTCTTTCCATCTGAACTAACAGCACCACGGTGCTCTAACTTGTCTAATATCTCCAGTGCTTTGTGGATAATGTCATTAGACTTCTTTCCTTTAAGGCTGCAGATAAAGCCTGCGCCACAGTTGTCATGTTCAAATTCCGGTAGGTACAACCCTTGCTTCTTCAACGTCATAGATTATGGTATTTATCCAAAAATAGCATTTCTGATGAATAATTAGCAGCTATTTTTGTCTAATCAAATAAAAATTCAACGTTTCAAATAAAACGTTGAAAAATATTCAGATATGGTTTTTATGTGAGCTAAAATTATCAGAATGGTAAAATTAGCATATTCAGTAGACCTGTGAAAGGTTTTTTGAGGGGGTATTTGTTATATTTCTTAACTTTTTAATAAGACCCCCTCTGTTTTTGATGGTATTGTTATGTTTGACTCTGGTATATAGGTAGGGTTTGGTAAAAATGAAGGGGTGTCTTGCTATTTTTATTCTAATCTTTTAGAATGCTTCTTGAAATTACAATTTTTTGAATTTCAGAAGTGCCTTCATAAATCTGCGTTATCTTGGCATCTCTCATAAGGCGCTCTACGTGGTAATCCTTAACAAAACCGTTGCCTCCGTGAATTTGTACGGCCTCTATAGTAGTGTCCATAGCAACTTTTGAGGCATAAAGTTTAGCAATAGCCCCAGATAGGTCGTAATTAAGGCCTTGGTCTTTTTGCCATGCAGATTTGTACACTAAGTTTCTTGCAGCTTCGATTTGCACATGCATATCTGCCAATTTAAAAGCTATCGCTTGATGATTAGCTATTTCTGTTCCAAAGGCTTTTCTTTCTTTTGAATATTTAAGGGCAAGTTCATAAGCACCTGCAGCAATACCTAAAGCTTGTGCGGCAATACCTATGCGTCCTCCGGCAAGTGTTTTCATAGCGAATTTAAAGCCAAAGCCATCTTCCCCTATTCTATTTTCTTTAGGAATTTTAACATCGTTAAAGTTAAGGGAGTGGGTGTCGCTACCACGGATGCCTAATTTGTTTTCTTTTGGTCCTATTTCAAAGCCGGGCATTCCTTTTTCAACAATAAGAGCATTAATGCCTTTGTGTCCTTTTTCTTTGTCTGTTTGTGCAATTACCAAATATGTGTCAGCTGTTCCGCCATTAGTAATCCAGTTTTTTGTGCCATTCAATATATAATGGTCTCCTTTGTCTATAGCGGTTGTTTTTTGCGAAGTAGCATCACTACCCGCTTCAGGCTCGGAAAGGCAGAATGCACCTATAACCTCTCCCGAAGCTAGGCGGGTTAAGTATTTTTGTTTTTGTTCTTCACTTGCAAAAGCTTCCAGGCCCCAACAAACCAATGAATTGTTCACGGAAACTACAACTGATGCTGATGCATCAACTTTTGAGAGTTCTTCCATTGCAATAACATAAGATAGGGTGTCCATACCACTACCATTATACTTGATGTCTGTCATCATTCCTAGAAAACCAAGTTCTCCAAGCTTTTTAATTTGCTCCGCAGGGAATTTTTGAGCGTCGTCCCTTTCGATCACGCCTGGCAGCAGTTCATTTTGTGCAAAATCACGAGCGGCTTGCCTAATCATTAAATGTTCTTCCGATAATGAGAAATCCATAGTTTATTTGTGTTTTTGTTGAGCTTCTACAAATATAAGCTTCTGAAATAAATATGAAGCCTAGCTTTGTTGGCTAATTTTTTTTAAAAATTGATGATTCATTAGCTGTTAAAAACTTTTTATCCCAAGCCAAATTTTTATATTTGTTGAATTCGTTTTTCGAATTGATTTAAACACAAAGTTATGACGCAGCAGTAACGCCGTTTTGGCGTAAAGAAAGAAAGATTTTCAAATGAAAGGAATTAGAGTCATACTATTTTTTAAATCAATTTAAAATGAAAGAGTTACTACAGGCATACGAGAATAAATCACCGGAAATAGTCTTTAATTGGAAAGACAGTGAGACCGAAGCAGAAGGTTGGACGGTCATAAATTCACTGAGAGGAGGAGCAGCAGGTGGCGGAACAAGAATGCGAGAAGGGTTGGATATGAACGAGGTGCTTTCGCTGGCAAAAACAATGGAAGTTAAATTTACGGTTTCCGGGCCACCAATTGGCGGAGCTAAATCGGGTATAAATTTTAACCCAAAGGATCCTAGGAAAAAAGGGGTCCTTGAACGCTGGTACCATGCAGTATCGCCTTTATTAAAAAGTTATTACGGTACAGGTGGGGATCTTAATGTAGACGAAATACACGAGGTTATACCTATTACGGAAGATGCTGGTGTTTGGCATCCGCAAGAAGGAGTTTTTAATGGTCACTTTAGGCCAACCGAAGCAGATAAAATTAATAGAATAGGACAATTGCGCCTTGGGGTGATAAAAGCTTTGGAGAATAGTAATCTGTCTCCGGAAGTATCTAGAAAATATACGGTTGCAGACATGATTACAGGTTACGGCGTTGCCGAAGCCGTAAAACATTATTATGATATTTACGGAGGTAATGTAGTAGGTAAAAGAGCGGTGATCCAGGGGTTTGGCAATGTAGGTAGTGCTGCAGCGTACTATTTGGCGCAAATGGGTGCTAAAATAGTTGGTATTATAGATCGCGCCGGAGGCGTAATCAATGAGGATGGATTTTCGTTTGAAGAAATTAAGACGTTTTTCCTTAATAAGGATGGTAATAATTTGATGGCAGGGGTGGATGAGATGATTCCTTTTGAGGAAATCAATGAACGCATCTGGTCCTTGCAAACAGAAATTTTTGCACCTTGCGCAGCGTCGCGGTTAGTAACCAAAGATCAAATAAGTAGTTTAATTGATGCGGGGTTGGAAGTTATTTCCTGCGGGGCAAATGTGCCTTTTGCGGATAAAGAGATTTTCTTCGGTCCCATAATGGAGTACACAGATGGTAAGGTAAGTTTAATACCTGATTTTATATCTAACTGTGGAATGGCTCGCGTTTTTGCCTACTTTATGGAAAAAAGAGTAGGTATTGATGATAAGCTTATTTTTAATGACACTTCGGAAACCATCCGAAAAGCTATCTTGAACACCTATAAACAAAATCCTTCAAAAGAGAATATCAGCCAAACGGCATTTGAAATTGCATTAAAACAACTAATATAAATAGATTGAGTATGGAGACCATTATTATCATTGTATTCCTCGCAGGTTATCTTGCGATTACCCTTGAACATAACCTTAAAATTGACAAGCTAATTCCGGCTCTTGCCATGATGGCTATTCTTTGGGCTATAATTGCTTTAACCCATATGGATGTCTTTGAGGTTAATACGCAGCTTAGGGAGCTCGAACCCACCCATCTTGATGAAATTCTACTGCATCACTTAGGGAAAACGGCAGAAATTCTAGTCTTTTTGTTAGGGGCGATGACCATTGTAGAAATCATTGATTATTTTGATGGTTTTGCTACTATTAAAGGTTTTATTCGAACTAAAAGTAAACGAAAGCTGTTATGGTTGTTTTCGATATTGGCCTTTATTCTTTCGGCTATAATAGACAATTTAACTGCAACAATCGTATTGATTACCATATTACAAAAGGTAATTAAAGATAGGGAAACACGCTTGTGGTTTGCCGGTATGATAATTATTACCGCCAATGCAGGAGGTGCATGGTCGCCAATTGGTGATGTGACAACAACGATGTTGTGGATCGCAAACAAAGTGTCTGCTTTGCAGTTAGTGGAGCACGTTCTTCTGCCTTCTATAGTTTGTATGGTAGTACCTGTATTAATAGCTAGTAGATTTAAGGCATTTAGTGGTAATCTTGAAAGTGATATGAACACTTTGGAGGAACCAAAGTCTAGATACGGGGCAACAATGTTGTATTTGGGTTTGAGCGCTATTGTGTTTGTGCCTTTCTTTAAAACGGTTACTCATTTACCTCCTTACGTTGGGATGATGCTTTCATTGGCAGTTGTAGCTACGTTTGCCGAAATTTATAGTAATTCAAAATTCAGTATTTCAAATGTAGAAGGTGAAGGCGATGATACAACAGGACACCATAGCCCTGTGCATCATTCACTTTCAAAAATAGAACTACCTAGTATATTATTCTTCTTAGGAATATTATTGGCGGTTGCAGCTTTAGAGTCTTTAGGTATGTTGTTTCATTATGCAGAAAGTTTAAATGAGGCTATTCCTAATACGGACATTGTTGTAATGTTATTTGGTATTGGTTCTGCTGTTATTGACAACGTTCCTTTAGTTGCGGCTAGTTTAGGGATGTTCTCGGAGCCAATGGATAATCCGCTATGGCATTTCATTGCGTATTCAGCTGGTACAGGTGGTAGTATGTTGATTATCGGATCTGCTGCGGGTGTTGTTGCAATGGGAATGGAGAAGATAGATTTCTTCTGGTATTTGAAGAAAATAGCATGGTTGGCATTGGTCGGTTTTGTTTCAGGAGCCGTAACTTTTATTTTATTAAGAGATTTTGTGTTGAACGCATAATTTAATCGATAAAATACCGTTATAGTGGCAACTCTAATACCTAAGAATTCTATGATGTTATTTCAAGATATGGCTCAAGATCCTGCAGCTGCGGATGTTATGTCAGAAGAGAAGACACTTTCCGTTATCGATTTGATATTCAATGGCGGTACAGGTAGTGTGCTCATTATAACGGTACTTTTTATTATGTTGTTCGTTGCACTCTATATTTACTTTGAGCGTATTTTTGCTATTAAGGCGGCCTCAAAGATAGATAGCAACTTTATGAACCAAATTCGGGATCATGTTACCAACGGTAAATTGGAGGCTGCAAAGTTACTTTGTGCGCAGACTGATTCTCCAGTAGCAAGATTAACCGAAAAAGGAGTTTCCCGTATTGGAAAGCCATTGGATGATATCAATACGGCTATTGAAAATGCTGGTACCTTGGAAGTTTATAAATTGGAGAAGAACGTGAGTATTTTGGCAACTGTTGCCGGTGCTGCACCAATGATCGGGTTCTTAGGAACTGTAATTGGTATGATTTTAGCATTCCATGAAATGGCTACAAGTGGAGGTCAGGCCGAAATGGGCTCGTTGGCTTCAGGTATCTATACTGCAATGACTACTACCGTTGCGGGACTTATTGTTGGTATTATAGCGTATATAGGATATAACCACCTTGTGAACAGAACCGATAAAGTGGTTCATAAAATGGAGGCTAATGCCGTAGAGTTTTTAGACTTGTTGAACGAACCTTTGTAATTCACGAAACATGAAATTAAAGGGAAGAAACAAGGTTAGTCCGGATTTTAGCATGTCTTCTATGACAGATATTGTATTTCTGTTGTTGATATTTTTCATGCTTACTGCAAACTCACCCAATGCTTTAGATTTACTATTGCCTAAAGCAAAAGGAAAGTCTACAAATACACAAAACGTATCTGTAAGTATAGATAAGAACTTACAATACTACGTTAACAACGAGAAAATTAACGGAGAATACATAGAAATTGAACTAAAAAAGGCACTAGAAGGACAAGATAAACCCACTATTATTTTAAGGGCAGAAGAGAGCGTTGCCATCAAAGAAGCGGTTAACGTTATGGATATTGCCAATAGAAATAGTTATAAGGTAATCTTGGCTGTGCGACCAGATTAATGTCATTCCTAGACACGAGACACAAAAAAAAATCATTCACACTTACTACTTTTCTGCTAAGTGTGCTTTTGCTTGTATTGTTCTATATAGGCCTTACCTATATGGACCCACCTATCGAAAACGGGATTTCCGTTAATTTCGGTACTACAGACTTTGGTAGTGGTGCGGTACAACCAAAAGATAAAATTCGTTCAGAACCGGTTGAAACCCCACCAGTAGAACCTTCAAAACAAGAAGAAGTTGTTGAAGAGATAGAGGAGGTTGTAGAAGATGCGCCCGAGGAAGTAGTTGTAGAAGAGGCACCTGCAGAAAAGGTGTTGACGCAAGAGAACGAGGAATCCATTAAAATTAAAAAAGCACAAGAAGCTAAAAAGAAAGCTGAAGAAGCGGAGAAGGCTGCCAAGAAAAAAGCGGAAGATGCTCAGAAAAAAGCCAAGGCCAAAGCTGTAAAAAAAGCTCAAGAAAAGAAAGCTGCTGAAGAGAAGGCTCGTAAAGAGCAAGA
Source organism: Zobellia roscoffensis (assembly GCF_015330165.1). NCBI lineage: Bacteria > Pseudomonadati > Bacteroidota > Flavobacteriia > Flavobacteriales > Flavobacteriaceae > Zobellia > Zobellia roscoffensis. The sequence continues at coordinate 2,410,560 of NZ_JADDXT010000002.1, forward strand.
AGCTAAAAAGAAAAAGCTAGATGCCCTTATTGGTGGTATCAGTAAATCTGATGGTAATGCTTCAGGTAGTGAAGGTGATGATAACAGAGCGGGAGACAAAGGTCAATCAGATGGTGACCCTTATGCAACAAGTTATTACGGTAGCCCTGGTTCTGGAAGCGGAACAGGAGGATATGGACTTAATGGCCGTTCTTTGGTCGGTAAAGGTCAGGTAAAGCAGCAATGTAATGAAGAAGGTAGGGTAGTGGTGAAAATCATAGTAGACCGAAACGGGAACGTTATTAGTGCTACACCAGGTGTTAAGGGGACTACGAATAATAGTCAATGCCTGTTAGATCCAGCAAAGAAAACCGCTTTCAAGCATAAATGGAATCTGGATTCCAATGCGCCAAGTCAGCAAGTAGGGTTTGTGGTAGTCAACTTTAAATTGGGAGAGTGACCTATCAGGAAACTTTGGATTGGATGTTCGGGCAACTTCCAATGTATCAGCAAAAAGGTAAAGTTGCTTTTAATGCCAAACTTAATGGTATTAAACAATTTACTGCCCACCTGCATAATCCAGAAACGAAGTTTAAAAGTATTCACGTTGCTGGGACCAACGGAAAAGGTTCTAGTAGTCATATGTTGGCATCTATTCTTCAAGAAGCCGGTTATAAGGTTGGTTTGTATACTTCCCCTCACTTAAAAGATTTTCGGGAACGTATTCGTATAAATGGCGAATGCGTAGCTGAGAATTTCGTGGTTGAATTTATAGCCAGAAATCAATCTTTTTTTGAAAATAACCATTTGTCCTTTTTTGAAATGACCGTAGGTATGGCCTTTGACTATTTTGCTAAGGAAAAAGTTGATGTTGCCGTGATAGAGGTTGGTTTGGGAGGAAGGTTGGATTCTACTAATATTATTACTCCAGAGGTAAGTCTCATTACCAATATAGGATTTGATCATACGGATATGCTAGGCGATACTTTGCCTAAAATAGCTTTTGAGAAAGCGGGAATTATTAAAGAAAATGTTACTGTAGTGATTAGTGAATTTCAACGAGAGACTGCAGAAACTTTTCAAAATGTAGCTGAGTTAAAAAATGCCAGGCTCATATATGCCGAAAAGGAAATCGATGAGGTTTTTGAAACTTCGCTTTTAGGTGCGTATCAGGAAAAGAATATAAACGGAGTATTAGCTGTTGTAAGACAGCTGAACAATTTTTCCATAACTCATGAGCAAATACGCTTGGGGCTTCTTAATGTCGTCCAAAACACAGGTTTAATGGGTAGGTGGCAGCAACTGCAGGATAGCCCAAAGGTGATTTGTGATACGGCACATAATAAAGAAGGATTATCTATTGTGGTCAATCAGGTGAAGAAACAGAAATTTAAAAAATTATTTTTTGTCCTTGGTTTTGTAAAAGGCAAAGACTTAAATGCCATACTGCCATTGTTCCCGAAGGAAGCGGAATATTATTTTACGTCTCCTCAAATTTCTCGTGGATTAGAGGTTAATGAGTTGGTAGACAGGGCGGAGGAATTTGGTTTAACGGGTAAAAGTTTTTCCACGGTTAAGGCTGCGTATGATGTCGCTTTGGCAGAGGCCGGACCGCAAGATTTTATCTTCGTTGGTGGTAGTACGTTCACTGTTTCAGAAGTAATTTAATTTTTTTTCTTTTTTCTTTTGAGAAGTAAAAAAGAGTCTTATATTTGCACACCTTTTAGGGCAATTAGCTCAGTTGGTTCAGAGCACCTCGTTTACACCGAGGGGGTCGGGGGTTCGAATCCCTCATTGCCCACCAGAATCCTCAAGCATTAAATGTTTGAGGATTTTTTGGTTTTAAAACGAGTTTTTCAAGTAATCTACTCTATGAAAAAAGGATTTAGGCCAATAAAAAAAGTGATATCTAAATAATTTTAGATACCACTTTTTAGTTATAAAACTTATTCTGTCTGCCTTAGCCTTTTCCAATTACAATTTTTAACTTCTCGTTGTTTTCTTGCGTGCTTTTGGCAGTTTGTGGGCTTACGCCTGTTTGCCAAAGATAAACACGTTTAAGGCTACTAATTTTCTCTATATAAGGTAGGCAAGCATCCGTTACTTTGGTGCCGTAAAGATTAAGCGCCTCTAAATGCTCTAATCCGGATAAATGTGCTACTCCCTTATCTGATATTTCTGTTTTCTCTAGTTCCAAACGGGTCAGGTTAGTGAATTGCGAAACGCTAGAAAGCCATTCATCAGAAACATTACTATTGGCAAGGGATAGCCAAGTAACGTATTCTTTTACTTTTTCAAGCTCAGAGAGTTTCTCTTTGGTAAGATCGGAACCTGAGTATTTAATGTCCAATAAGGAATTGTCAGGACCTAAAGTTTTAACTTGAAAACCAGTTTGTATTAATTTTGATAGTTTGGTGCTATCTAATTTTTGAAGTTGTACGGTTTCATACCATGGTTTTGGATTAGTATCAATGCCATATCTCCTTAGTAAAATAGGTTTAATATTTTCGGTAACCTTTAAACTTGCAAGGGAACCTTCAAAAGGGGCGCCTTGCTCGATCCACCACTCTACGGTTTTAATCTCATCATATGTGAGTGCGTTGTTGGTAGGGGGCATGAATTTTATATTCTTAGGCGGAAGTGTAATTCTTTTGAATAATTCGCTTCCTTCCGTATTGCCAGCTGCAATGACGTTCTCGCTCTCGCCACCCATTCTTAAGGAATCAGGGTGGCTCATGTTAAGTCCGCCTCTTTTTATTTCATCACTATGACAACCTATGCATTTGGCCTCAAAAATTGGAGCTACTAAATCAGCATAGACTTTTACAGAGTCCGGTGTTGCAAATTTAGGAAGAGTATCTTTTTCTTCTGCGCCACCCATAAGTTTTTGGATGGGTGCAGGTGCGTATTCTGTTAAATAGGTTTCACCATGCGTTAAATTTCCTCCTTTGTGGCCTTCAATGAAGAGCATAGCTAGGAGAAGTACATTAAAACCATGCTGTAGCTTAACAGGGAAAGCTTTTGGTTTGCTTTTTAAATACCATCCTATAAATGCAACTATTACAAGAGCTACACCAAGCCACCGGTGAGAAAATAGATATTCTTCTTCATATAATCCTGTTTCTCCCAAAAACCAACCTGTAATGGCTGCTCCTGCGGCACTTAGTGCCCCTAGTAACCATGCTATTGGAATTAATTTACTTTTGACTTCGGTTTTTCTAAAGCTCTCATACCATTCCAGTACAATAGCTAGGAAGAGAAAGCCTATTGGAAGGTGTACGAATAGTGGGTGAAAACGCCCTAAAAAAGTTGTGAATTCTAACGCTATCATAATTCTTGGTTCTGGTTTGTTTGTTCCGGTTGAGAATGAATTGATTTAGTATCGTTTTCAAGTAAGTACTTTCTGTATTCAAAATGAATTGTGGCTCACACTTCTTTTAAAATAATTGGGTGACTTTTAATGAAACCGAGTAAATCTAATACGGTTTTTGCAAAATACGTATTTCTGATGTTACCAATAGTGCAACAAATGGTCAATTTAGATAATGTTGAGTTTTTGTGTATTCGAAAAATCCATAAAGTGCAAAATAATAGGTGTTTAGAGAAGCAAGCGAAGAAAGTTTATTTATGATTGATTAACGGTTTTATGAACAGTTAATAAAAATATACAGCCGTTAGATGGCAATTTGATTGCCTTAGAGTCTTAATTTATGTTTTCTTAATCCGAAATTAGTTTTACCTTTACCCCATTATTTTGGGGTCATTAGCTCAGTTGGTTTAGAGCGCTGCCTTGACAGGGCAGAGGTCACTGGTTCGAATCCAGTATGACCCACGGAATTTTCTTCTTATTAGTATTAATCGTTTTTATTCTGACTTCACGAAAAGACGGTTTTTTATAATTTAATACCTGTGTTTCGCTGTAATGTTATTTTTTTAAAGGAATAATTAATAATTTGTGTTTTTTATGTGACTTTTTGACTTAAGTGGTTTCTTACTAGGTGTATAACCTATTAATTACTAAGTGTGTTGAATCCGTTTATCTTGCTTTTAGCGATTAGTTTAATCATCTTCTTGGTGATTGTATTGTTTGTAATACCTTCTACATTGTCTTCTAAGAGACATATTAAAGAAGGTAGAAACTACACAAGGTTACGGAGAGGAATAAAATGGAGAAAAAACGTGAGTGAAGAATCGGAATAATATTGATGTTTTTGAAATGATCTTTTGTTGTGTCTTCATCTGGTTTTGAGGATAGTAATTGTGTTTATGTTTAGGTAGAAGTGACTTTTTGTTAAACACTGTGTCTAATTATATACACTAACTAAATTGCTATATGATGAATGATGTTGTATTTTTTTGTTTTAGCATAAGCATTGCTATTTTTTTATTAGGTATTCTAGTAATGTTACCAGATTTTTTATTTTCACCTAACAGGTTTAAGAGGAAAAAACCGCTAGAAACCAAAGATAAAATTGAAAAAAAGAAAAGAGTAAATGAGGTAGAGAGTACTTACCGGAAAAGGCATGAGAATATTGGTATTTAAAGTGTATTCGGGTAATGAATTGCTCTTGTTTTTGAAGCTTTTTGGGTTATGGAAAAGGTTAATATGATGTTCTTTGAAATATGTGGCATAAGGCTCTGTTTTTGGAGTAACAAGGGGTCTATTAATTACTTTTGTCTTTGTAGGTGATTCCTGATGCTATATTTTTACCTTTGCACGTCGTTGATAAGTCTGTTAAGTTGAACAAAGAGACATTTGTTAATTTATGGCTCAGAATTAAGTAACTAGCAATCCTAATCGAATATTGGAAACAGAAGTACTACCGGAATCAATGTCGGATGAAGAGCTTGTTCGCAAAATAGCGAGGCAGAATGATGCTTTGCTTTTTGCAGTGCTTTACGATAGGTATGCACAAAGGGTGTATAATAAGTGTTATAGTTTTTCCAATTCACAAGCTGAAGCACAAGACCTGACGCAGGATGTTTTTTTAATGCTTTTTGTTAAGCTTTCAAGTTTTAAAGGGAAATCAAAATTCTCTACTTGGGTGTATGCTTTTACTTATAACTTTTGTGTGAACTATGTAAATAGGAATAAGCAAAGGTTAATGAGCGATAAATCTGATTCTATTTCTCAATCAACAAAGCCTATCCCGGTAATGGATGATGATGCGGAGATAGCTAATATGCGTTCAGAAAAATTAAAAAAAGCTTTAAATTTAGTTGATCCTGAGGATAAAAAAATATTGCTTTTAAAATATCAAGACGACATATCGATAAAAGAACTTACTTCAATATTAGATATTGGGGAAAGTGCAGTGAAAATGAGGCTGAAACGAGCAAAGTCAAGAATAGTGGAAGCTTATAACAAAATACCATAACGTCTATGGAAAAGAAAAACCCATTTAAGGAAATGGAAGACTCGCTACATGAGGTTCCTCCCCATTTAAAAAAGAAGGTTATGGATGATATAGCTTCGGCTAAACTTGTTATGGACATGGCAAACTTGTTCACATGCAATTATAAGTCTGCAATAGAAGATATGTTCAAAACCAATCCCGACATTATTTAATACATAACACCCAAGAAAATGGATAAAGTTTCAGAGTGGAAAAATTTAACCTTTAATACCTTAAGTTCTATTGTAACAGATATAGCTTCAGCTTTGCCTAATATCTTAGGGGCTATAGTAATTTTGTTAATAGGGTGGGCTATAAGTAAAATAGTGCGTTTTATTTTGAAAAAGGTCTTCAAGATTGCGCAGTTAAGTAAGGTTTCGGATAAAATAAATGAAGCAAAGCTGTTTGGAGATAGCAATGTAAAAATTGATATAGAAAAGGTCTTACTTCAATTTGTGAAGTATATTCTTTTGCTTGTTTTTATTATTGTGGCAGCAGATATTGTAGAGCTGACTATCATCTCACAGGAGATTGCCAATCTATTACGTTATTTGCCGATTTTGCTAAGTGCAATGGTCATTTTTATGATCGGACTGTACGCTGCTAAACTTATTAAATCTGCATTAAAGGGTGTTTTTGACTCTATGGGTTTTGGCGGTGGAAAGCTGGTTAGTAGTATTGTTTTCTATATTATCGTAATTTTTGTAACTATTACGTCATTGAACCAAGCGGGCATAGATACTTCTATGTTTACGAGTAACTTTACACTTATATTAGGCGCCTTCTTATTGGCCTTTGCTCTAGGATTAGGGCTAGGTTCTAGAAATGTAGTGGAAAGCCTTTTGAAAACCTTTTATGCAAGGAAAAGTTATGCTGCCGGAGATAAGATTAAATTTGCGGATATAGAAGGTACTATAGTAGCTATAGATAGTATTACAGTAACTCTTAATACAAAGGAAGGTAAGTTAATAGTGCCTATAAAGGAGATTGTAGAAAACCGTGTTAAGTTAGAGTAATATTAGATAGTTGAGGTGGTACTTTAGGGAGTGCCACCTTTTTTTCGTTATTAAATGTAATCTAAAATTCGTTCTAAGGCCATACCTCTTGATCCCTTAATTAGAATTAAACTTTTTGGGGGTAACGGGTTGTCCTTTAAGCTTTCTTTGAGATTATTAAATGAACTGTATTTTTTAAGGTTTGTCTCAGTTCGATTAAAATTTTCACCCACTAATACTGTTTCATCAAAGTTTAGTTCACTGGCTAAATTAGCTATGTTGAGATGTTCGGTAGAGGCAATGCTTCCCAGTTCAAACATGTCTCCCAAAAATGCAATTTTATGTTTTCCTTTCATTTGGGAGAAGTTGTTAAGAGCAGCGGTCATGCTTGTAGGATTAGCATTGTAGGCGTCAAGAATAATTTGATGTCCGTTATGGTTAATGATTTGTGAACGGTTGTTCTTAGGGGAGTAGCTTTCTATGGCTGTTTTTATTTTATCCAGAGGGACATTAAAATACTTTCCCATAAGAATGGCAGCTGCACAGTTTGTAAAATTGTAACTGCCTATGAGTTGCGATTCTATAACGTAACCTTCGACAGATGCTTTTACAAACGGATTGGCACCTAAAAATTCTATTTTATAAAACTCTTTTTGATTTGTGCTGAAACCATATTTTTTGATGTAGCTTCCTAGTTTTTGAAATTGAATAGAATCATCAGCGTTCATGAAAACATGTTTGTTGTTATGTATTAAAAAGTCATAAAGCTCACTTTTTCCTTTTATAACACCTTCTTCGCTACCAAAACCTTCAATATGGGCTTTTCCAAAATTGGTAATATATCCAAAATCAGGTTGCGCTAGGCTGCACAAGAATTCAATCTCCTTTTGGTGGTTGGCTCCCATTTCAACAATAGCAATTTCAGTATCCTTTTTTATCGAAAGCAAGGTCAACGGAACACCAATATGGTTATTGAGGTTTCCTTTGGTGGCAATGGTGCGGTATTTTTTGGATAGTACGGTATTAATTAGCTCCTTAGTGGTTGTTTTTCCATTACTCCCGGTTAATCCAATAACTTTTGCGTTCGAGTAATTCCGATGGAAAGATGCTAGTTTTTGAAGGGCCATTAAAACATCATCAACTAAAATATGTTTATCAGATGTCGCGTACTCCTTTTCGTCAATAATAGCATAAGCAGCGCCATTCTTTAATGCCTCGGAAGCATATTTGTTTCCGTTAAAGTTGTCTCCTTTTAAAGCGAAGAAAAGACTGTTCTCCTTTATTTTTCTGGTATCAGTACAGATTTCAGAGAACTCTAAAAAAATACTATGCAGTTGAGCTGTTTTCATAAAGTAAAAGTATAAAAAAAGTCTCGGCATTATGTACCGAGACTTTCTAGAAAAATTATGTTTTAAAAGCTTATCTTACTTTTTTTCCTCTTGGAGTTTTGTTCTTTGTTTTGGACTTAGAACCAACTCTAGACATTGCACATCTAAAGCCAACATAGTCAGTAGCCATGTACTGTGGCATATATCTTCTTTGTGCTGGATCTAACCAATATGCACGGTCTCTCCATGAACCACCTTTGTATACTCTTACCTCGTCATTAATTAAAGTTGATCTGTTGTTAGATTGGTCATAGTTACGCACCAATTTACCTGCAGAATCACGCTCAACACTATGCTTAGGAGAGTTGTACATTTTCTTATTATCATCCTGTTCTTCGTCTTCGTCGCTAAATTGATCAAAGAATCTAGAAGAACCAGCATCACCATCACGGTATCCTCTGTTGTCACTAGAGGAGAAGTTTGTTCTTAAGTATGTTTCTTCTTCATCTACAGGAACCATTTTAATTTCTCCTGGAAGGTTTACAGCAACAATTTTTCCGTTTGGTAAGGTGTCATACATTACTGAATCTCTAAGGATGTTGACTTTGCCGTCTTCACCAATTGCAGTTTTCATGTAAATGTTACCACGGTAGTAGTTAAAATCACTTACTTCATCATCTACTATTGGTCTGTAGACATCAGCTACCCATTCTGCAACGTTACCTGCCATGTCATAAAGACCTAGGTCATTAGGCTTGTATGACATTACTTGAGCAGTAATATCGGCACCATCGTCAGACCATCCTGCAATTCCGCCGTAATCTCCTTTTCCTTGCTTAAAGTTGGCTAATTGATCACCACGACCAACGCGTTGTCCATTTCTAGTGTAATCGCCTTCCCAAGGGTATTTTTTTCTACCTCTGTAATTGTTGTACTCACGGTTACCTTGGTTAGCTTGTGCAGCATATTCCCATTCAGTTTCCGTTGGTAATCTATATTCTGGCATAATTACACCGCTACTTCTTTTAGCAAATGTATTTACACTATCTTTTTTAGCTTTTCCTTGTAAAGAATCTATTTGTCCGTTGTACACAGATTCAGGTCTGTTAAGATAGGCTTCTGTACTAAATGTACCAGCAACTTCGCCTTGTGCTGCTTGGTATTTAGCATCTTTTGCCAAGTATCCTTCTCTTTCTAGCATAACTTCGTTTACACGGTCTGTACGCCATTCAGCAAATTGTGTTGCTTGAACCCAGTTAACACCAACTACTGGGTATTCTGCGTAAGCAGGATGTCTCAAATAGTTGTTGGTCATGGTTTCGTTAAAACCTAAACGGTTTCTCCAAACCAAAGTGTCAGGTAGAGCTCCTTTGTAGATATTCGCATATTGCGGATTTTCTGGAGGATAAACACTTTTTAAATAATCAAGATATTCCAAGTACATTACATTGGTTACCTCGGTTTCATCCATATAGAACGACTGCACGTGTTGTGATGTGGGTGTGTTGTTCCAATCATGCATAACGTCATCTTGGACTTTACCTTTGGTAAATGTACCACCTTCAACAAATACAAGGCCTGGCGCCGTTTCTTGTTCTTTGAAATCCGTATTGTATTGAAAACCACCTTCTTTGGCGTTTATTTTCCAACCTGTGGCTCGCGACACATCTTTGGAAGAGCCAGATTTCTTACAGCTGGTAACTGTAAAACCTCCAGCTAGTACTGCACAAGAAAGTACAACTTTGATAAACTGTTTTTTCATAATTAGGACTTGAGTTCAAATAGCACCACTGCTAAAATGGTAGCGCAGTTGGTTATTTTATTTTGATTAATTTTTAGTGTCACTTTCGGCATATAAAACGATGTTTTGCACATAATATTTTATTTGCCAAAAATTATTTTGTCAAACTGGGGCTTTCGTATTTCTAAATAACCTATGCCGCCTTAAAAGTCATAACGGTACAAATAGATTTATAGTATGGCTACTTGTATTTCTTTTACTTAAAAACACGAGCTAGACCCGATTTTTTTATAGGAGTACGAAATTACAAAAGATGTGCGTACTTTGCGTGGCGTTTTTAATTTGAAGTGAAAATTAAAAAATATTACATTTTTTATGCAAGATATTCCTTAAATGCCCGTTTACATGTAATACATCTAATATTTTTTTAGATTGTATCACTATATAGTATTATTAGACCGACTAAATTTAGCTCTATTTAAAAATGAAAAAATTTTCAATTCTTGTTTTGCTTGTATTTGCATGCAAAATATCGGCCCAAGAAGCAGGTGATCGAGTTATTACCACAGCAGTTCCCTTTTTAAACATTACAGCAGATGCCAGAGCGGCGGGTATGGGAGATTTAGGCGTAGCCACTTCTACCGATGCGTATTCACAACAATGGAACCCTGCAAAATTTGCCTTCGCGGAGCGCAAAATGGGTATTGGTATGGGGTACACTCCATATTTGAGCAATGCTATTTCGGGTATTGGACTCTTAAATGCCAGTTATTTTAACAAGATAGATGATCAAAGTGCTTTTGCGGTCAGTCTTCGCTACTTTACATTGGGTGATATTGAGCTTAGGCAGACTTTTGATGATGTGGGTACTATTGTAAAACCTAATGAACTTTCTTTTGATGGTTCGTATTCTTTAAAATTGAGCCCTACATTCTCAATGGCAGTAGGTGGTAGATATATTAGGTCTAACCTCAAATTTCAAAATGACAATAACGTAGATTCAAAACCGGGAAGCACGTTCGCAGTAGATATAGCTGGGTTTTATCGTTCAAGAGAAATCGCTTATAATAGATTTGATGGTCGTTGGAGAGGTGGTTTTAATATTTCTAACCTTGGTGGTAAGATTGCTTATGATGAAAATGGGCAAGATAACTTCATTCCAACAAATTTAAAGTTCGGATTTGGTTTTGATTTTATTTTAGATCAAGATAACGTAATTGGTCTTACAACGGAATTTAATAAATTGTTAGTGCCAACACCGCAAGATTTTAATGATGATGGAAATTTAGATTCAGCCGATAATGATGAATATCAGAGTATAGGGTTCTTAAGTGGTGTTTTTAAATCTTTTGGCGACGCTCCTGACGGTTTTAGTGAAGAGCTTCAAGAAATGACTTGGGCCTTAGGTGCAGAATATACCTACCAAGATGCTTTTATGTTCCGTACGGGATATTTTAATGAGAGTGACGTAAAAGGTTTTAGAAAGTACTTTACGCTTGGTGCCGGTTTTAAATTTAACTCTGCTCAAATAGATTTATCATACTTATTTTCTACATCCAAAATTACTAACCCAGTGGAGAACTCACTTCGTTTTTCTTTGACGTTTAATTTAGGAGACGAATTTTATAATGATTAAGTAATCAATAAATATTCAATAAGGAAACCTGCCATACGGTAGGTTTCCTTATTTTAGGACCTCACTAAAAGAAGTATGCAAAAACAGAATATAACTTTTGAATTAACCATTTTTGATTCAATTGAAGAGCTTTCCAAGGAAGATGGTAAATTAATGTCTGATGCCATAGGGGCAAGAAAAGATGCCTACGCTCCATATTCCAACTTTCAAGTGGGGGCTGCAGTGCTCTTAGAGAACGGAGAAGTCGTTACAGGTAATAACCAAGAAAACGCTTCATATCCATCAGGTCTTTGTGCTGAACGGGTTGCAATTTTCTATGCTGGGGCCAAATATCCTGGGGTTGGCGTCACGGCCATAGCTATTACGGCTACTTCCATTAATTATCAATTAACGGATCCAGCTGCACCTTGTGGTAATTGTAGGCAGGCTATATCTGAATATGAGGTGAAGCAGAAAAAGCCCATAGCGCTAATGATGATGGGGGAAAAGGGAAAAGTTTTTAAATGCAATTCTATGGCAGATATTTTGCCATTAGGCTTCGACAGCTCTTTTTTGTAACAGTTCTTAACGGCCATGGGATAAATTCTAACAAACCTTTTACTTCAATTTTTTTCAACTATTGATTTAATATGTATTTTTGCCCTTCTGGTTGGTTCCGTGAAATAAAAGTGGAATAGTCAGGATGTTGTAACCACGAATCCAAATTATTAGCATCGATGAAAAAAATTACCAAGGAAGTATATCTAAAATGGTATGAAGATATGTTGTTCTGGCGCAAGTTCGAGGACAAGCTGGCACAGGTCTACATTCAACAAAAAGTTAGAGGTTTTTTACACTTGTATAATGGTCAAGAAGCTGTTCTAGCTGGCTCATTGCATGCAATGGACTTAACCAAGGACCGTATGATTACGGCTTATAGGAATCATGTTCAGCCAATTGGTATGGGTGTAGATCCCAAAAGAGTAATGGCGGAATTATATGGTAAGGTTACTGGTACCTCTATGGGTATGGGTGGATCAATGCATATATTTTCTAAAGAACATCGTTTTCACGGAGGGCATGGTATCGTTGGAGGTCAAATCCCATTAGGTGCGGGTATGGCTTTTGGTGATAAGTATGCAGGTAGAGATAACGTTACCCTTTGTTATATGGGCGATGGAGCTGTACGTCAAGGTGCATTTCATGAAGCATTGAACTTGGCTATGCTTTGGCAACTTCCGGTTGTATTTATTTGTGAAAACAATGGATACGCTATGGGTACGTCAGTAGAAAGAACATCATATTCCACAGAAATATGGAAACTAGGCTTAGGTTATGAGATGCCTTGTGGTCCTGTTGATGGTATGGATCCTGTAACTGTAGCGCAGGAAGTCAGTAAGGCTGTTGAAAGAGCACGTTCTGGAGGAGGACCTACTTTCCTAGAAATGAAAACATACAGGTATAGAGGTCACTCTATGTCAGATGCACAACATTATAGAACCAAGGAAGAGGTGAAGGAATATCAGAAGATAGATCCTATTACTCAAGTTCTTGATATTATTAAAGAGAATGAGTACGCATCTGAAGAGGATATTAAAGCAGTAGACAAAAAGGTTAAAGCATTGGTGTTAGAATGTGAGAAATTCGCAGACGAATCAGATTATCCTCCAGTACAGCAATTGTACGATATGGTCTACGAGCAAGAAGATTTTCCATTTGTACAACATAAATAATTAGGTAAAATGGCAGAAGTAATAAACATGCCCCGCTTAAGCGATACCATGGAAGAAGGTACCGTAGCCAAATGGTTGAAAAACGTTGGTGATAAAGTCGAGGAAGGCGATATACTTGCAGAAATAGAAACAGACAAGGCCACAATGGAATTTGAGTCCTTCTACGAAGGTACTTTATTGCATATAGGTATTGCAGAAGGAGACGGTGCACCCGTAGATTCTCTTTTGGCTATTCTTGGTGAGGAAGGAGAGGATATTTCTTCATTGTTGAATGGTGGTAATGCAAATGCTGCGGAGGAAGAAAGTGCTGATGAAGCTAGTGAGCCTGAAAGTAATAGTTCGGAAAGTTCTGATGACACTACTGCTTCTGCAGAAGTTCCTGAAGGTGTGGAAATTGTAAAGATGCCTCGCCTTAGTGATACTATGGAAGAAGGTACGGTTGCCGCTTGGTTGAAAAACGTTGGTGATACGGTAGAAGAAGGAGATATTTTAGCTGAAATAGAAACGGATAAAGCTACAATGGAATTCGAATCCTTCTATTCGGGTGTCTTATTATATATAGGTATAAAAGAAGGTGAATCTTCTCCTGTTGATGCTGTTTTAGCTGTGATTGGACCAGAAGGTACAGATGTTGATGCTGTTTTGAATGCTAAACCATCTTCTGGTAAAAAAGAAAGCTCGTCTTCTGAAGCTAAAAAAGAAGCACCTAAGAAAGAGGAGGCTAAAGAAAGTGCAGCTTCAAAACCGGTAGCTGATGGACAACGTATTTTCGTTTCTCCTTTAGCTAAGAAAATTGCTAAAGAAAAAGGTATTGATTTATCTAATGTTTCTGGTTCTGGGGACAACGGAAGAATCGTTAAGAAAGATGTTGAAAGCTATAAGCCTGCTGCTGTAGCACAAGCTCCAAAAGCAGCTTCCCAAGCCGCAGCTCCTGCAAGCGCTCCCGTAATTTTACCTGTAGGGGAAGAGAGTTCTGAGGAAGTGAAAAATTCGCAAATGCGTAAAACCATTGCGAAACGTTTATCTGAATCCAAATTCACTGCGCCTCATTATTACCTTACAATAGAGGTAGATATGGGTAACGCAATGGCTTCTAGAAAGCAGATTAACGAATTGCCCGATACTAAAGTTTCTTTCAATGATATGGTCGTGAAAGCATGTGCCATGGCATTGAAAAAACACCCTCAGGTGAATACCACTTGGAACGGAGATACAACGCGTTATAACCACCATGTACATGTGGGTGTTGCCGTTGCGGTAGATGAAGGTCTTGTTGTTCCCGTGGTTAAGTTTACGGAACAATTAAGTCTTACTCAAATAGGTTCTGCGGTTAAGGATCTTGCCGGTCGTGCAAGAAATAAAAAACTGACACCTGCAGAAATGGATGGTAGTACGTTTACGGTTTCTAATTTAGGTATGTTCGGTATCACGGAGTTTACTTCAATTATCAATCAGCCTAATTCTGCAATTCTTTCGGTTGGAGCTATTGTTCAAAAACCAGTGGTTAAAGACGGTCAGATTGTAGTGGGTAACACAATGAAGGTGACTTTGGCGTGTGACCATAGAACGGTTGATGGTGCTACAGGAGCTCAATTTTTATTGACATTACGTGCTTATTTGGAAAACCCGGTGACGATGCTGGCATAAACCAATGGCAAACTATTATAATAAAGGCATCTCGGTTATTTCGGGATGCCTTTTTTTATTTCTAAATTGTACCTTAAATAATATCACATATGAAAAAGAGTATTCTGTTTTTGGCTGGAATGTTGGCCCTATCGTGTGGTTCTTCAAAAATTGATGAATCGGTAACCCTTCAGAGTGAAGAGGCGGTTCAATTTGACCGTAACTTGATGGAAGTGCCAAAAAAAGCCAGTGATTTAGAGGGTATATCTCCTAGTCAATTTGCAAATGCGGAGCAAGTGGGTGTTATGATGAATTTTTTAGCTTCGGACGACCTTCAAGGCAGAGATACCGGTAGTGAAGGCATAGATAAAGCGGCCACGTATATTGAAGATATCTTCTCCAAGAACAATGTAAAGCCTTATTTTGATACCTACAGAGATGAGCTTTCTAATTATGATCAACCGGCATTTAATGTTGTTGGTGTAGTAGAAGGTAATGATGCTTCACTAAAAGATGAATTTATAATCGTAGGTGCTCATTATGATCATATAGGTCTGATTGCCGAAGAGAATGGAGATAAAATAGCAAATGGAGCCAATGATAATGCAGCCGGTACTACTACAGTATTGGAACTGGCGCGTTACTTTGGAAAAGAAAATACTAACAAGCGTAGCATTCTATTCGTACTGTTCAGCGCTGAAGAAAAAGGATTATTAGGCTCAAAACATTTGGCACAGAAATTAAAAGATCAGAATTTGAATCTTTATACCATGATAAATTATGAGATGGTAGGAGTGCCTCTAGTAGCAAAAGATTATTTGGCGTATTTAACGGGTTATGAAGCGTCTAATATGGCAGAGGTCATAAATTCATATGCGTCAGAAAAGTTTGCTGGATTTTTACCGAAAGCCAAAGAATTCAATCTTTTTAAACGATCGGACAATTATCCGTTTCACGAAGCTTTCAATGTTCCTTCACAAACGTTGTGCACTTTTGATTTCACAAATTTTGACCACTACCACAAAGTTGGTGATGAGGTTTCTGAGATGGACTTTGGTCATATGGCCAACTTAATCAATAAAAGTATACCTGTGCTTGAGGGCATCGCTAATTCATCAACTAAAGAAATTAAGTACAACTAATGGCGAACGTAATTATAACCGGGTCTAGCAGGGGTATTGGTTTTGAACTTGCTAAATTATTTGCGGACGAAGGTCATAAGGTTTTAGCTTTATCTCGTAATGATAAGCCTATTTCTCAATTGGGTCATGAAAATATCTCTAGCTTTCCATTTGATTTGGGAAGCCCTTCGGATTTTAAAAAGATGGAGGATTTCATAGATGAAAATTTTGACTCTGTAGATCTGTTGATCAATAATGCAGGACGATTATTGAACAAACCATTCCTTGAAACTGAAGCGGAAGAGTTTGAAGCGGTCTATAAGGTGAATGTGTTCGGTGTTGCGGAAATGACCAGAAGGGTTATTCCTAAAATGCCGAAAAATGGTCATGTAGTAACCATTAGTTCTATGGGTGGAGTACAGGGGAGCGTTAAGTTTCCGGGTTTATCGGCTTACAGTTCTAGTAAAGGAGCTGTAATAACACTTACGGAACTTTGGGCGGAAGAGTTCAAGGAAACTGGACCTTCTTTTAATGTGTTGGCCTTGGGAGCGGTTCAAACCGAAATGCTAGAAGAAGCCTTCCCTGGTTATGAAGCTCCGACTACGGCATTGCAAATGGCAGAATACATTAAGAGTTTTGCGTTGACCGGAAACCAACTTTACAACGGAAAGTTGCTACAAGTGAGCAATAGTACACCTTAATTAAATTACGGTAAACAGGCGGTCAAGAATCGTAACGGTCTGCTTTGCCGCAATTTCGGGTGCTAATGAAGTATCGGAAATGCCCGAAACTACTTTTGATATGTTATGGTCTACGGCTCCTGTGTTTGTCCAGGTGCTCATTGGTGCACTGGTGAGGTAGGCCGAAAAATTATGGTGCCCTGATCCCGGACGTTCACCAATGATATGCACAATGCCCTTATTTTCTGAAGTATTGTGTTGTCCGAAAAGTATTTCTCCACAGGCATATCCCGCACGTACCCTACCATGTTTGATGACGATATTCTTTGAACTTACGGAATAGCCTTTGTTATTTAAGGTGGTTTTTAAATGGGTAATGTAAGGCAATAGGTGACCATCATCCATTAAGGCTCTAGGGTTTAATCCATCAGAAATTATAAATTGAATGTCTGGAATATTTTCAGCCCAGGAATTGCGTAAGTTTTCTAAACTTTTAACCGCTGTTTGCCCTAAGTGTTCTCCTGATTCAGGATGGTAAACATAGTCTTTACGATCTGTGGAGTTTGTTGTAATTGAAATTGCTTCAGGTACGGTTAAGATAAATTCTGGAGTAATTTCTGTCCATAAGCTAACCTTGGCATCTTCATAAAGCAATTTTACTTCTCTTTCCAGTTGCGGATCAAGATTCCAGATATTTTCTCCATACCCTTCCGCCAATGGAACGCCACGTTCCTTTATCTGTGCGATTATATTTCTTCCTTCCTCGTAAATATCGGCTATGTTCCTATTGTCCTTTTTGGCTTTGCAGAATTTGTAATATACCCACAGCGGGTCTCCAAAATGTTCTGTAGGTTTACCGCTCTGGTCTATGATTTCAATATGCTTGAAAAAATCCCACATAGCATCGTTAACTTTGTATCCGAACTGTTCTCGTATGCGCACGTGGTCGCTAAAAGAAGTGGTAAGGTAGCTTAGCATGGGGTCGTTCTTTGTAGGTAAGGCCATTAAATAAGCCGGATTGGCGGGCATTATTTCAGAAATGCACCAATCTAAATCTTCAAGGCTAACATCCATATGAAGGGTGGAGCAGATATCTAAACCAATAGTTAGTCCGTGTAGTTTGCCCATAACCGTATCTTCCAGACAACACCGAACGAGCTGTTCTTTGGTCTTAAATACCTCTGGCCCTATAAAACCCGCCACATCGTTAACATGGAACCACGGTGCTTTCTCATTAGGCTTTCCATGCTTGGCTTTCAGTTGTAGAGCTCTGATGAAGCCATATTTGCGTGCTTCGTGTAAAACCATATCAAAACCTTCTCCATGGCCATTGGTAAAGTCCGCTCCTTGCCCAGTTTCGGCATAGAGTCCATACTGCGCTGTTCTGTTGGCAACATGCTTTTGCATTTTCTCAATGCTGACATCAAAAGTGGTATTGGCATTTACGGTACCGGCTAGACTTTGAAACCAAATGCCAGTAGTACCAGGTTGAATTTTTTCTACTTCTGCTTGAACATCAATATGGGAGAGTACGCAATTGGGCATTGTTTTTTCCAGTCCAAAAACCGTTAAAACATCAAATAAAGTCTGCTCTATTTTTGCAACGGATTCTATTTCGCTAGATACCGGGTTGGTGCCCAGTACCAAATCTCCCACACCATAGGACCATGCATCGAATACCTGCCATAAAATATCTTGTTCATTATCCGTAGGTGAATTTGGCTGAACCCTTGCGCTCAAATAACCTTTGCTCCCAATTTTGCTGTTCGGTAATGGGTTAAACACTTTTTCGCCAACCTGTATTAATTCATCATTACTCATCAGTTTTACCAAGCAACCAATTATATCGCTAGTGAGTGAGGGCATGATTTTCTTGATGGCACCTTCGGGCTGGTCCAAAACGTAAGTTTTTAGTTTTCCAATGGTCCAATTTTCTATTGTTCTATCGGTCTGGGTAGAGGAGGTGATCAGTTTGGCTATTTCGTCTATATAAATAGATTTTTCGTTTAAATCTTTAATTCTGGTATTACTCAACAAGGTTCGGGCTCTTTCTCTTGAAACGGAGCCTGCAGCCGCTAGGCCCAAACTTAGGTCGCCTTCCTTAAAATCATTGGCAGCACCCAGTATTTGACGGTAAAGTGTTAGGTCTAGTTTTCCTTTTAGACGTTTGATGTAAGCGAAAATAGACTCTCCTTTTTTTACTTCTGAAAGGGTAATACCTTCTGTAGGTGGCGGAATAGAGGCTTGAGCGGTAAGACTAGTTTGATTAAATAGTACGGATGAGATTCCTAGAAGTCCCATTCTGGTTAAGAATTGTTTTCTGTTTATACGGCCCATATCTCAATTTTTATCTTTCAATCACTTCGTTGGTATACTGTAAGTTATAAATTTTTGATGAAGCCTTTCATTCGCTTAACCATTTATTAATGAAGTTCCCTTATTTTTGTAAGCAGTGAATAGTGTATTGCAAAAATATCTTCCCGAAAGGGCTGTAGAATCATGTTTGGAGTTGATTCAAAAAACGGGTGTCCACTTGAAAATCGTAAATGAACGCGTAACACGTCATGGCGATTATAGAAGGATGTCTAACGGTAAGCATCAAATAACGGTTAATTCAAACCTAAATAAATACAGATTTCTAATTACACTCATTCATGAAATTGCCCACTTGGTAGCTTTTGAAAAGTACGGTAGGAGTATAAAGCCCCATGGTAAGGAATGGAAGCGTATTTTTCAATATTTGATGTTACCATTTATTCGTCCTGAAATATTTCCAACTGAATTATTACCGCTATTAGCTAATCATTTTAAGAATCCAAAGGCCAGTAGTAGCACGGATGCTAGGCTTTCCATAGCTTTGAAGCATTTTGATGAACAGCAGGCCAATAGAACTTACGTGTTTGAAGTGCCTTTAGGTAGTATTTTTCGTATATATAATGGTAAATTGTATAAAAAAGGAAATAGAAGAGTAAAGCGATATGAGTGTGTAGAAGTCGCTACAGGACGAACGTATCTTTTTCAGCCCAATGCAGAGGTTGAATTGGTTTTTGAATGATATTTGTAAGAAAATAAGAGAATAACTAACTATTAATTAAGAAAGCGTAGGTCAATTGACTTCCGTTATTATAGCAATTAAGAAATGAAAAACAAAAATTACTACGCAGTTTTAATGGCAGGTGGAGTCGGTTCTAGATTTTGGCCAATTAGTACATCGTCTTATCCAAAACAATTTCATGATATGTTGGGTACAGGCGATACATTAATTCAAAAAACCTTCAAGCGCCTGAATAAATTTGTACCCACAGAGAATATTCTCATTTTGACCAACGAGCGTTATAACGATTTGGTGCTGGAACAGCTGCCTTTGGTGAAACAAGATCAGGTAGTGTTGGAGCCTGCCATGCGAAACACGGCACCGTGTATTTTATATGCAGCATTGAAGATTCAAAAAATGAACGAAAACGGTGTAATGATCGTGGCGCCTAGTGATCATTGGATTGAAGATGAGGAAGCATTTGCAAAAGATGTAACGGCTTGTTTTGATAAGTGTGAAAAAGAAGATGTGCTTTGTACATTAGGTATCAAGCCTTCTTTCCCGAATACGGGCTTTGGTTATATTGAATTTGAGAAAGAGAGTACAGAGGAAATTAAGAAGGTAAATCAGTTTCGTGAGAAACCGGATTATGAGACCGCTAAAGAGTTTTTGGCGCAGGGCAACTTCCTATGGAACGCCGGTATTTTCATGTGGAGCGTGAAAACCATTGTGAGTGCGTTCAAAAACTACCAACCTGAACAATATTCACTTTTTGAATCTGGTATGTCTTGTTACAATACTGGAGAAGAAAAAGAGTTTATAAAAGAGAACTATCCAAAAGCGGAAAACATTTCTATAGATTACGCTATTTTGGAAAATTCGAAAGCCATATTTGTGCTTCCGGCAACTTTTGATTGGAACGATTTAGGTACTTGGGGATCATTATATGATAAGCTGGATAAGGATGAGGACAATAATGCCGTTGTAAACAGTAAGTCCTTAACAACCGATGCTTCGGGGAATATGATACGTTCTCCGAAAGATAAAATAGTGGTTGTAGATGGCCTTAACGACTATATCATCGTAGACAAAAAAGAAGTACTTTTAATATATCCGAAATCAAAAGAACAAGATATCAAAAAGGTATTAGGTGCTGTTAAGGATAAATACGGAGATGAGTATGCCTAACAATAACATATGAGCGATAAACTGAACCAAGATAATATTACGCCTACTGAAGAGCCAAAGGAAAGTCAAGAAGCGGTAAAAAAGGATGCGAAAGGACTTTTGGAAAGTTTGCGAAGATTTTTGCGCGAACTATTGGATATTCGTGAGAATACGGATCAGGAAGCTACAAAAGAGGCTATTATTGCCGATATTCCTTTTAAGGGGCACACATCTTGGATTCTGATCTGTTCAATTTTTATTGCATCTATTGGGTTAAACGCAAACTCTACGGCAGTGGTCATTGGAGCGATGTTAATTTCGCCACTAATGGGACCTATTCTTGGTCTGGGAATGTCTTTGGCGATCAATGATATTGATACTCTGAGACGCTCGCTGAAGAATTTTGGGGTTATGGTGGTGCTTAGTGTATTGACCGCTTACCTTTTCTTTGAGTTCTTCCCCATTCAAGATGAGTCATCAGAGCTTTTAGCCCGTACCGCACCGGATATTCGTGATGTTCTTATAGCATTTTTTGGTGGTCTTGCCCTGGTAATCGCGCGAGCAAAGAAGGGGACTATAGCTAGTGTTATTTTTGGTGTAGCTATTGCCACGGCTTTGATGCCTCCGCTATGTACGGTTGGCTTTGGTTTGGCCATTGGTAACCCAGGTTATGCACTTGGAGCTATGTATTTGTTTATTATAAATACTATTTTCATAGCCCTTGCCACATTTTTGACCATAAAACTATTGAAGTTTCCAATGGTTCGTTATGTGAATTCCGCCAAAAGAAGGCGTATTGCGCGTATTGCTTCGGTGGTTGCTTTATTGGTAATGATTCCTGCAGGATACACGTTCTATAACGTTTTTCAGGAGTCCATGTTTAAAAAACAGGCTATAGAATTTGTGAGTGCAACCATCGGTAAATATCAATTTACAGGAGGCGGAAGGTATTTGGACAATTTTACGACTATTGAATATAATGAAGGTGAAAACCCTATAATTGAGCTGGTTTGTATGGGCAATGAAGTAATTCCGGCAAATATCATTGCTTCGTGGAATACCATGCTGAAAGAAGATGAAGATTATAAACGGTTAAGTAATGCCGAATTACATGTAATACAAGGAGCGCAAAATGAGCAAGGCGATCAGTTGAAATATATCAACGAACTATATGAGTCTCAGAAAAATCAATTATCGAGTAAAGCTGAAAAAATTGCTTTTTTAGAGGCTGAGGTTACCCGTCTTCAGAGAGATGCCTCCAGACAGAAACAAATACCTTTTCAAGATATAAGTGCGGAGGCAAAAGCTAATTACGAAAATCTGGTTTCTCTTCAATATGATAATGCGGTAATCACCGATTTTAATAAAATAGATACACTATCAATTTTTGAAGTAAAGTGGAAAGAAGGTATAAAGCAAAGTAAAATTCTTGCTGAAAACAAAAGGGTTCATGAGTGGCTAAAAGTGCGGTTAAAAGATACTACCATTCAGTTAAGGGGCTCTTCTAAATAGAGTTGAAAGGGGCCGTGTTTAATTTCTCTCCTCAATGTACATTTGGCGTACTTTTTTAAAGAGGTCAGAAGAGTAGACAAAATCGGTAACGGTTTCATTATCGGTTTTGAATATTTCTTTGTTACTTCCTTCCCAGGCTTTTAGGCCATCCTTTAGGAATAGAATTTTTTCTCCTATTTCCATCACCGAGTTCATATCATGGGTGTTGATTATAGTAGTAATATCGTATTCTTCGGTGATTTCTTTAATAAGGTTGTCTATAACAATAGCCGTTTTAGGGTCAAGTCCAGAATTTGGTTCATCGCAAAAGAGGTATTTTGGATTCATAACTATGGCTCGGGCAATAGCAACTCGCTTCTGCATTCCTCCGGAAATTTCCGAAGGGAATTTGTGATGCGCATCTACTAAATTTACGCGCTTTAAAACAAAATCTGTTCTGTCTTGAATTTCAGATTTTGATTGCTTCGTAAACATTTCTAAGGGGAATTTTACATTGCCCTCTACGGTCATTGAGTCAAACAAGGCACTTCCTTGGAATACCATTCCCATTTCTTGGCGTAAGTCTCTTTTTTGTGCATCACTAAGTTCTGCGTAAACCTGCCCGTTATAGCTAATAGTCCCTTCTTCCGGAGTAAATAGTCCCAATAGGCATTTTAAAAAAACCGTTTTACCAGAACCACTTTGTCCAATGATAAGGTTGGTCTTTCCCTTGTGAAAACTGGTGGTAATTCCCTTAAGGATATGGGCTCCATCGAAAGACTTATGTATGTCGTTTACTTCTATCATTGGCCTAATAAGAGTTGTGTGAGTATGTAGTTAGATATGATAATTACCACACTTGTCCATACGAACGAGGTTGTACTGGCTTTACCTACTTCTAAGGCTCCGCCTGTCATGTAGAAGCCATGGTAGGAAGGTACTGTGGCCAAAACAAAAGCAAAGACCAAAGTTTTAAGAAAAGCATAGGTTATGTGAAAGGGTATAAAATCTAATTGCACCCCTTCTATAAAATCTGCACTGGTGCTAAATCCGCCAAAAACAGCTGCCATCCACCCGCCAAAAATACCAACGTACATGGCAATTGAAATAATGAAAGGGTACAGGCATAATGCAACGATTTTAGGGAAAACCAGATAGTTGAGTGCATTCACGCCCATAACTTCTAATGCATCTATTTGCTCGGTAACACGCATGGATCCAATACTGGATGTGATATAGGAACCTACCTTCCCCGCCATGATGATAGAGCAGAAAGTAGGTGCAAACTCAAGAATAATTGACTGTCTTGTAGCAAAACCTACTAAACTTTTAGGAATAAGTTCACTAGTTATGTTCAGTGCTGTTTGTATAGCAACAACAGCACCCATGAAAAAAGCAATGAAAATTAAGATACCCAAAGAACCGAAGATAAGTTCGTCTACTTCTTTCAAAATCAGCGACTTCATAATGCGCCATTTTGTAGGTTTCTTAAAGACCTCTTTTATCATAATGGCATATCTGCCAATCGATGTTAGGTAGTTCATGTGATGAAAATAGGTATATCCTAACAAAAATAACAATAAACGATTTCATTTAACCTGCATTTAAAGTTTAAAAGGGGAATTTATTTACTTTTGTTAGCTCAATAAATTTACTATGTACAAGAATTTTTTCATCTTATTTTTCACAATTTTTTCAATAGCTTTTTTGCCGTCTAATTCATATGGTCAGAGAAAAACAAAAGAGCAAAACGAAGCACCATTAAAAACCGAGCCAAAATTGGTAGTAGGTATAATTGTAGATCAGATGAGGTATGATTATATTACTCGTTTTTGGAATCATTATGGAGATGGCGGATTTAAACGTTTGGTGAGCGAAGGGTTCAATTGTAAAAACAATCATTATAATTATGCACCTACGAGTACAGGTCCTGGGCATGCTTCGGTTTATACAGGAACAACACCGGCCGTGCATGGTATTATAGGTAACAATTGGTATGATAAAATAGCCGAAGAAGATGTGTACTGCGCTGGAGACTCTAAATATAACTCAGTTGGTACTACTTCGGAAGCAGGGCAAATGTCGCCCCATAGAATGACAGTTACCACTATAACAGATGAGCTTAGGCTACATACCCAAATGCGTGGTAAAACAATTGCAGTAGCTTTAAAAGATAGAGGAGCCGTACTTCCTGGTGGGCATACGGCAAATGCAGCCTATTGGTTTAGCCATGGTGCATGGGTAACCAGTTCTTTTTATATGGATAAATTACCTAGTTGGGTCGAAAAATTTAATTCGGACAAATCTTTTGATACCTATAAAAGACCTTGGAAAACCTTAAAGAATAGTAATGATTATGTTGAAAGTGGGCTAGACTACAATACCTACGAAGGTTTGTTTAAAGGAGAGAAGTCTCCGGTTTTACCTCATGACCTTCCAAAACTTTGGGATGAGAACGGAAAATATGAGATGTTAAAAGCAACTCCTTTTGGTAACTCTATGACTGCGGATTTTGCTATAGCCGCATTAGAGGCAGAGCAGTTAGGAGCTGATGCTATAACAGATTTCTTGGCGGTTAGTTTTTCAAGTACAGATTATGTGGGGCATAAGTTTGGGGTTAACTCAAAAGAAGTGCAAGATACTTACTTGCGATTAGATGTAGATTTAGAGCGTCTGTTCAAAGAGTTGGATCGTAAAGTTGGCAAAGGGGAATATACTGTGTTTTTAACAGCAGATCATGCTGCAATTGATGTGCCAGCGTATCTAAAGGACCAAAGAATACCGGCAGATTACGTAGCTTGGGATGCTATGAAAGCCGATTTTTCACAATTTTTAGAGTTTAATTATGGCACAACTGACATTGTTAAGGACTTTTCAAATGACCAATATTTCTTAGATTATAAAATTATTAAAAATTTGGATTTAAGCGTTCAGGAGGTTCAAGAAGCTATAGCTAAAGAGGTTTTGACTTATAAAGGAATTGATCGGACGTATACGGCATACCAAATGTGGCAGAATGATTATACGCACGGTATTCCGTATATTCTTCAGAATGGGTATAATCAAAAGCGTTCAGGTGATGTGTTGGTGGTATTATCGCCTGGTACTATTTCGTATCCTAAAACGGGATCTACACATGGTTCTCCACAGATATATGATACTCATGTGCCTTTACTTTTTTATGGCGCAGGAATCAAACAGGGCAGTACCGTAGAAAGAACAGAAATTGATGATATTGCTCCTACCATAGCGTCTTTGTTGGGTATAGCTTTTCCAAGTGGTACTACAGGAAGCCCTATAGCTGAGGTGTTGGAATAATTAGTATGGATATGAGCAGCAAGCCAATAGGTATTTTTGATTCAGGGGTAGGAGGGACTTCCATTTGGAAAGAAATTCAAAACCTACTGCCTAATGAAGATACCATTTATTTGGCAGATAGTAAGAATGCGCCTTATGGAGAGAAATCCCAAGAAGAGATTCTTCGGCTGAGTATTAAAAATACGGAGTTATTATTAGAGAGAGGGTGTAAAATCATTGTTGTTGCCTGTAATACAGCAACAACAAATGCTATTACTAATTTACGAGCTCAGTATAGTGTGCCTTTTATAGGTATAGAGCCTGCAATTAAACCAGCTGCGTTGCAATCAAAATCTAAGACGGTTGGTGTCTTGGCGACAAAAGGAACCCTGGCCAGTAGTCTTTTTAATAGTACCTCTGAAAACCATGCCAATGGAATTAGAATCATAGAGCAAGAGGGCACTGGTTTGGTTCCGCTAATAGAGGGTGGTAAAGTTGCTTCTGAGGAAACTATAGGATTACTAAATACATATGTAAATCCAATGCTAGAGGAGGGTATGGATCACCTTGTATTAGGGTGTACTCATTACCCTTATCTCATTCCTACTTTAAAAAGCATTCTACCTGCACATGTAAAAATCATTGATTCCGGAGAAGCGGTTGCAAGGCAAGTAAAAGTTATCTTGGAAAAAAATAACCTTTTAAATACTTCCAAGGACATAGCAAGGCATCAATTATACACCAATATAAATCCAGGTGTGTTGCAAAGTTTTGTGGAAGATGTAGAGGGTAACCTCTCTGTTCAGAGACTAGATTTTTAGATAGGTCAGATACGTAAAGGCATACTTATGCTTTTCATCTTGCGGGTGGTATTGTTCGGTAGCAAGTTCCCAAATGGTTTCGTTTATTTCCGGAAAAAAAGTGTCGGCATCTTCAAAAATACCGTGTACACGAGTAAGCTCAAGTTTATTAGCACATTCCATACCTAGTTTGTAAATTTCACCACCACCTATTATATAGGATAAAGGCTCATCTTTAACCAATTCTAAAGCTTCGGGTAATGAATGTACTACAACGCAGGTGTCATAATCTACAGTATAATCATTGTCCCTGGTAATAATAACGTGTTTGCGATTGGGAAGAGGTTTAGGGAAACTCTCGTACGTTTTTCTTCCCATGATAATCGTGTGACCTGAAGTTAGGCTTTTAAACCTCTTAAAATCATCTGGTAGATGCCATAAGAGATCATTGTCTTTTCCTAGAGCATCGTTTTCGGCAGCTGCCGCTATCATAGCTACGGTGTTCATGGTTCTATTTTTTTATTGATTTTAGAAAGTGGAAAATCGGTCTCTATTTCTTTTTGGATTTCAGCAATACGTTTCTTTTGCTTTGCGACTAATTTTTCACGTTGGATCCGTTCCCATTCCCTTCCCATGAATTTTTGAGTTACAAAAACGTTAAAGGCGTGTATGATAAATAAAAATGCCCAGAAAGTAATACCCCAAATGAACCAGTCATACGTATCGCCATATTTTAAAATCTTATTAATTAATATAAGAAAGACACTGCCAATAAGAAAGATTACAAAGTGTGTAAATAACCGTTTCTTTTGTTTGATACGGGTTTGAGCGTTCTCGAGCATTTCGTGTTGCTCAAGGTCTACTTCAGAACGGTTTTTGTTTTTAGAGAACATACGAATCGCTACCTTTAGAGTACAAAGATAAGGCAATTGCCGACACAGAAAATACCATATGAAAAATACCAGAAAACACTTCCCTGTTTTAAGTCAGTATATCTATGCCAATACTGCTTCTGCAGGATTGCTCAATGATGATTTAATGGAGTGGCGCCAAGAACATGACTTGGACTACCTGATTGGGGGTAGTAATTTTAGGAATAAAGTTGCAGCTAAATTAGTTTCTGAAACCCGTGAAGTTGTTGCAAATTTCTTTGGAGCTAAAAAAGAAAATACAGCGTTGGTACAAAACTTTACGCTCGGTTTAAATATGTTGGTAGAAGGACTGGACAGAAGTCATAAAATTTTATTGGTAAAGGACGATTATCCGTCGCTAAATTGGCCGTTTGAATATCGTGGGTTTGATGTTTCCTACGTAGAGTTGTGTGCTAGTTTAGAAGAGAGTATTAGGAATAAAATTCAAGAACAAAACATATCTGTATTGGCTTTGAGTTTAGTACAATGGACAAATGGCATTCAAATAAGTATGAATTTTCTTACATATATAAAAAATAAATTTCCCAACTTGAAGATTATAGCAGATGGTACTCAATTTTGTGGTACATCTAACTTTGATTTTGAGAGCTCACCATTAGATGTTCTAGGGGCAAGCGCTTATAAATGGTTGTTGTCAGGTTATGGAAACGGATTTATGTTGTTTAAAGATGGAATGGAAGATGTGTTTGCTGTTAAGACCATAGGTTACAATGCATCGGGACATGATATGGATGCGAGAGATAAGATACCCTTTGCCAATCGTTTTGAGCCGGGTCACTTAGATACGTTGAATTTTGGGAGTCTAAAGTTTTCTTTGGAATACTTAAATAGTTTAGGAAAAGCGACGATTGAAAATCAATTGAAATTACTGTCTAAAAAAGCAAAAGAAGAATTTGGTCGGTTAGGATTATTATCTAAGAATGTGTTGGAGAGAGAGGGTCATAGTACAATATTTAATATTAAAGGAGATAATGCCTTATTTGAAAAATTAACTGAGAATGGAGTTATCTGTTCACAGCGCGGAGAAGGTATTAGGCTAAGTTTTCATTTTTACAACAGTGAAGAGGATATTGATAAAGTTGTAAAAATCTTAAAAACAGCTATATAGCACTTGGTAATGTAGAAAATAAATTAAGTTTTTTTGTCTCTACGCACTATTTGTTATGTAAATATTGCGAAAATGATAAAAATGCGTTAATCATTGTATATGAGCATTTTAATATATTAGTTTTGCCCCTGATTTAGAAACTAAAAAATCAATTTAAAATAATACATAATGGCAATTTCAAAACAGTATCTTAAGACAAAACCAGTTTGTAAAGTCACTTTTACGGTTCCGGCAGAGGAAGCAACAAAAGTAGCGGTTGTTGGTGATTTCAATAATTGGAAAGCTAACAAAGCAAGTGCATTGAAAAAGTTGAAAAACGGAAATTTCAAAGGTACCATTGAGCTTCCTAAGGAAACTTCTTTTGAGTTCAAATATATTATTGATGGAAACTACGTAAATGAAGGCGAAGCTGATCGTTACCAGTGGAACGATTACGCAGGTGGCGAAAATGCCGTTCTGGATCTATAATTTTTTCGTTTGAAAAATAAAGAAAGCCGGAACATTATATGCTCCGGCTTTTTAATTTTATAGAAACACGCTTACATGTTCATTTGGAGAAAAGAAATGTAAGTGTTGTTTACGGTATTTTTATTTTTCCACAGTTACTCCATTCCAAAAAGCAACGTACCCTTTTATACTTTTTGCAAGCGGGCTAACTTCTGGGTAATACCAAGCTGCGTCTGGATTTTGCTTGCCACCTACTACTAATGTATAGTAATGGGCTTGTCCTTTCCATGGACAAGTTGTATGTGTTTCACTGGTTTTAAAATACTCTTTCTTAATACTCTCTGCGGGAAAATAATGGTTGTTTTCAACTACAACTGTTTCGTCGCTCTCTGCTATTATTGTATCATTCCAAATTGCTTTCATAGTACTACATATTTGACCACTTTTTAAAAATGGTAGATTCGTAATTGTATTATAATGGGTAATGGCTGCTATTGTTTTCTTAGTACAAAATTCTTGTAATGCTTCTCTGTATCGCCAAAATCAGATTCTATTTTTAGGCCAGATTTTTCGGCTAACCAAGCAACAACTTTGTCATCGTATTTTTGAGAAATTTCTGTGTGTACCGTTTCCCACTGTTCAAAATCAATTAATACGTCTAGTTTGCCAATACTTACAACTTGTGCTTCTTTGGCTACTAAATAGCTCTTTGCGGTCCCTGTTTCCGGGTCATATACCTCCCAATGTATAAATTTATCTAAATCAAAATTTCCATCTAATTCTTTGTTGATACGAGATAGAACATTTTTGTTGAAAGCAGCTGTAATTCCTGTTTGGTCATTATAGGCATCTAGTATAGTTTGTGGATTTTTCTTCATATCAAAACCAATGAAAAGTAAATCTTCTTTTTCCATAAGCTCTTGTATGCTTTTTAGAAAATCTATAGCTTGTTCATGAAGAAGGTTTCCAATGTTTGATCCCAAGAACAAAATCACTTTTTTAGTGCTATTTTCAGCTTTTATTTTCTTTAACGCTTCAAAATAGGTTCCTTGTTGAGGTTCTACTTTAACTTTAGGAAGTTCATTTTGTAATGAGTCCTCTAGTCCATTAAGAACATGCTGACTTATATCTATAGGTTGATATTTAAAATCGAAACCATTTTCCGAAAGGTATTTTAAAAGAATCTTTGTTTTTTTTCCATCACCAGCGCCCAATTCTATAAGTTTAAACTTTGGGTTGGCTGAAGCAAATAAATTGGCTATCTCTGCAGTATGACTTTCTAGAATGTCATATTCTTTGCGTGTAAGATAATATTCAGGCATATTCATTATATCCTGAAACAGCTTATCACCCTTTTCATCATAAAAGTATTTGGATGATAAATGTTTTGGAAAATCCGTAAGACCAGTATAAACGTCTTCTTCAAATTGGGTTTCAAAAAGCACTTCAGTTGGTTTTTGCATGATGTTTAAGTCGAGAATTTTTTAGAAACTATACTTGGAAGTAGTGAAAATTTATTTAACTATTCGAAAACCAGTATATTGCCATCTTAGATCGGTCTGAAAAAAGTTGCGATAGGTAGGTCTGGTATGGCGTATTGGTGTGGCAACAGAACCTCCGCGAAGTACTTTTTGGTTCACCATAAACTTACCGTTGTATTCGCCCAGTGCACCATCTGCTTTTGTGTAGTTAGGGTAAGGTAGGTATGCACTTTCTGTCCATTCCCAACGTTTGCCCCAGGGGAAAAAGGACTGAGATGCTTCCCACTCAAATTCTGTAGGTAAGCGACATCCTTTCCATTGAGCAAATGCAAATGCCTCAAAATATGAAATATGCGTTACGGGAGTATTAGGTGTAATTTTTTTAAGTCCATTTAGAGTGTAATTATACCAAACGCCATCAATTAAATGCCAGTATAAGGGGGCAGATATCTGGTTTTGATTCACCCAATCCCAACCTTGGGCGTGCCATAGGTCAAATTTTTGATAACCTCCAGCCTCAATAAATTCAATGTACTCTAAGTTGGTGATTAGATTACTTGATATTTTAAACGGATGTAAATAAACCTTGTGTCGTCCTAACTCATTGTCATAACAGAAAGCATCTGTGTTATGACCTATTTCATAGATGCCTTCCTCCATAGAAATCCATTCTTGAGCAGTATTTTCTGGAGGATGTTCTTTAAAATTATCGGAATAGGAAGGGAGCAACGGATTGTTGCCTAATATAAATTTAATATCCGTTAATAGGAGTTCTTGATGCTGTTTTTCATGATGAATACCTATTTCCAATAAATTATATAACTCTTGGTTTTGAGTGGTCGTGAAAAGACTTTTCATGGCCCCAGTTACATATGCGCGGTATGTATATACGCTGTCTACTGAAGGCCGGGATAAATTACCACGATCGGACCGAATAACTCTTTTTCCAACAGTCTCATAGTAACTATTAAAAACAAAAGAAAAGTCTTCATCAAAAACTTTATAACCACTAGCATGTGGTTTTAGAATGAATTCTTCAAAAAACCAGGTAGTATGACCTAAGTGCCATTTTGGAGGTGATACATCAACAATTGGCTGTACTACATAATCTTCAATTTCTAAAGGCCTGCAAATGTTCTCGGTATGTTCTCGGGTCTCTAGAAAAAAATCTAAAGGGGAATCGGTCAACGTCATAGCAATTCTATTATCCTATAAATATAAGGATTATAGAAAGCATGAAATGGACTCAATAGTAATTTTAGTGAACTCTAAATAGCCACAGCTCCCTTAATATGTGGATGCGGATCGTAATTTTCTATGGTAAAATCTTCAAAATTAAAATTGAAAATATCCTTAATTTCAGGGTTGATAACCATTTTTGGTAATGGTCGTGGTTCGCGACTCAATTGCAATTCTACTTGCTCCATGTGGTTGTTGTAGATATGGGCGTCACCAAAAGTGTGAATAAATTCACCGGCTTCGTAACCACATACTTGTGCCATCATCATAGTGAATAGAGCGTAAGAAGCAATATTAAAGGGTACCCCTAGGAAAATATCTGCACTACGTTGGTAAAGCTGACATGAAAGCTTGCTATCGGACACGTAAAACTGAAAAAATGCGTGACATGGTGGAAGCGCTGCTTTACCATTTGCCACGTTTTCAGAGAATGATTTTGATGTATCTGGAAGAACACTAGGATTCCAGGCGGAAACTAGCATACGTCTACTGTTAGGATTGTTTTTTAATGATTCAATAACATCTTTGATCTGGTCAATTTCATCGTTGTTCCAGTTACGCCATTGGTGGCCGTAAACAGGACCCAAGTCTCCATTCTCGTCTGCCCAGTCGTTCCAAATACGCACACCATTTTCTTGCAAGTATTTGATGTTTGTATCACCTTTCAAGAACCAAAGTAACTCATAAACAATAGACTTCAGGTGTAACTTTTTGGTTGTCACCATTGGGAATCCTTCGCTTAGATCAAAACGCATTTGGTGTCCAAAAACACTTAATGTTCCTGTTCCTGTACGGTCTCCTTTTTGGTTGCCGTTTTCTAGTACGTGCTTAAGTAAATCGTGGTATTGCTTCATAGTAAGGTAAAGATAAAAGGTAATAGGTAAAAGCTCAAAAGCTGCTTAACGGAGTTATTAGAGATTTATTAACCAATTTTTTTGTTGAAGGGAAGATCTGAAGTTACCCCAAAATCATCCCTGCAATAGTAGCGGATAATAAGGAAGCGATTGAGCCACCCAAAACTGCTTTAAGACCAAATTCTGAAAGGGTCTTACGTTGGCTTGGCGCTAAAGAACCAATGCCACCGATTTGTATGCCTATGGATGCAAAGTTTGCAAAACCACAGAGCATATATGTGGCCATTATCACAGACTTGTTATATGAAAAACTAGCGCCTTTGGCTATATCCTTTAGTTCGGCCAATTGA
The DNA here is from genome assembly GCF_015330165.1 of Zobellia roscoffensis. NCBI lineage: Bacteria > Pseudomonadati > Bacteroidota > Flavobacteriia > Flavobacteriales > Flavobacteriaceae > Zobellia > Zobellia roscoffensis. The sequence goes on from NZ_JADDXT010000002.1 coordinate 2,442,974, forward strand.
ATGTAGCCAACAAATTCACTGGCAACGAGCTTAATGCCAAGAAGCTGGCCCATAAGCATTATATCTTCATTTGCAACACCGATTAGCCACATTAACGGAGCAAAAATAGTGCCTAAAACTGCTTCTAAAGAGAACTTGTCATATGACGTATTATCAGCTATCCATTGGTTGAGAGATGACATATCTCCAATCCAATCCAAGATACCGTTTAACATAGCTATCATAGCTACGAAAACTAGAAGCATGGCACCTACATTTACAGCTAATTTTAAGCCTTCTGTGGTACCGTTGGCGATTGCATCTAGGATATTGGCCCCTATTTTTTCAGAAGACACGGCAACCTCTGTGTTTACAGTTTCGGTCTGAGGGTATAGAATTTTTGAAATTACAATAGCACCTGGTGCTGCCATTACTGAAGCTGCCAAAAGGTGTTTGGCAAAAACAAGTTGTAGTACTTTATCTTCGCCTCCTAAAAAGCCAATGTATGCAGCTAGGACAGCGCCGGCTACCGTGGCCATACCACCTATCATGACCAAAAGAATTTCAGATTTGGTCATCTTTTCTAAATAGGCTTTAATTAATAAGGGCGCTTCGGTCTGACCTAAAAATATGTTTCCGGCAACTGATAAACTCTCTGCTCCGGAAATACCTAAAGTTTTGGAGAGTAACCAAGCTAGGGCTCTTACAACTTTTTGGATGACACCTAAATAGAATAATAAAGACGTAAGCGCAGAAAAGAAAATAATTGTAGGTAATACCTGAAAGGCAAAAATGTAACCGAATGTATTCGTATCTACCACCAATCCATCAAAAAGGAATTTACTACCGGCCCGTGTAAAACCCAATATACTAATGAAAACTTCACCAATGGATTCAAATATTTGTTGAATAAATGGAACTTTTAGTACGCCAATAGCAATGAATAGTTGTAATGCAAGGCCAATACCAACGGTTTTCCAATTAATTGCTCTTCTATTGGAGCTGAATAAGAACGAAATAAATATAAGGGCCGCCATACCTAATACACCACGACCCAAACTGTTCAAAGAAAAACCTGCGTTAGGTTGAATCTGGTTTGTATTTTGAGAAACAATATCGTTAATCACAGCGGTTTCTACTGCAGGTATAGTTGTAGTTTCTTGTGCTATGGACGGAAAAAAAATAAATAGGGCAAGCAGAACAATCCAAGGGTTGATTTTCATAAGTTACTTGCTTGTTTATCAGTTTCTTTTGGAGATTTCATCTCGTAACTTGGCCGCTTTCTCGTAATCTTCATTAGCTACAGCTTGGTCAAGTTCTTTATGAAGCTCATCAATAGAAAGTTCTGTGTAACCATCGGTTGCGCCAGATTCAATTTCTACGGTTTCACCTTCTTGTAAGATTTCATCAACCACAATACTATCGTCCGTTTCTTCTTTTTCCTTGTCTTTTGAAGAGAATTTCAAGAAGATTCCAGCTTTGTCCAAAATGGTCTTATACGTAAAAATAGGAGCGTTAAAACGAAGGGCTAAAGCAATAGCATCACTGGTTCTTGCATCTATAATCTCTTCAATTTTATCACGCTCACAAATAATACTGGAATAGAAAACACCATCTACCAACTTGTGTATAATGACCTGTTTTATGACAATATCAAAGCGGTCTGAAAAATTTTTGAATAAATCGTGAGTCAAAGGTCTGGGTGGTTTTATTTCTTTCTCAAGAGCAATCGCAATAGACTGCGCTTCAAAAGCACCAATGACAATGGGTAGTTTGCGATCGCCTTCCACTTCATTTAAAATAAGAGCGTAAGCCCCATTCTGTGTCTGGCTATATGAAATACCTTTTATTTTTAACCTTACTAAGCTCATAGATTCATTAAAATACAAAAGACTGTTTAAATACGGGCGTACCGTGCATTTAAACAGCCCTTTAATGAGCGCAAATTAACAAAAATTAAGCGTTCTGAGCTTTAAATTCCTTTAATTTTTCTATGAGTTTTGGTACTACTTCAAAGGCATCGCCTACAATTCCGTAGTCTGCAGCTTTAAAAAATGGTGCTTCAGGGTCAGAGTTGATAACAACTTTGGTTTTAGAAGCGCTTACTCCTGCTAAATGTTGAATGGCACCTGAAATACCAATAGCGATATAAAGATTGGATGCAACAGGTTTTCCAGTTTGTCCAACATGCTCGCCATGTGGCCTCCATCCCATATCAGAAACTGGTTTAGAGCAAGCCGTAGCTGCGCCAAGAACTTCGGCTAGTTCCTCTATCATTCCCCAGTTCTCTGGTCCTTTAAGGCCTCTTCCTCCAGAAACTACAATATCTGCATCTGCAATACTGACTTGACCTGCAACCTTATCTATTTCAATAGATTTAACAGAAAAATCAGCATCATTTACATTGGAATTAAAAGTCTCTATGGCCGCAGTGGTTTGATTTTCCTTTACGCCAAAAGAATTATTGGAAACACCAATTACCTTGGTTTCCGTAGTAATTTCTGTATGAGCAAAGCCTTTATTACTAAAAGCAGTACGCTTTACGCTAAATGGAGAAGTCCCCTCTGGTGCGGCAACAACATTGGGCACGTAACCTGCTTTTAATTTAGCTGCGACAATGGGGGCTAAAAATTTACTGTTTGTGCTAGAGCTTACTATGATTACTTGTGTGTTTTCGCTTTGTGCGGCTTGTACTATACTGTTGGCATAAGCTAGGGCATTGAATGTGGTTAATTTATCATCAGCTACATTTAATACTTTGGAAACTCCATAAGTTCCTAATTGATCGTTACTTTCGGTATTAAAAGAAATTGCCGTAACCGATGAACCTAGTTGATCCGCCACTGCCTTGGCGTATGATGCCACTTCAAAGGCACTTTTTTTGAATTTTCCGTTTTCGGATTCTGTATATACTAATACTGACATTGTGTATTGTTTTATTTTGTTGAGATAACCTTAGCTACTTAAGTTGATTTCTAAGTTTTTGGTCAATAAGACCAATCTATAGAGATTAAAAACCTATGTAACAATTAAATTACTTTAGCTTCATTGTGAAGTAAGTCTACTAGCTCATCCGCAGAATTGACCAATTTAACAGCTCCTTTAGCTACGGGTTTATCAAATTTGACATCCTTTGTTGCAACAGTAGCATCAATTGGTTCTACTACGTTAAGTGTCTTTTTTCGTGCCATCATAATACCACGCATGTTGGGTATTTTTAAATCGCTTTCCTGTACAAGTCCTTTTTGTCCTCCAATAACTAGGGGCAATGACGTTTGTACTGTTTCTTTGCCACCATCAATTTCTCTAATCGCAGTAGCTGTTGAACCTTCTATTTCTAGGCTAATACAGCTATTTACGAAGTTCATTCCTAAAAGAGTGGCTAAAATTCCTGGTACCATTCCTCCGTTATAATCAATACTTTCCCTTCCGGCTATAACAAGGTCGTAGGTTCCGTCCTTAATTATGTTAGCCAATTGTTCTGCAACGAAAAAACCGTCAGTAGGAGCGGCATTAACTCTTATGGCTTCGTCAGCACCTATGGCAAGGGCTTTACGCATTGTTGGTTCTACACTGGCTTCTCCAACTGTGGCAATATGTACTGTAGCACCTTGTTTTTCCTTAAACCACATGGCACGTGTTAGACCAAACTCATCATTGGGGTTGATTACGAACTGTACACCATTAGTATCAAATTTTGTATCACCATCCGTAAAGTTAATTTTGGAGGTCGTGTCAGGAACGTTACTTATGCAAACTAATATTTTCATGTCTATAAAGCTGTTTATAATCTACACGAAGATATGTAAACTTTTTCGAAAATACTATGCATGCATAGTATTTTTTATAACTTTTTTTGATTCTTAGAGCCCTTTATTTGATATATATTTTCCTATTTTTGCTTGCGTTTTTAACGTTCATTAAAAAAAGATACTCCATATAATATGAAGACATTACAATTTAGGGAAGCCATTGTCGAGGCGATGTCGGAAGAAATGAGAAAAGACGAGTCAATTTACCTGATGGGTGAAGAAGTGGCCGAGTACAACGGTGCTTACAAAGCCTCTAAAGGAATGTTGGACGAGTTTGGTGCCAAACGTGTTATTGACACCCCTATTGCCGAATTGGGTTTTGCAGGTATAGGCGTGGGTTCTACCATGACCGGTTGCCGTCCTATAATAGAGTTCATGACTTTCAACTTTGCTTTGGTGGGTATCGACCAGATCATCAATAATGCAGCTAAGATCCGTCAAATGTCCGGCGGACAATTTCCTTGCCCCATAGTTTTTAGAGGGCCTACTGGTTCTGCGGGTCAATTGGGTGCTACGCATTCACAAGCTTTTGAAAGTTGGTACGCCAACTGTCCGGGGCTAAAAGTAGTTATCCCTTCTAATCCTGCAGATGCAAAAGGATTGTTGAAAGCAGCTATTCGTGATAATGACCCGGTTATTTTTATGGAGTCTGAGCAGATGTATGGTGATAAAGGTGAGGTTCCTGAAGGAGACTATACAATTCCATTGGGCGTTGCCGATATCAGAAGAGAAGGTAGTGATGTAACTATCGTGTCTTTTGGAAAAATAATAAAAGAGGCCGATAAAGCGGCAGATGAACTTCAAAAAGAAGGAATAAGCTGTGAAATCATTGACTTGCGTACCGTTAAGCCATTGGATTACGAAGCTGTTTTAAAGTCGGTTAAGAAAACAAATCGTTTGGTTATTTTAGAAGAGGCTTGGCCTTTTGGTAATGTAGCCACTGAATTAACTTTTCATATACAGTCTCACGCATTTGATTATTTAGATGCACCCATAGAGAAGATAAATACTGCAGATACACCTGCGCCATATTCTCCTGTATTGCTAGCAGAATGGTTGCCAAATCATACAGATGTGGTTAACGCTGTTAAGAAAGTGTTATACAAATAGATAGAATAAATTTGTAAAGGTACTTTTGCTTCGCCGACTTAGTGTTGGCGAAGCATTTTTTTTTAACAGTTAGGTTTAGTGTCTTTTAGTATGGATTTAGGCTTTTGTAGAAGAAATTTGACAGCACATTAATTTTTTGAATAAAAACAAACCTAGATTTACAATATAATCTCTTCTGGTACATTATTTGTTTATATAGTACAGAGAAAATTTCTTCAATGAAAAACCTTCTATTATTTATGTTGCTGCTTTTTTCTTTTGTTGCCGGTGCGCAAACAAAAGTTGGAGGTATAGTTGTAGACGAAGATAACCAGCCGGTAGCTTTCGCCAATATTATATTCAAAGGTTCGTATGAGGGTACGATTACAGATGACAACGGTAATTTTTATATGGAATCTGATGAAAATTATGATACTCTTGTAATATCCTTTATTGGTTATGAGAATGTAGAGTTTTCGCTGACCTCTAAAGTGACCTATAAGATGAATGTGGTCATGAAAGAGTCTTCTCAGCAGTTAGATGAAGTTGTACTTGTTGGAGGGAAACAACCTAAAAAGAATAACCCCGCCATAGATATATTGAGAAAAATATGGGCGAAGAAGCGAGAGAACGGTCTGCGAAAGTTTAATCAATATGCCTTTGAGAAGTATGAAAAGGTAGAATTTGACTTGAATACTATTGATAGTGCCTTAATGAAAAAGAAAATCTTTAAAGGCCTGGAATTTGTCTTTAAAGATTTAGATACTTCCCGTATTACGGGTAAAACTTATCTACCTATATTTTTGAACGAAACCTTTTCTAAAGTCTATGGAGATAATCGTCTTGATGAAGAAAAAGAAGATATTTTAGGAAATAAAAACTCGGGTTTTGATAACAATCAGTCTATCATAGCTTTCATTGCAGATCTTTATCAAGAATATGATATATATGATAATTACTTAAAATTTTTCGATAAAAGTTTTACAAGTCCGTTATCACGAACTGGTGTGGATGTCTATAATTATGCGTTGCGAGACAGTGCATTCATAGAAGATAAGTGGTGTTACAATATTGTTTATTATCCTAGGCGAAAGAACGAACTTACGTTTAAAGGAGATTTCTGGGTGAACGATACTACGTATGCGGTTAAGAACATTAATCTTGAGGTTACCAAAAGTGCCAACATCAACTGGGTAAAGGAAATTTATATTGAACAGGATTTTGAAGTTGTTAATGACTCGGTATTTCTTCTAAAGAGGGATTACATGATGAGCGATTTCAGCTTTCAGAAAAAAGAAGAATCTAGAGGTATGTACGGTAAGCGTACTACTGTTTTTGATAACTACGAGTTTGATAAAAAGAAACCTAAAGAATTTTATAAAGTTGAGAGCAATCCATATGACCCTATAATACAGAACAGGGATAGTTCTTTTTGGGAAAGCAACAGGCTTGAATCCTTGAATAAAGATGAAAAAGGAATCTATCAGTTGTTGGATACTTTAAAGACGGTTCCTAAATTTAAGTCGTACTACAATTTAGTCAGTATCTTGGGAAGTGGTTATGTGGAAATCGATAAGTGGAATATGGATATCGGTTCTGTATATGATGTTTTTGGTTACAATCAAGCGGAAGGACCACGTGTACGTTTAGGTGCGCGTTCTTATTTTGGAGAGAATGATTTATGGCGAGTAGAAGGGTATGCCGCTTATGGTTTTGAAGATCATAAACTAAAACATGGTGTGTCTGGTAAATTATTGTTAGATAGAAAAAACCGACTGATAGTTTCTGGAGGTAATCGGCGAGATATAGAACAGCTAGGGGTAAGCCTTACGGCTACAAATGATGTGCTGGGTAGAAGTATTGCTTCATCGTCATTGGTAACGGTAGGAGCTAACAACAGGCTTACTAATATAAACCTAAGTACGTTTAATATAGAAATAGAACCGGTAACTAATCTAAGATTTGGTGTGGGTGGAGCCTTTAGGACTTTGAGTTCTGCGTTGCCAGATGATTTTAGTCTAGATTATATTGATCCGGAATCGCCTACTGGTGTTTCTTCAGAAATTCGTCAGTTTGATTTTAATGCCTTATTGATTTATACACCTGGAAAAAGAACCATTGGTTACGGGGTAGAGCGCAAAGGCATGAATGATGACTATAGTACATTGTTGTTAAGTTATACCAAAGGTGTAGATATGGTTTTTGACAGTGATTTTAGCTACAGCAAATTACAGTTTTCATATAGCCAGCCATGGCAAATTGGGGGCTTTGGTAGGTTGTTCTCTACTTTGGAAATGGGAAAAACTTTTAATGACGTACCCCTAGGTTTGTTAAATGTTGTGCCAGGTAACCAGACCTTCTTTTCTAATTACGGTACTTTTCCTAACCTTGATTTTTATGAGTTTGTTACTGATACTTATGTGGCGTTGCACCTTCAGCATAATTTCAATGGTCGCCTTTTTTCTAGGGTGCCATTATTGCGAAAGCTAAATTTGCGTGAAATTATTGGATTAAGAGGGGTTTGGGGAGATTTGTCAGATGAGAATATTGCATTAAGTGCGCCGGCAACCATAAATACACCGTTGCAAGCACCCTCGGATAAAATTTACTACGAATATTCATTTGGTATAGGTAATATCTTTAAGATTCTTAGAATAGATTTTAATTTTAGAGGTAATTATTTAGATGCTCCTGATGCACGTCCTTTTAGCATTACCGGAACATTTGGTTTTGACTTCTAGTGTAATCTTTTGAGTATAAGGTTTTTTCTTAGTTCATTCGTTTAGAGTTATTTAGAATTTATTATCTGTAAATTCTTATTTCCGCAATGAAGGTCTTAATAATTTGAGAATTCTAATAATTACAGAAAAGCCTGATGTTTTTTCAAAATTTGGGGTTTGGCACGTGTGCATTTTTGTACCTTCGCAGCTGTAAAATAAACCTAAAAAATGGGAAAAAAAGCTGACATAACTTTTGATGTTTTAATAGAGATTCCAAAAGGAAGTAGAAATAAATACGAATACGACTTTACATTACATAAAATACGTTTTGACCGTATGCTTTTTTCATCTATGATGTATCCTGGGGATTACGGTTTCATTCCTGAAACATTAGCATTGGATAAAGATCCATTAGATGTTTTGGTAATGGGTGCGGAACCTACTTATCCTATGGTGGTTATGGAAGTAAGACCAATTGGTGTTTTTCATATGACCGATGAAAAAGGGCCGGATGAAAAAATTATCTGTGTGCCTGTTTCTGATCCTATATGGAGCAACAACCATGATATTAGTGATTTGAATCCACACCGTTTAAAAGAGATTGAACATTTCTTTAAGGTATACAAGGATTTGGAAAAGAAAAAAGTTGATACTGGTGGATGGGGTGATGCCGAAGAAGCGGTTAAAATCTATCACGAATGTGTTCAACGATACGATGAAAGTGATTTTAAAAAGAAACGCACTTTTACGATATAAATAATTATCACCTTATTAAAAGCCTTTTTTAGCAATAAAAAAGGCTTTTTTTTATAGGATCAATTTCATTACTTTAGTTGGCATTAGAAATCTTAAATATCAACTCGAATGGAATTAATAGTGAAATTTTTGCCAGTATTTGGAATATTGGCGCTAGTGTTCGTTTTCGTCAAAAATGTATGGGTGAGCAAACAAGACGAAGGTGACGCCAAAATGGCACGGATAGCAAAGAACATTGCAGATGGAGCAATGTCTTTCTTGAAAGCCGAGTACAAAATCCTTGCAATTTTTGTGTTGGCCGTTGCAGTGCTCCTTTACTTTAAAGGAAGCAACGAGGTAGGCTCTAACGGAATGGTTGCCCTATCCTTTATCGTGGGAGCCATATGTTCTGCGCTGGCCGGTTTTATTGGCATGAAAGTAGCAACTAAGGCCAATGTAAGAACAACACAGGCTGCGCGTACATCTTTGGGTAAAGCACTTGAGGTTGCTTTTGCCGGAGGAGCTGTGATGGGACTTGGTGTTGTTGGTTTGGGTGTTTTGGGGCTAAGTGGTCTTTTTATGTTATACCAAGGCATGTGGCCCGGCGCGGATAATTTAGGATTGGTATTGAATGTACTCTCAGGGTTTTCTTTAGGAGCTTCTTCTATAGCTCTTTTTGCCCGTGTAGGAGGTGGTATTTATACGAAAGCAGCAGATGTTGGTGCGGATTTGGTAGGTAAGGTTGAGGCAGGTATTCCAGAAGATCACCCTTTAAACCCTGCTACTATTGCAGATAATGTTGGTGATAATGTGGGGGATGTTGCCGGTATGGGAGCTGATTTGTTCGAATCATATGTAGGTTCAATTATCGGAACCATGGTTTTAGGGGCTTTTATTATTACTCCGGATTTTGGAGGAATGGGTGCCGTATACTTACCACTGGTTCTTGCGGCAGTAGGAATCATCATGTCAATTATCGGGACTTTCTTTGTCAAAGTAAAAGATGGTGGAAATCCTCAAACTGCATTGAATATTGGAGAGTTCGGTTCGGCCGGACTTATGGTTATCGCTTCTTATTTTATAATTAATGCTTTGATTCCTGAGAGTGTAGAAGGTCTGCCAATGGGTGCTATGGGTATTTTCATTGCTACGATTGCCGGTTTAGTAGCTGGTTTAGGTGTAGGTAAGATTACTGAATATTACACAGGTACTGGTACAAAACCGGTCAACTCTATTGTAAAACAATCGGAAACAGGTGCGGCAACAAATATTATTGCTGGTTTGGGCGTAGGTATGATGTCTACCATGATTCCTATAATATTGATTGCTGCAGCAATTTTGGTGTCACATCATTTTGCGGGGTTATATGGTATTGCGATTGCCGCTGTAGGTATGTTGGCCAATACGGGTATTCAATTAGCAGTAGATGCTTATGGACCCATTTCGGATAATGCCGGTGGTATTGCGGAGATGGCAGAATTGCCTTCTGAGGTTAGAGAACGTACGGATAAATTAGATGCGGTTGGTAATACTACAGCGGCAATTGGTAAAGGTTTTGCTATTGCTTCTGCGGCGCTGACGGCTTTGGCTTTGTTTTCGGCTTTTATGAAAGTGGCTAATGTAACTTCTATTGATGTGTCTCAGCCTAAAATCATGGCAGGTCTCTTGGTAGGAGGGATGCTTCCATTTGTTTTTTCGGCCTTATCAATGAATGCAGTTGGTCGTGCGGCTATGGCAATGATAGAAGAAGTTAGGCGTCAATTTAGAGATATACCACAGTTAAAAGCAGCTTTGCAGGTTATGCGAGAAGTAGATACAGATATGTCTAAGGCAACGCCTGAGCAGCGAGCCATTTTTGATGCAGCTGATGGATATGCAGAATATGACAAATGTGTGGATATTTCTACAAAAGCATCTATTAAAGAAATGGTGTTACCTGGTTTATTGGCTATTGCTGTACCTGTGGCAGTTGGTTTTATTGGTGGTGCAGAGATGTTAGGTGGTCTTTTGGCTGGTGTAACTACCTGTGGTGTGTTAATGGCAATCTTCCAATCTAATGCCGGTGGTGCGTGGGATAACGCTAAAAAAATGATAGAATCCGATGGCCGCAAGGGTACCGATGCACATAAAGCAGCAGTTGTGGGCGATACTGTTGGTGATCCTTTTAAAGATACTTCGGGTCCTTCTTTGAATATTCTTTTAAAATTAATGTCTGTTGTGGCTTTGGTAATTGCACCTAGTATCGCAATGAATACAACGGGTCTGGCTGAAATTGAAGGTAACAACGAAATTAAAGTTGAAATGAATGCCTTTGATGCGGATATGGCCGAGGCAACAATTGCCTATACTACAGTTGTAAATGGAGAGAAATTCGCTCAAGAGAAAGTTTTTAAAGGAACCGAATCTGATGTTAAGAACCAACTGATGGCTTTTGAAAAAGATGTGGAACTGAATAAAGGTAAAGAAACCGAAATCACCATAAAAACGATAGATATTAAAAAATAGCTAATTCAATTTTATTAAAAAAGGGACTGTTTTGCAGTCCCTTTTTTTATGGTATTTAATGAAGTTTAAATGTGATAGGAATACTAAAAGGTACCCGTACTGGCGTGCCTCTTTGTTTTCCAGGTTTCATTTGCGGAAGTTTATCAATAATTCTCTTGGCTTCTTTTTCAAGACTCTTATCAGGTCCTCGTAATTGTACATTGCCAATACTACCGTCTTTTTGAATAACGAACATGATATTCACTCTGCCTTGAATGCCCATTTCTTGAGCAGCTTCAGGATACCTGAAGTTTTTGGCAATGTGTTTGTTCATCATTCTCTGAAAACAAAGGCGTTTTTCCTTTTCCTTTTCACATCCAGGAAAAACGGGTACATCTTCAATAACCATGAACGACATTTCTTCGGGCTCATCCGTTTCTAAAACCTCTATGTCTGATACGTCCAGTATTTCTTCATCTTGATTGGTTTCTGTAGATTCAAACACATCTTCTATTTCCTCGTCCTCATTATCAATGACTTCAATTATAGGTGGTGCCTGAATCTGTTTTGGAGGAGGTGGTGTTTTGAATTCTACCAAAATTGGAAGTTCTTCAGTGAGTTCGTCCTCTAGATTCATAGAAACATCATAATCATAATGATGGTCGTAAGTTTTCCATTCAAATGCGGCAAGAGTAAGCATTAAAACAAAAAGTAGTCCAAATAGAAAATAAATGGGACGGTTGCGGTTTAAATCTTTTTGCGGATTTTTCTTGGGTTTCATAGAATATGGATTTTGCGCCTTTCCAATGGAACGGCATGGTTAAACATATATAAACCTACATGCTATCCGAATGAATAAAAACAAGCAATGAGTGAAGCTTACCTTTGAATGCGTAAACCGTACTTTTGAAGTGTTTATGGGTGGGTCTAAGTACTATATTTAAGTATATTTGGTGTTACTATGGGTTTATTCGGGAAGAAAGATAAGTTACAGATTATTGCTTTTCAGAGCTATGGTACTGATTCGCATTTTTATGCACGGGGAAGAGCTTTAGAAGACGAGGAAATAGATTTGTCTAGAAAGGGTTTCATAAATTTAATTTGGAACAGTTATAAGCGATTTGAGACTGACGAAATTAGAAATACTCCGGTTAGGCTAAAGCTAGGTAACAGTAAGTCGTTTACTGGAAAAACGGATGGTAGGGGGTATTATATTTTTGATGAACCATTGGAAAACCTGAGACAATTGACCAATGAAGAAGGTTGGTTGAGCTATGAAATGGCATATGCCAATAGTGATTTAAGACGGGAGGTTTTACATCAGAACCGTTTTCCAGGTGAGCTTTTAATTCCGTCAGAGAAGGCCCGGTTCGGGGTAATTAGTGATATAGACGATACAATTTTGCATACGGGTGTTGTTTCGTCATTAAAGTGGCGTGTAGTATTTAACACTCTTTTTAAAAGGGCAAGTAAGCGTACTCCGCTTGAAGGCGCTGCGGAGTTTTATTCTTTATTGCATAGAGGTGGTTCTGGGCAAGAAGCTAATCCTATTTTTTATGTGAGTCACAGCCCATGGAACCTGTATCGGTATTTAGAGTATTTTCTACAGAAAAATAATTTTCCAAAAGGACCTATTCTACTTCGAAACTTTCCGCGTTTGGGACTGAGAAAGAAGCAGGGTGAAAAACCTCAAAAACAAAAGGAGATTTTGAACATCCTAAAAACCTATCCAAGTTTAAAATTTATCTTAATTGGGGATAGTGGTGAGTATGATGCGGATATCTATAAGGAAATTGCAGAACTCTATCCTAATCAAATAAGTGCCATTTATTTGAGGAGTGTGGCTCACAAAAGAAAAATGGAACGCGTAAGCGGATTGTTTGAAACCTACAAAACTACACCTGTGCTACTCGTGGAAAGTAGTGAGCAGGCTATTGTTCATGCACGTAAAAATGGGTTTGTAGTTTAAAGGTTATTTAGAATAAGCCATTAATTTCAGCGTCAATTTTATTAATGATTGTACCTAAATCTTCAGGTTCATCAACAAAATCTAAGTCGTCTACATCAATTATTAAAAGGTTTCCTTTCGTATACCCATGAATCCAAGCTTCATAACGTTCATTAAGTCGGCTTAGGTAGTCAATGGAAATACTATTTTCATATTCCCGTCCCCTTTTATGAATTTGCTTTACCAAATTAGGAATGGAACTACGTAAATAAATAAGTAGATCGGGTGGTTGTACCAAACTCTCCATCAACTCAAAAAGGCTCTTGTAATTTTCAAAATCTCTATTGGTCAATAGGCCCATGGCATGTAAATTGGGCGCAAAAATATAGGCATCTTCGTAAATGGTACGATCCTGTATAATATCCTTGCCGCTTTCCCTAATTTGAAGGATTTGACGAAACCTATGGTTCAAAAAGTATATCTGAAGGTTAAAACTCCAGCGTTCCATTTGATTGTAGAAATCATCTAAATACGGGTTGTCTACTACATCTTCAAAATTGGCTTCCCAGTTGTAATGTTTTGCTAGTAACCTTGTTAAGGTTGTTTTTCCTGCACCGATGTTTCCGGCAACTGCTATGTGCATAGAGCTTTATTAATTAATGGTTGTGTTGTTGTTCCTAGTGGAATTAGAAGGTACAAGATACAAGATAACTCTAGGAAGTAAAAACATATTTTATTCACAATATAAAAAATGTAAGGTGTTTTAAAAATTTCTTTTACTAGTTGGATTAAACCAAATGATATTTAAACAGTCTTAAAATCATATTAACTAACTAGCATTATGGAAAATAGATGGTATATAGTATTGGTCTTTGTTTTGTTCTACGGAAGCTTACAAGCTCAAGATTTTCAAGGAAAGGCAGTTTACTTTAGTAAGACGCAAGTAGATATGGATTTTGGCAATAGACAAATGCCGGAAGATCGTAAAAAAGAGATAATGGAGCGTATAAAGAAGGCCAATGAAAAAACCTTTGAACTTAATTTTAACCAAACAGAATCCATTTACGAAGAAGAAGAGCAGTTAGAGCAGCCCGGAGGTAGACAGGGCGGGCGTGGTCCAAGGTTTGGAGGAATGTCAGGTACAGATGGAGATTTGTACAAGAATATAAAAGACCAGAGGTATTTAGTAAAGAATGAGCTTTTGGGTAAAATTTTTCTTGTTGATGATGAGTTGGAAAAACTAGACTGGAAACTAGAGAGCGATACCAAGCAAATAGGCAATTATACGGCGTTTAAAGCAACAGCTACCAAGACAATAAAAAGAACGAATATGAGGGCTATTTTCCGTAGACCTAATAGAGATAATGAAGAGGAGAAAAAAGAAGAGGAATTCACAATAAAAGAAGTAGAGGTTGTAGCATGGTATACACCAGAAATACCCGTAAATCAAGGTCCGTCTACATATTGGGGGCTTCCAGGATTAATACTTGCTGTTAGTGATGATATTACTACAATAGTATGTTCTGAAATTACTTTGAACCCAAATGAAAAAATAGAGATCAAGGCACCTAGCAAGGGTAAAAAAGTGACCCAAGCGGAATATGATAAAATCTCGCAAGAAAAAATGAAAGAGATGCGTGAAAATTTCAGAAACCGAGGAGGTCGGGGAGGCGGACGTCCCCAGTAATAGTTCTTTCCATAAACAAGTTACTTTTCACATCTTACAAAAATAATAATGAAGAATCTATTATTTCTTATCACCTTCTTCTTGGTGGTTGCAATGGGCTGGGCCCAAGAAATTTCGCTAACAGGTACGGTTAAGGACAGTCTGGGTGTAGGTGTGGATATGGCCAATGTTATAGCCATTAATACCGAAACTAAAGGTTTGGAGTCCTATGGAATTACGAACCACGCAGGCCTATATAAATTGAAGCTTAAATCTGGATTTCAGTATACGGTAAAGGTAAGTTACTTAGGGTTTAAGACTGAATCTTTCACGTTTACTGCTACAGATGTTGATGCGGTTAAGGATATTGTAATGCAAGAGCAGGCGGCGCAGTTAGATGAGGTAGAGGTAACCTATGAAATGCCGGTGTCTGTAAAGGGCGATACTATTGTATATGACACGGACTCCTTTGTTTCCGGTACGGAGAAAAAGTTGAAAGATGTGCTTGAAAACCTACCGGGTATTGAGGTAAATGATGATGGGCAGATTGAGGTAGAAGGAAAAACCGTGAGTAAAGTTATGGTTGAGGGTAAAGATTTTTTTGATGGTGATTCTAAATTGGCCGTTGAAAATATCCCTGCGAATGCGTTGAGTAAAGTTGAAGTGTTACGGAATTTTAATGAGGTCTCACAAATGAAAGGCCTTACAAATGACGATGATAATGTGGCTTTGAACATAAGGTTAAAAGAAGGGAAAAAGAACTTTTGGTTTGGGGAGATAACGGCAGGGTATGGTCCTGATGATAGGTATTTGGCCCACCCAAAATTGTTTTATTACAGTCCTAAATACAGCATCAATATTATTACGGATTTAAATAACATTGGCGAGGTGCCGTTTACCCGTAATGATTATAGGAATTTCACGGGAGGTTTTAGAAATATAAATTCTAGAGGAGGCAGTTCCATTGCTACGGGAGCAGATGGTTTAGGCCTTTCTACTACTCAAAATAATAGGGCTAACGATATAGACACCAAGTTTGCTGCGGTAAATTTTAGCTATGCGCCAACGGATGGACTTGACTTAAGTGGATTTGGTATTTATTCCTATACCGGAACGCTTATGAAATCTGAGCGAAATACTGCTTATATAGCTAGTAATGATGTGGAGAATGCTACAACCAATACCGATCAGACGGTTCATCTTGGATTGGCAAAATTGAGTGCCAGATATAAGCCCAATGCCAATTTTCAGTTGGACTATGACGGACTTTTAAAACAATCCGATGATAATGAGGGAGTGGATGTACTTTCAATATCCGATATTACGGATGAAATTTCTGAGGTAAAAGAACAAAAACCTTTATCGGTAAATCAAAATCTTAATATATACTACACCTTAGATGAAAAGAACATTTTTGCTGTAGAGGCGCAACACTTATATCAGGATGAAGACCCTTTTTATGAAGCAATTCGTAATGAGTTTGCCTTTGTGGATATTTTTCCGGTAGATGAAAATCAGAGCTTGTATAATTTAAATCAATCTAAAAATATAGTTACCAATAAAGTAGATGCTAAGGTTGATTATTATAGGGTGCTGGGTTCTAAAAGCAATATAAATTTTACGTTGGGTACAACGCAAAGTCATCAGAATTTCAACTCGGATATCTTTCAGGTTTTAGATAATGAAACCACCTTGGATATGATGGGAAGTGATTTTGAAAATGATGTGAATTTCAATGTCTCCGATCTTTATTTGGGGTTTCATTATAAAGTAATAGCGGGAATTTTTACATTTAATCCTGGGGTTACTCTCCATCAGTATAATGTTAAGAATGAGCAATTGGGTAGTGTGGTAGAGGATAACCTTACGTCACTGTTGCCGGACATGTATATAAACGCACAACTTAAAAAATCAGAAAACATACGGTTTAATTATAGGGTGACACGCTCTTTTACTGATGTCAGTAATTTTGCTCAAGGGTATGTATTGAATAATTATAACTCGCTTTATAATGGGAATAGAGATTTGGAAAGTGCACTTAATCATAACCTTTCCTTAAATTTCTTTAGCTTCAATATGTTCAATTTTACTAATATTTTTGCGAATGTAGCCTACACCAAACGTATAGACGCACTAAAAAATAATGCCGATATAATTGGAATCAATAGAGTAAGTACTACGATCAATTCTAATTTTGAAGATGAGTCGTTAACCGCAAACGGAAGGTACGAGCGAACCTTTGGTAAGATAAAAGCATCTGCACGTGCTAATGTTGGTTGGTCTACAACCAATAACTTAGTAGACGGTCAGCAACGTACTTCTAATTCGTTCACTCAGAATTATACGGGCGCATTATCAACTAATTTTAAGAATGCCCCCAACTTGGAACTGGGTTACAGATATACCGTAAATAACTATGAAAACGGAAATTTAGAAACCACATATTACACCAGTAGACCGTATGCCCGTTTTGATGCCGCTTTTTTGAAGAACTTTATTTTTACGGTAGATTATGATTATTATAATTATACGGACAAGGAGAATACAATCGATAATAAGTATAGCTTTCTGGAATCTAACTTAACCTACCAGAAGAAAGATAGTCGCTGGGAATATGGCATAAAAGGAACTAATCTATTAAATACGACCACATTAAATAGGGATAGTACAAACGATTTGTTTTTTACAACGCAGGCTTATTTTGTACAGCCACGGTATGTACTCTTCTCGGTAAAATATGACTTGTAGCCTGTCTTAAATCTATATGGGTTAAATTAATTTATTCAATTGACTCAATAAATAACACCATATTAAGATAGGGAACTCAACATTTTTTATATTTTTGCGTCCTAATTAAAATAAAGAGGAGGGATTTGACTGATTGCAACCTCTGTTTTGAGCCAAAAGGCAATAAAAACGAAAAAATGCTAAAGCAGTTGATGTTGAATTATTCACATCATCTTCTTTTCGGCATTCATTCAAATCCTTTTACAAAAAATAAAAGTTTGTTATGCCATATTTATTTACTTCCGAATCCGTAAGCGAAGGACACCCAGATAAAGTTGCCGATCAAATTAGTGACGCATTATTAGATAACTTTTTGGCTTTTGACCCAGAAAGTAAAGTTGCTTGTGAAACCATGGTGACTACAGGTCAGGTAGTATTGGCTGGTGAGGTCAAGAGTAATACTTATTTAGACGTTCAAACTATTGCTAGAGAGGTCATTAACAAAATTGGTTACACAAAAGGTGAATATCAATTTAGTGGAGATTCTTGTGGCGTTATTTCTCTAATTCATGAACAATCCCAAGATATTAGCCAAGGTGTAGACCGTGGTGAAAAAGAACAGCAAGGTGC